>NZ_JBITMV010000023.1:0-93436 GCF_044466625.1 Micromonospora sp. NPDC049366
GCGCCGCACGCGCGTTCCCGGCCGGTACGAGCGGCCGGCCGCCATGCGGGCCGCCCTCGGCGACCGCGCCGGGGAGGCCGGCCTGGTCGCCGGGTACCGGGCTGCCGTCGAGGCGAACACCGCCGCCGCCATCCGACGCGCCACCCGACGCGTCGTGGCCCAGGCCACCGCCCGGCCCGCCCGGGTGGAGGTCGGCGGCGTCGACCTCACCCCGTACCTCGCCGGCGATGTCCAGGCGGCCGGGTCGCACGAGCACCGCCGACTGGAGCCGCCCCCCGCGCCGCTGGCCACCGTGGAGAGCGCCGTCACCGCCGAGCGGGTGGAGCTGCACGAGGCGGCCGGCAGCATCCGCGAGGCCAAGCCCGGCGCCGGCGGCGTGTACGTCATCGACGTGATCCGCTCCGGGTGGAACACCAGCGGCAGCCGCTACTACTCCGCCGCGGTGCTCGAGCGCGATGTGCCCAAGGTGTACCCCAAGGGCACGCAGATGTTCATCGACCACCCCGGACGGTCCGAGCAGGACGAACGGCCGGAGCGGTCCCTGACCACGCTCGCCGCCGTGTTCCTGGAGGACCCGTGGCCGGTGCGGGAGGACGGCGGCGGGGTGGTCATGCGGACCACCGCCCGCGTGTTCGCCCCCTGGCAGACGTTCATCGCCGAGGCGTGGGCGCACATCGGGGTCAGTATCAACGGCAACGGCCACGGGGAGTACGGCGAGGCGGAGGGCCGACACGGCCTGGTCCTGGAAGAGCTGACGTACGGCCAGAGCGTTGATTTCGTCACCAAGCCGGGCGCCGGCGGCCGCGTCGTCGGGCTGCTGGAGTCGGCGCGGGAAGCCGCCGCGTCACCGGCCGGCCGGGCCGCGGTGCTGCGCGAGTCCGGGTCGCTGGGCGCGTACGTGGAGTCCCGCATCCACCTCGGGTTCACCCAGCTCGCCGACGAGCTGTACGGGGAGGGTCGGGTCACCCGCGCCGAGCGGATCACCCTGTCCAGCGCGATCGGGGACGCCCTCGGCGTGTTCGTCGCCCGGGTCGAGGCCGACGCCCCGCAGGTCTACCAGCGGGGCCGCTGGTCGGCGCCCGACGGCGTCACGGACACCGCCGAGGCCGCCGCGGCCCGCACCCGGGAGGCCACCGCCGAGGAGCAGGCCCGGGCGCTGTCCGACGCCCTGGCCGCCGCCTATGGCGGGAAGGACCGCTACTGCTGGACCCGCGACTACGACCCCGACCGGGGCGTCGTCTGGTTCGAGGCCGCCGTCAACGTCGGCGACGGCCCGTCCGAGCACCGCACCTGGCAGCAGTCGTACCGCCGCGGCGACGACGGCCGGGTGGAGCTGCTCGGCGACCGGGTCGAGGTCCGCCCCCGCACCGTGTACGACCCGGTGCGATCCGACGGCAGCACGGCTGCCACCACCGAGACCACCGCCGGCCGCCGGCCGGCGGGCAGCGAGACGGGCCCCGCGCCCGACATCACCGCGAGGGAGAACGACATGGGCGACAAGAGCCCCGAGGTCGTGGCGCGCGAGGCCGCCGAGGCGCAGCTCGCCACCGTGACCCGCGAGCGCGACGAGACCCGCGACGAGCTGGCCCGCTACCGGGCCGGGGAGACCGCCGCGCCGATCCTGGACAGCCTGCTGGCCGAGTCCAACCTGCCGGCGCCGGCGCAGGCCCGCGTGCGGGCGGAGTTCCCGGCCGCGGCGCTGCCGCTGACCGAGTCCCGCGCCCTGGACGAGCCGCGGCTGCGTGTGCTGGCCGAGGCCGCGATCAAGGCGGAGGGCGCGTACGTCGCGCAGCTCGGCGAGTCCGCCGGCGTCGGCCGGGTCACCGGCATGGGCGCCGGCGCGGGCGCCGGCACGGGCGCCCCGTCGGGTGCGCTGCCGGCCGCGTTCGGCACCACCCGCACCGCCGAGTCGGCGGGCCCCGACCAGGCCACCAAGGAGGCGCTGGTCGACATGTACAAGCGGCGGGGCATGATCCCCGAGGCCGCGCTGGCCGCCGCGACCGGGCGCAACTGAGCGCCCGGGCATCGGCCGAGACACCAGAAAGAGAGGTAAGGACCGATGGCAGTTCGTGACTTCCAGGTCCACGAGGTCGGCGACCAGCTCTACCGGAAGCTCACCCAGCCCGCGGCCGGCGGCAAGGTCGGCGACCCGGGGCTGGTCGGTGACCGGCCGTGCGTGCTGCTGACCGACCAGGACGCCGCCGGCGCCGCGACGGTCAAGTTCAACGGGTCGTACCGGCTGTCCGTCAAGGGCGAGAACGGGGCGGGCAACGCCGCGCTCGCGGTCAACGCGCCCGTCTACTACGACGCGGCCGCCACCCCCAAGATCAACGGCGACAACACCAACGGCGTGCGGTTCGGCACGCTCGTCGAGGCCGTCGCGTCCGGCGCGACCGCCACGGCCGTCGTCGACCTCCACGGCTGAGAAGGGGCCACAACCACCATGACGATCACCGCACAGCGCCCCACCAGCAGCCACTTCGCTGCCACGGTGGAGGCGATCGACGCGCGGGGCAACGACATCCGCGCCATGTTCGGCGGCGGCGGCATGACCGCCGTCAGCCGCTCCACCCGCGAGGCCGGCGTCGCCCAGTACGGCCGCCCGCAGTGGGAAACCATGGTCCTCGAGGCCGAGCGCTTCGTCGACGAGATCATCCGGGGCCGCCGCGGCCTGCACCAGTTCGCGGAGGCCATGTCCACCGACCTGTTCCCGGCCCTGTTCGGGGACAGCCTGGACCGGCAGCTCTACGGCGCGTACACCGCCGCGCCGACGACCTGGCGCAACTACTGCCGCCGGGCGCTGGTGAACGACTTCCGCGAGGTGAAGCGGTTCGCCACCAGCGGCATCCGGGGGCTGCTCAAGGAGACGCCGGAGCTGTCCGAGCACGAGCGCCGCACCCAGGACGAGCGCGAGTACAAGTACGCCGTGAAGAAGTACGAGGCCGGGTTCGGTCTGTCCTTCGAGGCGATGGTCAACGACGACCTCGACGCGTTCGCGCGGCTCCCCCAGGACCTCGCCCAGTCGGCCGTCGACTCCGAGGAGTACTTCGCCACGAGCCTGTGGGCGGGCCCGTCCGGCCTCAACACGTCGTTCTTCACCGTCGGGAACGACAACATCCTCACCGGCAACCCGGCGCTCACCCGCACCAGCCTCCAGGCCGCGATCACCAAGCTGATGAAGCGGACCGACGAGCGGGGCAACCCGATCGCCGTCACCGCGGTCGAGCTGGTCGTCGGCCCGGGTCTGGCGCTCCAGGCGCAGGAGATCATCGACGCCACGGAGTACCGGGTCATCGGCCCGGGCGGCAACATCACCATCATCAGCGGCAACGGCGTCGCGGCGAACCTCCGCCGGTCGGTGAACTTCTGGCTCCCGACGGTGGCCAGCACCGCCAACGCCGACACCACGTGGGCGGTGTTCGCCAACCCCGACACCAGCGGCCGGCCGGCCATCGAGGTCGGGTTCCTCCGCGGCTACGAGCAGCCGGGGCTGTACGAGAAGATCCCCGACATGCGGCGGATCGGCGGCGGCGAGGTGCCGTGGTCGTTCAACCACTCGCAGCAGGAGAAGAAGGTGCAGCACGTGTTCGGCGGCACCTTCGTCGACCCGCGGATGGTCGTGGGTAGCGACGGCAAGGGCTCCTGACCGGTGGCCCGCACTCAGCGCGGGCCGTCGTTCGCCGAGCGGGTCGCCCGGGCCAACCTCACGCCGCAACAGGCGGAGAACGCCCGGGCGACCCTGCTGCTCACCGAGCTGGTCGACGAGTTGTGCGACCTGATCCACGAGCAGAACGGCCGCATCGCCGAGCAGAACGACCGGCTGACCGAACAGAACGCGCTGCTGACCGACATCCGCGACGGGCACGCCGGCACCGTGGTGCACAACCACGGGGCCGCGCCCAGCGGCACCAGCAAGGGGAAGGGAGGGGATGGAGACGTGCAACTCCGCGAGCCCGCGGTGCCGCCTCCCGACCCCGACGAGGACCCGGGCCGCGCCGGCGGCGGCGGGACCGTGGCCGACCCGGCCGCCGGCAAGCCGGCCGCCCGGCGCCCGGCCGCCAAGGCGACCGCCGGTAAGGCGCCGGCCAAGGCCACCACGGCCGCGCGTCGCAACGCCGGCGGCAAGCCGGCCGCCGGGAAGTGACCCGCGCCGGCGCCGGCGACGCTGCGGCCGCCGGCGCCGGCGCGCCACACCACAAGGGAAAGGCGGGAGCATGGCGCGGGAGCTGTGGATCGGCGGCCGGTTCGTCGTCGAGTGGGACCTCGGCACGGTAACCGACGCGGTCGTCGCCGGCGCCGTCCAGCGGCCCGGGACTGACACCCCGGCGGCGATGACCGTCGAGCACCAGGACGGGACGAGCGTGTGGCGCGCGTCGTACGTCCCGCCGGCGGCCGGCACGTACGGCTACCGGATCACCGCCCAGGTCGACGGGCAGCCCGCCGACGCGACCGGCGGAACGTTCGTCGTCAGCCGGGACACCACCGGCGCCGAACCGATCACCCTGGACACCGCCGAGCCGGTCGGGCGGGTGCGGCTGCTGATCACCGACACCGACGAGGCGTTCCCGCTGTTCACCGACGCCCAGCTCGGCGCGCTGCTCGCCATGGAGGGCGACAACGTCAAGCGGGGCGCCGCCGCGGCACTGGAAACGATCGCGGTGTCCGAGACCCTGATCGGTAAGAAGATCACCACCCAGGACTTGTCGACGGACGGGCCGGCGGTCGCCAAGGCGCTGCAAGACCGGGCGCGGGCGCTACGGGAGCAGGCCGACGGGGAAGCCGGCGCCGTCGCCGACCCGTACGCGTACGGGTTCGACTTCGTCGACATGCCCGCCGTCGGCACCCACCCCGGCGTCGACTGGTAACCCCTCTTTCCATCTGCGAAAAGAGGAAGCCCGGCGCTGTTCGCGCTGGTCAACCCCACGCCCACACCCGCCCGGGTGTGGGCGTTCGTCGTGCGGGCCCACCCGCGTACGTGAGGAGACAGCATGGCCGAGATCCTGGCCAAGCAGCCCGGCCCGGACGGTGTCGCCGCCGGGCTGGCCGCGGCGGCCGCCGGCGACACCGCGAAGACCGGCAACCACCGGGCGCTGCTGGTCAACAACGGCAGCGACGATCCGATCACCGTCACGATCGCCGTGCCGGGCAAGACCGCCACCGGTGAGGACGTGCCCGACAACGTGATCACGGTCGCCGCGTCGGAGCTGCGGGTGATCCCGCTGCTGCCGCTGTACGCCGACCCCGAGGCCAACCGGCAGGCCGTCATCACCTGGTCGGCGACGGCCAACGTCACCCGGGGCGTCATCCAGCTATGACCGGGCCCGCTGGGCGCGGCCGCCGCGGCGGGGGGTGAGCTGGTGCCGCTGCGTAACACGAGGTTCATCCACCCGCGGTGGCGGCCGCACCACGAGCCGGCGGTGCTCGGCACCATGACCGCCCGGTTGCGGCTGTCGAAACCGGGCCGCCTCGGCGTACGCGACCCGGTGACGGGTGCGACGCCGAAGCTGCCGCCGCAGCGCTACTACGAGGGGCCCGGCCGGGTCCAGTCGCAGGGCGGCACCAGCCCGGCCGGGTCGACCGGGGAGCGGGATCTGTCGACCGCCGCGTACCTGGTGGCCGTGCCCGTCGACCTGGTCGACGCGTCGGTGGTGCCCGTACCGGCCGGGGTGCTGCCCGAGCTGGGCGACCTGGTCGACGTGCTCGACGCCGACGACCCGCTGCTGGCCGGGGTGCGTTTGTACGTGACGGCGGCGCCGGGCGCGTCGATTGTGCTCCAGCGCAACCTCGGCGCCGACCTGCATCCGCCGACGACTCCCGGGGGGTGAGCCGTGGCGAGCGTGTGGGTCGAGGGCATCGACGAAATGAACACCATCGCTGAGGAGCTGAGGGTCAAGAACCACCGGATCGGCCGGCAGGGCGCCGCGGTGGTGAAGGCCTCCGCCTATCAGGTGGAGGCGCTGGCGAAGCTGTTCGCGCCGGTCCGCACCGGTCACCTCAAGAGCACCATCGGCCCGCCCGACTTCACCCTCCACATGGGTGGCGGGGTGCTCGAGGCGGCTATCTCCGCGACCGCCCGGTACGCGGTGTACGTCGAGTGGGGCACCCGGAACATGGCGCCGCGGGCGTTCATGGGCCCCGCCCTGGACCGCGTCGGGCCCCAGTTCGCCGCGGCTGTCGCTGCGATCTCCGACCCGTTCGACGGCGGCATGGTGGGGGTGCGTGGCGGTGGCTGACCTGGAGCCCTCGGTCGCGCACGCCGCGGCGATCGTCGCCCTCGCCCGGGCCGGCCTGGACGCCATGGGGTCGGCAGTCACCTGCTACCTGGACGACGTACCCGAGCCGCCCGCGTTCCCGTACGTCGTGTTCTGGTCGGCGCCGGGCACCCCGGTCAGCGAGGCGGAGCGGATGGCCGGGTGGGGGCAAGAGGTCGAGACCGTCACCCAGGCCACCGTCGCCGGGCTCACCCCCACCGACGTGCTCGGCGCGGTCGACCGGCTCGCCCTGGCCCTGCACCGCCGGAAGCCGACCATCGCGGGCCGGCAGGTCGGCGACTTCCAGCTCGACGGCGCCGCGGCGCGACCCGACCGCGACCCGGTCCCGACACCGGAAGGCCAGGTGGTTTGGACGACCGTCCTGTTCTTCCGGCTCATGTCCAGCCCTACCAGCAACAGAGGAGCGTGACCCCGGCATGGCCGACGACACGACAGACACCACGCCCGGGGCGTTCCCGGGTGCCCTGCGCACCGGTGAGGACGGCAGCGTGCCGGACCTCGGCGGGCGGCGGGCGTGGGTGTGGATGCAGGACACCGACGAGGGCGGCGCCGGCCGCTTCGACGTGCGGTCCGACCGGGTCGACCTGTGGCGACGTAAGGGCGCCACCGTCGTCCCCGACTACCCGATCAACTTCGGGCCCGCCGGGCGGACCGCGAAGGCCCGCCGGTCGTCGCGGCCGGCCGTCGCCGAGGAGCCCGCCGAACCGGCCGTCGACCCGGGGCCGCCGCTGCCCTACCCGACGGCCGAGCAGACCACCGACGGTGAGGAGCCCGCCGCCCCGGCCCCGCCCGTCGAGGAGCCCGCCGGCGACGAGCCGGCCGGCGACATCCCCCCGGCGCCCGCCGGCGGAGAGCAGTCCGACGAGACCGCCGGCGAGCCCGCCGGCGGTGACACCAAGACCAGAAGGGGCGGGCGCCGATGACGCAGCCGATTCCCGCGAGCGTCAACACGAACGGCACCATGCTGGCGCTGTTCGTGCCGACGTTGGCGAACTACCTGTCCGGGGCGAGCGTGGCCGAGCTGACCGCCGGCGCGGTGCTCGACATCACCTGCTACCTCACCGGCGACGGTCTGACCACCGAGACCAGCGAGAACAACGTCGAGGACGCCCGCCTGTGCTCGAAGCAGGTTTTCGAGAACCGGGGCGACTTCACGCAGACGATGGAACTGACGTACGTGTTCAACCAGTCCAGCCCGTCCGACGACGAGGCCCGGCTGGCCCTCGCGGCGGGCACCCGCGGGTTCATCGCGCTGCGGTGGGGCATCGACTCGGAGGTGCCGGTCGCCGCCGGGCAGGAGTTCGACATCTACCCGGTCGAGATGGGCAAGCAGCGCAAGCGCACCCCCGGCCGCAACTCCGTGCACGCGATCGTGCAGAAGCCGTTCATCGTCGGCGCCGTCGCCGAGGACGTGCCCGTCGCCGCGTAGCCGGCCCGGGCCGCTAGTCGTGCCGGTCCGCGTACCTCCGGGCGGGGAGTACGCGGGCCGGCACCCTGCTTTTCCCCGCCCACCCCGCCCGGATCATCCGAAGGAGAGGCCACGTGGCCGAGCAGACCGGCGCCCCGATCGTGGGCACCAGCGACGACGACTTCGACGCCCTGGTGGAGGGCGCGTCCCTGCCCGAGCAGGCGGTGCGGCTGTGCCTGGACGGCAAGCTGCGCCGGGAGTACGAAGAGGTCAAGGACCGCATCGACAAGCGTGACGCCGCCCGCAACGCCGCGGCGGCGGCCGCCGCGCTCGGGCAGGACGACGTGCGGCTGTCCAGCAAGGCTCCGGCGGCGCCGGAGCCCGCCGAGCGTGACCCGGAGCAGGACCGGCTCGACGAGCTGGTCGAGAAGATGCGCGCCAAGCTGGTGACGTTCATCGTGCGGGCGCTGCCGTCCACGGACTACAACCTGCTCCTGCAGGCGCACCCGCCGCGGAAGGACGCGACCACCGGGCGGATTGACCCGCGCGACTACAACGGCTACAACTCGGCGACGTTCGTGCCGGCGCTGGTGCGGGCGTGCATCGCGGCGCCGACGATGACCGACGCGCGGTGGGCGAAGCTCGAACCGGTCCTCACCGACGCCCAGTTCGACCGGCTGTGGACCGCGGCCGCCGAGGTGAACCGGCGAGACGAGGACATCCCTTTCTAGCGGCGAGGCTCGGCGCCAACCCGGAGCTGCGGCGGCGGCTGACCGCCGCCCGGCAGCTCGGCGCCAGCCTCAAACGCTTCGACGGGTGGGAGCCCCGCCAGTACACGAAGGTCACGGCGTGGACCGACGACGGCCGGCCGGCGGCGTGGGTGACCCGCACCGAACCGGAGTGGGACAGCCGGGAGCGGTCCCTGATGCTTGCCCTCCAGCACTGGGAGGGCGGGCTGTGCCGGCGGTGTGGTCACCACCTGGACGAGACCATGGATCCGGCCAACGACCAGGACAACCCCGAGTCGGCGCATGGGTGGGTCGCGGATGGGCCCGACGAGTGTTTCGCCTGCAAGGCGCTGCACCGGGCCGAGGAGCGGCAGCAGAAAGACGAGTCGACGGCGCACCTCGCGTCGTACTCCATCTGGTCGGCGGTGCTGGTCGCCAAGAAGCCGCGGTCGATGCGGCGGCGCCGGTAGAGAGGGGCGGCCCCCGGCGGACCGGGGGCCGACTCCCGAAGAGGCCCGCCGAGCATAGACGAGAGGGGCGGCGGTGACCGAGCGGAACGTGACCGTACGTCTGCGGATGGTGGCGCGGGACTACATCAGCGGCGGCACCGAGGCCGAGCGGATGAGCCGGCGGGTCGCTGCCGCCCAGCAGGAGATGGCCAAGTCGTCGCGCGCCGCCGGCGACGCGATGGACCGCAGCAGCCGGCAGACCGAGGCCGCCGGCCGGCGGACCGAGACGACCAGCCGCCAGTACGAGACAGCCAGCCGCCGATACGAGGCCGCCGGCCGCCGGTACGAGGCGGCGGGCCGCCGCCACCAGCGGGGGATGCTGTACGCGGCCGCCGGTGTCGCCGCGCTCGGCGCCGCCGGCGGCGCCATCAAGATCCTGCCCGGGGTGCTGTCCGCCACCGCCGTCGCCGGCGCCGCGCTGCCGCCGATGCTGCTCGGCACGGCGCAGGCCGGCGGGGTGCTGATCACCAGCCTCAAGGGCGTGGGGAAGGCGTCCGGGGAGGTCCTCAAGAGCGACGATCCGTTCGCTGGGCTCGGCCGTAACGCCCGCGCGGTCGTCGCCGAGGTCAAGCGGTTGCAGCCGGCCATGTCGGGGTTCCGGCAGGGGCTACAGGACCGGACGTTGGACAACGCGGCCCGCAACCTCAACGCGCTGGCCACCGATGTGCTGCCCCGGGTGCGGGGCAGCCTGTTCGACCTCGCCGACGACTGGGACGAGGCGTTCACGCAGATCACCGCGTCCGTCATGGACCCGAGCTTCACCGCGGCGTTCCGGACCGCCGGCGCCGGCGCTGACTGGTTCTTCGACCTGTTCAACGCGCGGATCCCGGCGACTGTCCGGTCGATTTCGACGCTGGTCACCAGCGCCGACCCGCTCGCCCGCGCGTTCGGTCAAGGGCTGATCAACTCCCTGGACCGGTTCAACGCCAAGGTCGAGCGGGCCGCCCGGTCGGGTTCCCTCGAGGAATACTTCCGCCGCGGCGCCGAGGGCGCCGGCCTGTTCATGGACATCGCCGGCGACGTGCTCGCCCTGACCGGCATGGTCATGTCCGAGGTTCAGGCGCAGGGCGGCACCCTCGCCGACACCGCGGCGTCGCTGGACCGGTACATCGCCAGCGGCCGGGCGTCCGGTGACGTGGCCGGCATCGTGCACACCCTCACCACCGCGTACGAAGGGCTGCGGGACGTGCTCGGGCCGCTGGGCGCGATCGCCCGCGACGCCCTGGCCGACCCGGCCACCGCCGACGCGCTGCGCACGATGTTCGACGTGCTCGCCGCTGGTTCCCGGGTGCTGCAGGTGGTTTTCGGGTTGTTCCAAGGCCTCCCCGACACCATCCAGGGGACTGTGCTGGTGCTGATCGCCGGCGCGGTGGTGGCCGGGAAGTTGACCAAGGCGCTCGGGTTGATGCAGGGCGCCGCCGACCGGGCCGCGACCTCGCTGGGCCGTACGGGTGTCGCCGGTGAACGGGCCGGTCGTGGGCTGCGGGGCGCCGCGGCTGGTGCGGGGAAGGCCGCGGCCGCGCTGGTCGGGCTCCAGGTCGCGGGGGCGGTGCTCGACCAGTTCGATGGCAGCGCGCCCAACGTGGAGGCGCTCGGCCGCGCCCTGGAGGAATTCGGCCAGAAGGGCAAGATCGGCGGCGAGCTGGACCGCCTGTTCGGCAACGACTTCGAGAACATGGGCAAGATCGCCGGGGCCGCCTCAGACAGGTGGCTGCCCAAGCTGGGGCGGTCCATCGAAGCGCTGGTCCCTCCGGTCAAGAACCTCAACGAGATCTTCCAGGGCGGGTCGTGGACCGGCAGCGTCGAGCGGATACAAGCGCTCGACGCCGAGCTGGCCGCGTACGCCCGCACGACCGGGGACCTGACCGGCGCCCAAGACCTGTGGAATCAGGCCTTCAACGCGTCCGGGCTGGACATGGTCGAGTTTGCGAAGCTGCTGCCGTCGTCGACCGCCGAGCTGGACAAGCTGCGGGCGTCGGCGACGACCGGGGCGGCGGGGATGGCCGCGACCGGTGAGCGGGCCAAGCTGATGGGCGGCAGCTTCCGGGAAGCCGCCCTCGCCGGTAAGGACCTGGCCACCACGATGGACCTGATCAACGGGAAGACGATCAGCGCCGTCGAGGGGCAGATCCGCCTCGAGGACGCGTACGACACGGCCAAGGACGTGGTCGACGAGTACGGGCGGGTGACGAAGAAGGGCACCAACGAGATCAACCTCGGCACCGAGGCGGGCCGCAAGAGCATGGAAGCCCTGATCGGCATCCAGAAAGCCGCGACGGAGGCCGCCGACGCCGAGGTTAAGCGGACCGGGGACACCCAGGCGGGGATCCCGATCCTCAACTCCGCCCGCGACAAGTTCATCGAGCTGGCCACCAAGATGACCGGCTCCGCCGCGGCGGCGACCGCCCTGGCGGGGGAAATCTTCAAGATCCCCGACAAGGACGTCAAGGTCGACGCGAAGACCGAAGACGCGATCGCCAAACTCCGCGACGCCGGCTACGAGGTCAAGGTGCTGCCGGACGGGAAGGTCGTGATCGTCGGGGCGAAGACCGACGAGGCGAAACGGCGGCTCGCCGAGGCCAAGGCCGCGGTCGACCGGATCAACAACAAGACCGTCACCGTCACCGTCCGCACGAAGATCGCCGGCGGGAGCCTCGCCGGCAGCTACCACGTCAGCGGCCCGGGTGGGTCCGGCACGCTGACGAAGGACGCGAAGGGCGGCGTGCACCTGCCCCGGGCTCAAGGCGGCTACTCGGTGCCGTACGGCCGGCCGATCGCCGCGGCGTCGGGGCTGGTCCGCCCGGACATCTACCCGGCCAGCGATCCGCCGTTGTACCAGTTCGCCGAGCGGGAGACCGGCGGGGAGCTGTTCCTGCCCCGCAAGGGCATCGACCGGGAACGCGGGCGGGCGCTGCTGGCGATCGCCGCGTCGTGGTACGGCGGCATGTTCATGCCGATGCGCCGCGGCGGAGTCCGGGCGGCCGCGTCGGGTCTGGTCAACGTGGAGGCCGCGCCGGTCGCGCCGTCACCGATCACTGCGTCCCGGCTGGACTACGCGCAGGCGTACCTGCGGGCCCGCGACGCCGTCGCCGCCCTGTCGGCCGCGCTCAAGGAGAACGGCCGCTCGTTCGCCCTCTCCACCGCGAAGGGCCGAGAGAACCGGTCGGCGGTCTACGCGGCCATCCAGGCCGCGCAGGACGCCGCCCGCACCAAGTACGACGAGACCGGGTCGGTGAAGGCGGCCAACAAGGCGTACGACGAGCACATCGCCCGGCTGCGGGCGACGCTCAAGCAGCAGAAGGTCAACGCGTCGACCATCAACTCGCTGCTCGCCCTGGCGCAGCGGCCCGACTTCACCACCTCGGCCGCGCCGGCGGCGCCGTCCAACTCCGGTACCTACGTGGCGTGGGCGCGGGCGGACATCGCCGCGAACGCCGGGTTCGGTGACCTCGCCGACCGGATCAGCCTCAACCGGCCCGGCGTGGACGTGGGCACCGAGGGCGGCCGCGACAACCTCGCCGCGGTGCTCGACTTCCTCGGGCTCGCCGAGACGGGCGCCCAGTCGCTGTTCTCCCTGACCGGTAACGCGGGGGAGGCCACCGCGCGCTACAACGGGTACCTCGCGCAGCTCCGCGCGATCCTCGCCAAGGCCGGCTGGCCGTCGGCGATGATCGACAGTGTGATCCGCACGTACGGGCGGATCACCCTCCAGCGCAACGAGCGCGGCGGCGTCTACATGGCCGCCGGCGGTGGGCTGGGGATGCTCGGCGCCGCCGCGATCTACCCGGGCGGCGCGCAGCCGATGTACGGGTGGGCGGAGAAGAGCACCGGCGGGGAGCTGTTCGTGCCCCGCCTCGGTGAGCGGGCCCGCGGGGAGCGGCTGCTGGCCGTCGGCGCCGGCTGGTACGGCGGCCGGTATGTGCCGGCCGGCCAGTCGAGCGGCGGGCAGACGACGGTCAACAACAGTCTCACCGTCAACAACCACGGGCGGCCGCTGACGCTCGGCGAGCTACAGGGCCACCAGCGGCAGCTCGACGCCCGCGCCCGGGTCGGCCGCAAGGGCTGACCCGTCATCTCGTAACACCCGACACCGGCCGGCCCCTGCCCGAGGGTCGGCCGGTGTCGCGCGATCCGACCAGGACCCCGCCCTGGGCGGGCCGGCACGTGAGGTGGTGGTGGCTGATGCCGCTGTTGGTGGGCGCTCTCGTCACCACTCCCCCGCCGCCGCCGGCGCCGCCGCGGCCGCCGGTGGTGCGGCCGACGCCGATCAACCCCGGCGAGTACGTGCCCACGTTCATCGACCCCGACGGCGTCGAGTGGGCGATGAATCCGCCCGGGCAGGAGTTCTTCACCCTCAACGCGGTCACCGGCTACGGCATCACCCCCGTCGAGCTGATCACCCGGCCGGACCCGCGTGGCGGTGTGGTCGTCGCCGGCGTGCGGGACCTCCCGCGGACGCTGGTGTGGCCAGTTCGGATCCGGGACCGCACCCACCTCGGGTTCCTCGCCCGGTGGCGGGCCATCGGTGACGCGCTGGCCAAGACGAAACGCAAGGGCCCCGGCCTGTTCCGGCTGACCCGCCCGGACGGGTCGGCCCGCGAGGTCCTCTGCCACTACCAGGGCGGCATGGAAGGCGAGCCCGGCGGCGGGTGGCTCGACGACACCCCTGAGTTGTCGCTGCTGGTCCCGGACGGGCACTGGCGCGCCCCCGAACCGATCAAGATCCCGTGGTCCTCCGGCGACGTGGACGACTACTTCGCCCCGTACCCGATGATCTCGTCCGGTGACGTGCTGGGCGACGCGGTGACGGTCACCAACCCCGGGCAGGTCGAGGCGTGGCCGACGTGGCGACTGGAAGGCCCCGCCACCCAACTCGTCGCCACGAACAACACCCGCGGCCAGGCGTTCACCATCGCGCATGACCTCGGGCCCGGCGAGTACCTGGACATCACCACCCGCCCCGGCCGGGTCACCGACCAGGACGGCGAGCCGGTCATGGGGGCGCTGGTGCGGCCCGGGTCGGTGCTGTGGCGGCTCGACCCCGGCGCCAACGACCTCGACTTCGCCGTCACCGGCGGCGGCCCGGCCACCCGGCTGACCCTGTCCTTCTACCCGCGGTGGGAGACCGCCTAATGGGCAAGTGGGGGCCGGCGCCGATGCCGGCGGAGTACACCATCTGGATCACCAACGACCAGCTCACGCCGATCTCCGACCAGGTCGACGACTGGACGTCGATCTCGGTGACGCTGCGGTTCAACGAGGTCGGCACCGGGGAGTTCACCGCGCCGGCGTCGCCGGAGCTGGTGGCCGCGGTCCGCACCCCGCGGGCGCGGGCGGTCATCGAGCGCAACGGGCGGATCCTCATCGCCGGGCCGATCGAGTACGGCGGCTGGCTGGACTGGACCGCCGAGCGGCACGGCTTCGACGGGTACGGGGACCTGACCGTCCGGTTCGCCGAGGACCTGGCGCTCATCGCCGGCCGCCTGTCCTACCCCAACCCGGCGGCCGCTGCGTCCGACCAGGACGTCGCCCGGTGGGAGCAGACCGGCACCCCGGAGGTGCTGATGCGGGCGCTGGTCAACGCCAACGCCGGACCGGGCGCGCTCACACCGCGGCGGATCCCCCGGCTGGTCCTCGGCCCGTCCGCGGGGCTGACCGGGTCGGTGACCTGGTCGACGCGTTTCCAGCCGGTCACCGACGACCTGCGCGGCATCGTCGCGCTCGCCGGCGGCCGGGTCGGTTTCCGCACCCAGCAGGTCGGCACCAACATCGAGTTCGGGGTGTACGCGCCGACCGACCGCACCGACCGGATCTGGTTCTCCCGGTCGGCGGGGAACCTGCTCGGCGTCAAACACGAGCCGGAGGCCCCGAAAGCCACGGTCGGTATCGGCGGCGGGAAGGGCGCCGACGCGTCCCGGATCATCGTCGAGCGCGGCGACCCGGGTGACTGGTGGCGGCTGGAAACGTTCGTGGACGCCGCCGGCGCCGAGAACCTGACCGCGCTGGAGGCCGCGGTCGACGAGGACCTGGCCGGCGGCGCGGAGGTGCAACGCCTCGCCGTGGTGGCCGCCGACATCCCCGGCCAGCAGTACGGCGACTACGAGCTGGGCGACCTGGTCGCCGTCGAGGCGTACGCGGGGCTGCCGGACGTGCCGGACATCGTCTCCGCGGTCCAGTTCGACGCGACCCCCACCGACGGCGAAACCGTCAGCCCGGTCATCGGCGTCGGCTCCGCCCAGATGCTCAACCCCGCGGCGGCGCTCCAGCGCGACATCCTGCGCGCCCTGTCCCGGCGGGGCGCTTTCGTCGAAATCCCGACCACCACTTAGGAGGGGCCGTGGCTGACTACGCCTACCCGACCGTCGCGCACAACGCCCGGGTCGTCACCCCTCGGGAGTACGAAGACCTGACGTCGCCGCAGGCGGCCGACGGGCTGATCGGGTCGCCGTCGCTGCCGGCGCTGGTGTACGCCGATTCGTCGCTGCTCGGGGTGAAGATCCGCGCGAACCGGGCGGCGCTGATCCGTGGTCTGCGGTGGGAGTCCGGCGACACCGAGCGGTCGCTGCCGGTGGACCCGAACACCACGCCGGGTACCACCCGCAAGGACCTGGTGGTGCTGCGCCAGTCCCGCAACCCGTGGAACGCCACACCGGTCGTGATCAAGGGAGCGCCGGCGGCGAGTAACCCCGTCACCCCCTCCCCCACGTACGGGGAGGACACCTCCACCGGGGTGTGGGACCTGCCGCTGGCCGAGGTGACGATCCCGTACAACGACGCGGTCACCGACGCCGCCCAGTGTGTCCCGCGCGCCTGGTACGTCGGCAAGGACGGGCAGATCATCTGCACCAGCAGCACCCGACCGCCGCACGAGCCGGGCCGGCGCTGGTTCGAGACGGACACCGGCCGGGAGATCCTCTCCACCGGCTCGGACCTGATCGTCGTCGGCGACGACTCCGGCAACCTGGCGCTGCCGCTGGTCAACACGGCTGGCGCGGCGCTCGGCTGGTCGGCGGCGCTCAACAACCTGCGCCGCCGCAACGGGTGGGTGTACCTCCAGCTCTCGCCGCAGCGCACCGGCGGGAACGTGCCCGCGAACACGTACGTCGACCTGGGCACCCTCCCGCCCGCGTTCCGGCCGCCGTTCGCCATCGAGTCCGGGGTCTCCGCCAGCGGCACGCAGGGCCGCCTGTCGATCCGCTCGGACAACGGGCTGGTTCAGGCGTACCTCTACGGCGGTTTGTCGACGTCGAACTTCATCCTCTGCCAGCCCATCGCCTACCCCGCCATCTGGTCTTAGGAGGACCCCTCTGTGGCTCGCTATTGGTTCGGCGCCGGCATCTCCGACTGGGGGATGACCACCGGCGACGGGGTGACCCTCCCGGGTGTCGTCGCCGCTGAGGCCGTCATCGTCGGCGGCGTCACCGTCACGTTCTGGAATGCCCGCACGGGCGGCACCCGCTACACCGACCTGCGCAACGAGGCCGGCTCCGCGGTCACCGCGGTCACCGCGTCCAACGGCACCGACGGGTTCGGGCTGGGGCAGATCCCGCCGGTGCAGGGCCCCGACAACGTGCGGAAGATGTGGGCCAGCGCGGGCGACGGGCCGCGGGCGCTGCTGATCGGCCAGGTCGACGCGGTCGACCGCGCCGGCGACACCATGACCGGGGCGCTGGTGCTCGCCGATGGTTCCCGGGCCGCGTCGGAGGCGTACGCGGTGTCCAAGGCCGGCGACACCATGACCGGGCCGCTGTCCGTGCCCACGCCGACCGCGGCGGCGCACGCGGCCACCAAGGCGTACGTGGACAGCGCGGTCGCCGCCGGTGGTGGTGGCGGCGGGTCGGTGGCGTGGGAGGCGGTCACGGGCAAGCCGGCCACGTTCCCGCCGTCCTCGCACGGGCACAGCATCGAGCAGGTGTCCGGGCTGACGGACGCGCTCAACGCGAAGGCGGCGACGGCGCACGACCACCTCAACCGGGTCGCCGGCTACCGGTGGACCGGCACCACGTACGTCGTGGCCAGCGACGCCCGGCTGTTCGCGGGTCCGGTCGACCCGGCGAGCCTGGGGCTCACCGTGCCCGACGGGTCGGTGTGGATCGACACGAGCGGAGGCGCGTAGGTGGCAGTCGCAAAGGTCCGGCAGGGCGGCGCGTGGGCGCTCGCAGACGCGGCCGGTAAGGCGTGGGTCGGTGGGATGGCGGTCGGCTACGGGCCCGACGACGAGACACCCACCGAGACGGTGTCCCTGTTCACCGACCAAACCCCGGCCAACCCGTCGTGGTCGGAGCCGAACAGCGCGCTCACCCTCGGCACGGTCATCAACGTCAACACGCCGGGGCAGATCACCGGCGGGCGGTGGCTGTTCCCCACCACCATCCCGGCCGGCATGACCGCCACGTACGTGCTGTACGACAACCTGACCGGCGCCCAGCTCCGGCGGGTGCCGTTCAGCAGCCCCACCGCCGGGGCGTGGAACGTCGTGACGTTCGCCCCTTACCCGGTCGAGGTCGGCGCGTCGCTGGTCGCCGCGGTGTACCTGGCCGGCGCGGCCGGCACGGTCGCGTACCCGTTCCGCGGGGAGCTGTTCGCCTCGGTGGGGATCACCAACGGGCCGCTGACCGGGCCGCGGTCCAACGACGAGCCCCGCATCCTCGGCAACGGCCGGTACGTGCGCGGCGACGCCTACCCCGACCAGTCGTACAACGCCACCGGCTACTACGTTGACGTGCTGCACGAGGCCGTCGTCGTCGGCGGTGGCGGGGACCTGGCGCTGGTCAACCCGGACCGGCCGGTGCTCTCCGGCCAGGCGGTGTCCCTCGCCGGTATCGCCGCGACGGACCTGGCCGGCGGGGAGACGCTCGCCTCCTACTCCTGGTCGGTGCGCTCCGGCGGCGGGTCGCTGTCCAGCACCACGGTGGCGGCGCCGACGTACACCGCGCCGGCCGGCGCCGGCGTCGCGGTGGTCCGCGCCACCGTCACCACGTCGGCGGGCCGCACCGGGTGGCTGGACATGCGGGTCGGCTACGCCTCCACCATCGTGGCGGCGGAGAACGCCCTGCCGGGCACCGCCCGGTCGACGTGGGACCTGCCCGTCGGGGAGCTGGGCGGCATCGCCTCCCTCCAAGGGTTCTGCGACGGGTTCAGCATCAACAGGGACGAGACCGCGAACTTCAAGATCGGCCAGTCGGACGGGGTCGGCTGGTCGGCGGAGCTGTACCGGCTCGGCTGGTACGGCGGCACCGGCGCCCGCTGGTACGCCACCCTCACCCCGTCCGGTCCGCAGCTCGCCGCGAGCCAGGCCCAGCCGGCGCCGGCGGACGTGGACCCGGACACGACGCTGCCGTCGGTGGACTGCGCGGCCTGGTCGACGACCCTGACGTGGACGCCGCCGGCGTGGACGCCGTCCGGGGTGTACGTTCTGCGCCTCAACCGCACCGGCGGCGGGGCGTCGCACGTCATGTTTGTGGTGCGCGACGACGACCGGGCCGCGGCGCTGATGATGATGCCCGCCGACTCCACGTGGCAGGCGTACAACGCGTTCGGTGGGCTCGGCGCCAACCTGTACGGCGGCAACAGCCTCTACTACGGGGTGGCGGTCAACCAGTACCACGAGGACTGCGCGCGCTACGTCAGCTACAACCGGCCGGTCGTCAACCGGGGAGCGTGCGACCCGGGCCGCTCCTACGGGGCGGTGGAGTGGAGCAACTTCTTCACCGCCGAGTTCCCGATGCTGCGGTTCGTGGAGCGCAACGGCATCGACGTCAAGTATTACGCGTGCCTCGACGCGGCCGGAGACCCGGACGGGGAGCTGCTCGGCAACGTCGGGGCGGCCATGTTCGTCGGCCACAACGAGTATTGGAGCGACAACATGCGCTCCGGCTGGGAGGCAGCCAAGGCGGCCGGCGTCCACGTGTTCTCCTCGGCCGGTAACGAGGTTTTCTGGCGGCTGGTCGGCAGCGACGCCGACGCCGGCGGGCGGCCGCGCACGTGGGAGTGCTACAAGAGCACCATCGGGTCGCGGGGCAGCCTCGCCCGGCCGGAGTGGACGGGCACGTGGCGCGACCCGGACGGCGCCGGCAAGGGCGGCGACCAGCCGGAGAACACGCTCACGGGGACGATCTTCGTGGTCAACGGGCCGGATTTGCGGTCCCTGGTCGTGCCCTACGACGGCGGGTTCTCGGCGTCGCCGCTGTGGCGACACACGGCGGTCGCCTCGCTCACCGCCGGGCAGGTGTGGACCAGCCCGGGCCAGATCCTCGGGTTCGAGTGGGACACGTGGGGCCCGGACGGCACCAACAGCCCGGGAGCGGCGTACCTGGCGGACCCGCACCCCGACGCGGTCTACGCGTCCAGCGCCACGTACGACATCCCGTCCGGTCTGCTGCTGACCGGGCCCGGCGACGAGTACGAGGCCGCCGGCTGGGCCAACCACCGGCTCGTCATCCACCCCGGCGGGGACGGGGCGATCGCGTTCGGCGCCGGGACCGTCAACTGGGCGCTCGGCCTGGACAACGCCAACACCTACCAGCAGGGCGGCGACAACACGTCGCCGGTCCTCCAGCAGGCAACGATCAACATGCTGGCGGACATGGGCGCCGAGGCCGTGACCCTAATGCCGGGGCTGACCCTGCCGACGCCGGTGGAGTGGTTCGACGACGGCGGGTCGGGGTCGGTCGAGTCCTGGACGATGGCCACGCCGGCGGGCAGCACCGACCACAACGAGGGCACCTGGTTGACCCTCGGCACCCGGTTCGCCTCCACGGCGGACGGGTCGTGGACGGGGATGCGGGTGTGGGTCACGCCCACCGCTCCGGCGGGGTCGCCGCGGATCGTGGCGTACAACGACGACACCAACACGCGGATCGGGTTGCAGACGTACACCGAGCCGGCCCTGCGGGGCCGCTACTTCGACGTCGAGTGGGACACCCCGATCCCGATCGTGGCCGGGGTGACGTACATGGCGGCCGTGCACACCACCCGCTACGGGTACAGCGCGGTCACCGGGCTGACGTTGCCGCTGCGGTCCAGCTCGGAGCGCCTGTACTCGGCCAGCGGCGGGGTGCCCCTCGCGGAGTACCGGTACGGGACCGAGGTCAACGACGCGCCGCCGGACGACGAGTCGGCGAACTTTTTCCACGTCGCACCGATCGTCACCTACACGTGACGGGCTGGTGGGATGTGCTGGTGGGAGGGGTGAGGGCGTGCCGCTGATCATCGGTGCGGCGGAGCCGGAGCGGGTTGTGGCCGTCCAGCTTGACCGGCGGGCCGCCGGCGAGCTGGACGGGCCGGTCCGGTTCCGTGTCCTGGTCGACGGGCAGCCGGCCGCGGTGGCCCCGGACCCGGCCGACCCGTCGTGGTGCCTGGCGACGCCAGAGACGGCGGCGGATCGACCGTGAAGCGCGGGCCCTGGGCGGTCGCTGGCAACGGCGAGCGCGTGGGGGTGGGCGGCCCGCGGTGGCCCGGATATCGACCAGCGGTAACGTTGGGCGGGTCGCCGAGCGCGGGTGATCTTAGCGGCAACTCGCCGGTAGATATTGCCCGCGTTGGGTGATTGAATGGGCAAATTCTGCGGCCCGGAAGACCCCCGCCGGAAGATCCGCACGGCTGTACGATTCCGGTCGACTCTCCCGGATGCTTGAGCCGCAACAAGCGCCCGGGCCACCAGAAACGTCACCTGGACGCGCGCAGACGGCCCCGCCACCGGTCCCGCCTACGGGACGGCCGTGGAAGTTTCATGTTGCAATGGCGGGGCTGTCTGCGATCTATCTCCATAGGGGGGGACGGCGGCGAGAACGGCGGGGGGCTTGGAGAGCGCGCGGCAAGCACAGACCCAAGCCCCCCACCGACTCGCTGCCCGGCGGCCGGGCCGTGAGGCCCGGGGCCGCCACGGGTGCGGGGATGGCGCGGGTCGGACCGCGTCGTCCCCGCACACCGGCAGTTCTGCGGGTAACTCGGTCAGCAGGGATAACGGGCGCGGCCCCCATAGGCCTTGGCTGCCCATCCCAGCCGTGGCCGTGCCGCGTTCGTTGTCCATGCCGCCGCAATGCGTAACGGGTCGGATGGTGGTGGCGGTGCGTTCGTCGATGTTCTCCGGCCCGTCCGGGGGGAGAATACCGCCCGCCCGGCTTGAATGGCGGGTCGGGTTGATTACAGATGAGTATGCACCGGCGGGGCGCCTCGCGTGGTGACCGTCTCGCCCTTGGGTAGGGGTGGACGGTCACCGCGCGGGGCGCCCCGCCGTTTTGTTTCTACAGGTCAGGCCCGGGGCGTCGCGGTGAGACGGACGGCGACGACGGGGCCGGGGACCGGTCGCCCCTCAACCCGGTAGCCCTCGGCGTGGAGCGCCGCTTCGATCCGTCTCGCTGCAACGTTGTCACACACTGTGACCTGCGCGGATCCGGGGTGACCGTCGACCGGGTCGACGATGACGCCGGCCCGTCCGGTGTGGTTGGTGACGATGCGTCGAACGCCGGCGACCTGGAGCTGGGCGAGGGTGCGGGGCACGTCGACCGCCTCGGCGGGCATACCGCGGAGCACCAGCACGTCGAGCATGACGGCGAGGGTCTCACACGGGCCGGCGCAGAGGGGCTCGCCGCAGGTGCACACGTCGCACAGGCAGTGGCAGTGGCGGGGCGCGTCGCCCGGGTCGACGGGCGCCTGCCCGGTGCCGTGGCAGTACGAGCAGTCGGGCCAGGGCCGGCCGGTGCCGGGCATCGACACGTGCATGAGCAGCAGCTTGCGCACCAGGGCGCCCATCTCGCCGCGGTCGCCGATGACGGCGGCGTAGAGCAGGGTCATGGCGTCGGCGTGGCCGACGTTGAGGGCGTCGCCCTGGAGGCGGTCGCCGATGAGGAGCCGGTCGCCGAGGTCGTTGACGCGGACGGCGTACCGGCCCGGCGGCAGCGCGGCCGCGGCGACGGCGTCGAGGAGCGCGCCGGCGGGGCACAGGTGGTGGCGGCCGCGGCAGGTGTCGGGGTGTGTGACGGCCATGGCGTCGGCGGCGGTGATCGTGAGGGTGTGGTCGAACACCGGCTCGGCCGGTGGCGCGGCGGGCACGGCGCCCAGCATGCGGCTGCTCATCCTCGGTCGGTTCCCTTCGTCTCGGGCGGGGTGGTGCCGGCGGTGGTGGTGATCGGCCCCCACCTGCCGTTCAGCGCTTCCCAGGGGCGGATTTCGGCCGTCTTGGTGTCGATGTAGATCCAGCCGCCGCGGTGGCGGAACCAGGGCTCCCCGTCGCGGTCGTAGACGATGACGACGTCGGGGCCGGGTTCGTCGCTGCGCGGCGTCGGCGGGGCCGCCTCGGCGCCGTTCACTGGGCGGCGCCCGGCGGGCACGGGTTGAGCTTGACGGCGGCGCGGAACATGCGGGCGGCGTCGTCGAGGAACGCGGTGAGGTCCAGGACGTCCTGGCCGCCCTCGGCGTACTCCACGTCGTACAGCTCGATCAGCCGGGCGAGGGTGTGCCGGGCGTCGATGACGGCCTGGACGCCGGCGGCGAGCGCGTCGGCGAACTCGCCGCGGCGCTCGACGATCTCGTCCTCGTGGGCGATCACCCGAAGCTCCCGGTCGACCAGGTCGCACGCGCGCTCGATCGCCTCGGGGGTGCCGCCGAGCTGGACGCCGAGCAGGTCGGCGGTCTGCGCCTGCGCGCCGGGCGGCAGCTTCCGCAGGAAGTGATACAGCGCCTGCGGCTCGGTGGGGATGGGCTCGGCGGCGGGGGCCGGGGTGTCGGTGTCGGTCATCGGGGTCCTTCCGTCTCGGGGGTCATGCGGCCCGGCCGTAGTCGACGGCGGGCGGGTCGTCGGTGGGTGCGAGAGCCGCCTCGAGGACGGCGCGGCGGCGCGCGTACTCCGTCTCCGGCACGTCGCCGGCGGCGGGGGTACGGCGGCGGGTGGCCAGCTCGGCGAGCACCAGCGGCCGCGGCACCTGGCGGCGCTCGCGGGCGAGCGTGTCGGGCGGGCCGAACCGCTCGGCGAGCAGGTCGGCGGTGAACCGTGCGGCGGCCTGGTCGGCGAGCGTGGCGGCTACCTGACCGCCGAGCTGCTCGGCGAGCAGGTCGGCGGCGTCGGCCGCGGCGGATTCGTCGAACCACGGCGGCTGTTCCATCCAGGGGGGCAGCGTGCCGTGCGCCCACGCTGCCCCGATCCCGGTCTCCATGTCGGCACCCCTAGAAGGAGATATCGATCTCGGCGGGGGCGCCGGTGCCGATGAGGGCGAACGCGTCGATCTGCGCGGTGAGGGAACGGCGGGGCCGGGCGGGCGCCGGGGTGGCCGGCCGGCTGGCGCACGCGGCGGCGCCGAGCAGGGGGCGGGCGGTGGTGGCCGGGCGGCGCGGCGCCGGCGCCGGCGTGACCGGACGCGGGGCGGGCCGGCGGGCCGGGCGGGCGAGGCGGGCGGGCATGTCGTCGCCGCGGCGGAGGATCTCGTCGCGGAGGACGGTGCGGCCCATCGGGAGGAGCCAGCCGCCGGCGATCTCGCGGCGGCGCTGCCCGCGGATGGTGACGGTGACGCGGACCAGTCGGGCCCAGCCCCACTTCTCCAGGTGGATGAGGGTGCCGCGGCTGGCCTGGGGGCCGGTCTGGTGGTCGCCGCCGCGGTAGATGAAGCCGCCGTTGGTGGTGATCGCCGCGCGCATGGCCGCGTACACGGTGGGGCGGATGCCGTCGGTGGTGGGTTTGGTGGCCAACGTGGTGCTCCCGTCTCGGTGGGCGGCCGGTGGGGTGTCCAGTCCCGCCGGCGTGCTACTCACCGCGACACTACACGACGGGGAAATATGACGCCACGGGTTGTGGCGTGGTTTCCTCGCGCCCGGTAAGGTTGGCGGCGCTGGCGGGTGTTTGGACGCGCCTGACCAGCCGAGACGCGAGACAGGAGACACGACGCACGATGGCCGCACAAACCATCGCCAGACCCGGGCCCGTGGCCGTACCGGCCGCGCCCGTCCTGACCGGAACCGATCAGCCCGACGAGCCGCCCACGTGCGAGCACCGGGGCTGCACGTCCGGTGAGCCCACCCGCCCGGAACCGCTGCTGCCCGGCGGCCCGGTCCGGCCCGCCCGATGGGGTGGCGCCGGCCCCGGCCTGGCCGATATGCACCGCCCGTGCCCGGCGGGGCTCGACCTCTGCTGCGGCCGCTGCGGCTGCCGGGGGGAGTGACCATGGCCGGCACACCGACCGGGGTGAACGTGGCGCGGCTACGCGCGGTCGACCGGCCCGAGGTGGTGTCCGCGTTCCTCGGCGCACGCGTGGACGTGACCGTCCAGTGGGGGCAGACCGCCGAGCAGCGCACCGAGCTGCACGGCCGGGCGGTAGCGGTCGCCTCGGTGTTCGGGGAGCCCGGCGTGATGGTGCTGGTGCTGCACGCCGACGACGGCCGGACGTGGGCGCTCAAGCTGACCCGGCTGGCGCGGATCGCCCGGGCCGAGGGCGGCCGCTAATTCGATAGCTACCGGTGGTCGGGCATGGACGACCCGGCCACCGGCCGATCCGAGACGAGGAGCAAAGAGATGCGGAAGACGGTGATAGCCGCGGCCGGGGTGCTGCTGGTGCTGCTCTGCGGTATCGGCGCCGGCGCGGTTACCCGGCAGGACGGGCAGGCCGAGACCGAGCCGGCGACGCGCGACGGTGGCGCCGCCGGCGGTGTGGTGGGACTGCTCGCCGTGGTGCTGGTCGCCTGGTGGCTGGTCCGCCGGTCGCGGCGGCGTGGCTGACCGGGGGGTGGTGGACGCTATGACGACGGACATTCAGGCCCGGGCCGAGCAGATCGCGCGGGCCCGCGCCCTCGGCGACGTGACGTGGACGCTGAACGACCCGACCGGGCGGACGCTGACCCTGACCAACGGGGCGACCGGGAAGAGCTGGACGCGCGACGCGTACGGTCACTGGTCGCCGGCGGTGCGGCCGAAGCGGGCCGTCGCGCGGATCGCCGCGCTGCTGCTCACCCGGGCGGACGGCTACGCCGAGGCGGTCGCGGCGCTGCTGCGGCAGGACATCCGGCCGTGGCGGGAGCTGCTCGACCTGGGCGCCACCGCGGTGATCGGCGCCGGCTGCCGGCCGGACTGGGCGTGGGCGGGCCGGGACCAGGTCGCGGCGCTGATGCACGCGACCGAGCAGCGGCCGCACCGGATGGTGCTGGTCATCGACGACGCGGACGCGTACGCGGCGAGCTGGTACGCCGACGCGGCCACCGCGACCGACGCGGCGTGGGCGTTCTACCTGCGCAGCCAGGGCCGGGAGGCCGAGCTGGCCGGGCAGGGTGAGACGACCATCGACACGTACGACACCCGCGGTGAAGCGGCGCTCGTGCTGGTGACGTTCCGCGGCGGCGGGCAGCGGCCCGGCCAGTCGTGGCGGGTCGAGCCCGTGGACGGTGACCAGTGACCGCGCCCGAGGTCGCGCCGCTGGACGGGCCACCCGGGCCGGGTGTGGTCGAGGTCATCGACGCCGAGGGGCGCCGGTGGTGCAGGGACGAGGAGTCCCTGACCGAGGTGTG
Organism: Micromonospora sp. NPDC049366; assembly: GCF_044466625.1. Lineage (NCBI taxonomy): Bacteria > Bacillati > Actinomycetota > Actinomycetes > Micromonosporales > Micromonosporaceae > Micromonospora > Micromonospora sp. NPDC049366. The sequence continues at coordinate 25,406 of NZ_JBITMV010000023.1, forward strand.
GCACTGCGACGGCGGTGAGGGCCCGCCGATCCCGCCGGAGGTTCTCGACGAGGTGTTCGGACCGCTGTTGGAGGTGCTGGGATGACGGACACGGTGAGGGCGATGGTCGCCACGGCTGAGGCCGCCGAACTGCCGCGGGGCGCCGGGCGGGTGGACTCCGGGCCGGGCGCCCGGTACGTGCACCTGGTGTTCCTGCTCGGCGGCGGGTGGGCGACGGCCTGCTCGGCCGACTACGCGGGGCTCGACGGCGCCGGCGAGGGCCGGCACGTGCGGTCGGTGGCCGAGCTGGTCGACTGCCCGGACTGTCTCAGCTCCGGCCGTAGCGAGGTCGCCGCGGTGAACCGGTACGTCGCCGAGCAGCAGCGTCAGGAGAGCCGGGAGCGGGAGCTGCTCGCCGGGTTCCTGCGGTGGGCGTCCGAGGAGTACCCGATCGACGAGGGCGGGGCGGTGCTGGCGGTGTATGCCAGTGGCACCCGGCTCCACGCGATGCGGGCTGACGAGCGGGCGCACGCGATCGAGTTGTGGTTGGCGAGCCGCCGCCGGTACCTGGACGGCTGACGGCGCGGCGGAACGCGACGGGCCCCACCGGTAAATCTTTACCGGTGGGGCCCGCTGCTGTGCGCGGTCGACCAGCCACAACGGGTGTAACGCGACGGGAAAAAAGCCAACGCGACGCGTTGCGCCATTCCGGGGGAGATCGGTAGGGTGGGGCGGTACGACGCCCTACCGACTACCCACGGAGGAGACCACCCATGGCCGCGTCAGCGACCGCGAAGCCACCCGCCGACTCGGCGCGCGTCGGCCGCCCGGAAATCCGCGTCGAGCAGCCCCCGCGCACGATCACCATCGGGGGCGAGCGCGTCGATGTCTCGCACCTGACCGGCGACGCCCTCTACGAGGCGATCACCCAGGACGAGGAGCAGTGGGATTACCCGCGGCTCTCCGCCGAGACCGGCCGCTCTATCACCCGGCTGCGTAAGTGGGTGATGAACGCGTACGCGGTGGAGCGGGAGCCCAGCAAGGCGCCCGACGACAAGACGTTCATCGCGCCGGAGGGCCGCACCGGCGGTATCTCGCCGTGGTGGAAGGGCGGCAAGGCCCGCGAGGTCCTGATCCAGATCGGGGTCATGACCCGCGAGGGCGTCGCCATCCCCCACAAGCCGACCGGCCGCACCCCGGGCGCCCGGGACACCGCCCCCCGCCGCCGGTGGGAGACCGCGCCGGTGCGTGACACCGGCCTCGCCGTGTACCGGGAGTACCTGGAGCTGACCACCCGCAAGCGTGACCCGCTGAACGACCGGCAGGCCCGCGCCGAGCTGTCCCGCCGGCACAACCTGTCCCGCACGCAGCTCGCCCGGCGGATCAACGCCGGTCGGGAGCAGCACGCCGCGAAGTCGGGCCAGACCACGGCGGTGGAGGTCGACGTGCCCGCGCTGCGCGCCCGGCTCGCCGAGCTGGTCGCCGAGCAGCGCGCCGCCGGCTACAGCGAGCGCGGCGCGGACAGCCGGGCACGTGACGCCCTGGCCGCGGAGACGAAGCTCACCCGCCGGCAGCTCGCCGGCTACCTCACCGCCGCGGCGGCGGCCGGGGAGCAGTCCGGATAGACGACGACCGGCCCCGTGCCGCCGACTGGGATTGGACGGTCCCGTACTGCGTCGGTAGCTGGAGCCGGTCGTGTGGGCGCCGGGTTGCACCCCGGACGCCTCCGAGACGAAGAGCCTGTTTCCCCCGCCCGTTAGCCACGGAACAAGAGAAAAGGACCCGACGTTGAGCCAAGAGCGTATCAACCCTGCCGCCAACCCCACCACCAGTGAGCGCGCCGACGCCGGCGGCGGGGCGCCGACTCTCGCGCAGGCGATCATGCCGCGGCCCCGGTTCGACGTGGCCGAAAAGAAGATCATCATCCCGACGCCGTTCGAGGGCGGGTTCCTGGAGTTCGACCCCGACGCGGAGAAGCTGACCAAGGAACAGGTGGTCATCCTCGCCCCGGCGCGGATCAAGGCCGACTACTCCCCCGCGTACGTGATGGCGTTCCTGGCTGACTGCCACCGCCGCGGCCTGGACCCGTGGTCCGGGGAGGCGTACCTGATGCGCTACGCCGGCGAGTACGTCCGGCACATCGGCATCGCCGGGTTCCTGCGCATCGCGGAGGAGACCGGCCAGTTCCGCGGCGTCGCCCAGGTGCTCTACCAGGGTGAGGGCGAGGACAAGTGGCGCGAGGTGTGGCCGTTCAAGGACGCCGCGCCGTTCGCGGCCAAGGCCACCACGTACCGGGCGAACCACGAGCCCTCCACCGTCGTCGCGCTGTACGACGAATACGCGCCCCTCGAGGAGGAGAAGACCCGGGTCCAGACCGGGCCGAGTGAGTGGCGGCGGGTGCCCACCGGCAACGGGAAGGTCCCCACCCCGATGTGGCAGCCGGCCAGCAAGGGCGGCAAGCCGACGGTGATGCTCGGCAAGTGCGGCAAGTCCGCGGCGCTGCGGCAGCAGTTCCCCCACAAGTTCGTCGGCTACTACGAGCCCGCCGAGCTGGAGAAGGCCGCCGAGGGCATCCGCGACTGGACCGGCGGCGAGGTCGCCGAGCAGCGGCGCGCCGCGTACGCCGCGGCCCAGGCCGCCAGCGTCGGCCACCTCGGGCAGACGGTCGACGGCGCGGATGTCGGCGCGACCGTCCGGGAGACCATCACCGTCACCAGCACCACCGGCGACCCGGCCGACGCCGGCCGTGGGCGGGCGGAGGCGGAGGTGCGGGCGCTGCTGCTGGCCGAGCTGGACGCGCAGGCCCGGCTGCTCGGCAAGGACCGGGCGTGGATGACCCGCCGCTGGTCCGAGGCCCGCGGCGGGCAGGCATTCGAGACCGCCACGGTGCCGACGATGACCGGGCACGTGCACCGGTACCGGGAGTACGTGGTCGGGAGGCTGCGGGAGACCGGCCGCAACGACCTGGCCGTCCGGTACGCCGCCGCCCCGCTGGTCGGCACGCTCGAGGAGCTGTTCGGCACCGCCGAGCCGTGGGCCGACGACCCGGGCGACCAGGCCGACCAGGGCGGCGACGGCGGCAAGCGTCGCTGCCGGGAGTGCGGCGACGAGGTGACCTACCTGTCCAGCGGCGACCTGTGCGACGGGTGCGTCGAGGAGCAGGCCATCGCCGCCGACGCCGACCGCGAGACCGTCGGGGTGTCGGCGTGAGCGCCCCGACGATCGACCCGGCGCCAGCGTTCCCGCTGCCGGAGGGCATCACCCCCGACATGATGGCCGCCGCGGCGCTGCTCGACGCGGGCCCGGTCGACCCCGACCTGATCCCGTGCGGGCGGTGCGGGGAGCCGCCGCTGGTGCACGACGCCGACCACCCGCACGAGACGCCGCCGGCGTACGCGCTCGCCCTCGCGGCTGCCGCGGCCGACGGCCGTGAGGTGATGGCCGACCTGGTTGAGCATCTGGACGCCGAGCACGTCCCGTCGGGGAAGAAGGGGCCGAGCGCGAGCGACGCCGGAAAGTGCCGCCGCGCCCTGTGGTACCGGGACCGGCCGCCGGCGGACTACGTCCCCCGGACGATCGACTCCCGACGGGCGGCGCTCGGCACGATCCTGCACAAGGCCAACGCGGAGGTCCGCGCGGTGCGGTACCCGTGGCGCCGCTACGAGCTGCGCGTCGCGGTGCCCGGCCTGGACCGTGACTGCCTGGTCGACGAGTACGACCCGGTCCTCGGCCGGGTCGGTGACCTGAAATCGGCCGGGGAGGCCAAGTGGGCCATCGTCGGCGACGACGGGCCGACCGCCGACCAGTGGGCGCAGCTCCGGATCAACGCGTACGCGCTGGACTTCGCCGGCTACCCGGTGCGGGAGCTGGAGCTGATCCAGGTCAACCGGGACACCGGCGCCGAGGAACACTTCCGCGAGGACTACGACCCGGCGGCCGGCCTGGCCGCGCTCGACGACCTGATCGAGGCCGCCACGATGGTCGAGGCCGGGGTGGTGCCGCCCCGCGACGGGTATGGGCCGCGTGACTGGCGCTGCCAGTGGTGCCCGGCCATGGATCACTGCTGGCAGACCGCCCGGGCGGCCGAGTTGAAGCGGTCCCCCGAGTCGCTGATCGCGCTCGGTGAGACGCCCGACGACCCGTCGATCGCGTGGGCGGGCCGGGAAGTCCTGACGCTGTCCAAGGCCCGCCTCGAGCTGGAGAAGCGCGAGGCACGCGCCAAGGCGCTGCTGCAGGGCATCACCCCCGGCCAGTACGACAAGGACGCCCCCGACGGTGGTGTCGAGATCGTCGACAAGTGGTCCACGTCGTACGGCTACAAGGAGGCGTACGAGACCATCCGGGACCTGTACGAACTGCCCGACGACGTACGCCCGCCGCTCGACCAGGTCGGCGACGTGCCGAAGAAGCGCAGCAAGAGCACCGGCGTGACGAAGCCCCGCGCCGCGACCCGGGCCGCCGACCGCCGGCGGCCGAAGCCGAAGGCGTTGCCCGCCGCCGACGCCGCCGCCGCGGCCGTCGCCGCCCAGCTCGACGCCGGCGGCCGGTCGTGAGCATCACCGGCCGCACCTACCTGGAGCGGGGAAAGCCCGTGACCGTGGTCTGCGGGTGGGGGCCCGGCGGTGGGCCCCGCAACGTGTGGATCCGCCGGGCGGACGGCACCGAGGTCGTCCGCCCGTTCCGTGGGCTCCGCAAGCCGAAGCCCGCCGCCCACCCCGGAGAGGACGCGTCATGACCACCGAACCGACCCTGCGGCTGCTGAGCCTGGGCGCCGGCGTGCAATCCACCGTCCTCGCCCTCATGGCCGCCGACGGAACCCTCCCCGGTCTCGACGGCGCGATCTTCGCCGACACCGGCTGGGAGCCCCGCAAGGTGTACGAACACCTCGCCCGCCTGGAGAAGGTCCTCGAGGCGGCCGGCATCCCGCTGTACCGCGTCCGCAGCGGCAACCTCCGCCATGACAGCCTCGACCCCGCCCACCGCTACGCCTCCGTGCCGTACTTCGTCCTCGGCCCCACCGGGAGCTGCGACCGATGCGCCGGGACCGGCCAGATCACCCTGCCGGCGATACCCGAGGATCCACACGAGTTGTTGCCGGGCGAGGAGCCCATGTGGTCGTCGCCGTCGGCGCCGACCAAGCCGGACGTCGCTGTCTGCCCCACCTGCATCGGCACCACCAGGTCACTCGGGATGGGCCGCCGCCAGTGCACGTCCGAGTACAAGCTGGCCCCGATCGGCCGAAAGGTCCGCGAGCTACTCGGCGCGGCCGCCCCGGACTTCCGCTACGTGCCGAAGGGGCAGATCGCCGAGCAGTGGATCGGCTTCTCCACCGACGAAATCGGCCGAGTCTCCGACAAGGACGGCGTCTCCTACATCCGCAAGCGGTACCCCCTGCTCGACCTGGGGATGAGCCGCAAGGACTGCCAGCGGTGGCTCACCGCCCGCGGCTGGGGCGACACCGCGAAAAGCGCGTGCATCGGCTGCCCGTTCCACGGCAACGCCCAGTGGCGCGACCTACGTGACAACCACCCCGACGAGTGGGCCGACGCCGTCGCCTTCGATGAGGCGATCCGAAAGGGCGGCGCTCGAGGGCTGCCGCTCGACGGGGAAGCGTTCCTCCACCGGTCCCGGCTACCGCTGGCCGTCGCCCCGATCGACCGAGTCACCCGCAAGGAGTGGGCCGACCGGTCGCCGGACATCTTCGACGCCCTGGCCGAGGCCGAGCTGGCGGAGAGCGGCGACCCGGACGGCTGCTCTCCGTACGGCTGCCGCTCGGGTGCGCCCGCATGAGCCGGATCCCGTACGGCCGGCAGAGCCGCAAGGTCAGGTTCGCGCCCAGCGGTATGACCCCGCCGGGCGCGAACCTGGACAACGACCCGCGGCGGGTCTCCCCCGACCCGAACGGCAGCCGCGCGCAGCGTCGCCTGGCCAAGCGGCAGGGCATCACCACCAGCCCCGACCGTCCGAAGGACGGCGACCGGTGAGCGTCCACATCGTGCTGTCCTGCGACCGGCAGCTCTCGGAAGGCGTCTGCGCGGAGCAGATCCGGGTGTTCGGCGCCGGCGACGAGGCGGCCGCGCGGCGCGCGGCCGGCGGCGTCGGCTGGCACCACTCCGGCGCCGGTGACCGGTGCCCGCGGTGCTCCGGCCGGGCGTACTCATCGCCGCCGCTGATCGTCGCGCAGTCCGTGACGGGCGGCCCCCGGTGACCGCCCGCCGCGCCCGGCCGGCGGCCGCCGCCAGCGGGCCGGAGGAGCCGTGGACGCGGACGTGCGGGGACTGCGTCCCGGAGCTGTGGGTCCAGGGCGGGGCGTGGGGGTGGGCGGCGCACCGGTACGCCATCCACGGGGAGGGGCCGGAGCCGGGCCCCTGCCCGTTCGGGGAGCCGCCGAAGCGGGAGCCGAAGGGGTGGAGCGACGCCGACCGGGCGGCGTTCTACCGACGGAACGCGGCGGCCCGTCGGAAGGCCCGGCACACACCGCCGGCGCCGCGCACGCCCAGGCCGCCCAGGAGCACCGGATGATGGGGCCGCGGCCGCTGCGTGCCCGCCGACCCCGCCGCGCAATGACGCGACGGGGCGTTGCGCCGTTTTTTTGCGTCGCGTAAGGTCATCGATCAAGGACGAGGCCAGGAAGGACAGACACGGATGCCGAGGTCACCGAGAGTGCGACGCGGGGACACGCCGCGCCGTTGCTTTCGCCCACCCTCCGGCGCCGCTGTCCTAGTCTCTGCACACAAGACGAACGGCCCGCCGAAGCGGGCCGTTCAGGACGCTCAACTAGGTGCAGGGAGAGGAGGTGACGGGGGTTATTCGGAGTACCCGCCCGGACTGAGAGTTTGCAGCGCTCGACCGTTTTCCCTCTAACCAGCCACACCGGGTTGCGCGCGGCAGGAGACAGCATAGCGGACGCGGTTCCGGCCCGCACCGCGATCTAACGCTGCCCCCTGGCGTGTCGCCTGGTCCCCCGGTAGGCAGATAGGCGCAGAACATGGCACCACCCGGCACCTCCGCCGACGACCGGGGCGCGTTGCGGCCACCGGCCGGCGATGAGATCACCGGCCGTCTGCGTACGCAGACCGGCCCCCGCACGACCGCCCCCATGTGGGCCCGCCCGTTCCTGACCGACGGGGAGTGGGCCGTGTACACGGCGCTGTGGTCGTTCGCCTCGTGGAACGGCGACAGCACGTTCCCCAACCACCAGGCCCTCGCCGACCGTGCGTGGGGTGAGCGCGGCAGCGCCGCCAACGCCGTCCGCAAGTTCGCCCGGCTCGGGCTGCTGACGCGGGCCCGGCAGACCCGCGCCGACGGGTCGGACACCTCCAACGACTACATGCTGGTCGAAGTGTGTCCGCCGGCCCTGCTGGAGAAGCTGACCAAGCTGATGGCCGAGCGGATCGCCGACCAGGAGCGCAAGCGCAAGGCCCGCCGCAAAGCCAACCGGAACAACGCCGCGGCGGTCCGCCGCCGCCGTGCCGGCACGGCCGACGGTGCGGCCGAGGACGCCGACGCCGCCGAGGACCAGGACGACACCGCCGGCGAGACCGGCGACGGCGCCGTCGCGGCGATGGTCGCGGCGCTCGCCGGTGAGGGTGCATTGCCCGATGCACCCCCCGGGGTACACCACGCAATGCACCCCCGGGGTACACCACCCGATGTACCGGGGTACACCACGGAAAGTACCCATGACCTGTCCCTTGATCTTCCCAATGATGAGCAGCCCATCCCCCGCGCGGACGGCGCCGCGGACGCCGCGGCGGCGCCCGAACCGGGCGAGGCCGCAACGCGGGGGGGAGATTTTCCCTTCGATGAGAAGACCAAGGCAGACCTCAACGCCGCCGTCGACCGGGTGGTAACCGCTCGCACCGGCCAGTCGGGGTGGGAGGTCTACCGGGTGCGCCGGGCCGTGCGGGTATGTCTGGACGCCGGCGACAACCCTGCCGACGTGATCGCCGCCCTGGACTACGTCACCGACGACAAGGCGACCCGGTCCGCCGGCCGGCTTCCACACGTCGTGGCGTTCCTGGTCCGCGAGCGTGAGGCGGACGCCGCCGCGGCCGCTCGGGCCGCCGCCCCCTCGGCGGCCGAGACACCGCCGTGGGCGGAGGGCGCGGTCCGCTACATCGACCCCGACCGGCCGAAGTGCCGCAAGCACCCCGGCCACCCGGCCGACAACTGCGCCCAGTGCCCGGTCGACGCACGGATCGCCGCCGCCGAGGCCCGGATCGCCGCCGAAGACGGCGCCGCCGAGGCGGAGCCGGACGACCGGACGGCTTCCCAGCGGCGGGCCGCCGCCCAGGCCGCCGCCCGCGCCGCCGCCGCCCACGCCAAGGAAGCCGCTCCCCGCATCCGCGAGGGCCGCAAGACCCGCGCTGTGCCCCGGCAGGCCGAGCCCGTCGACCTGCCGCCGGCCGACCCGGCGACCGAACCGGCCCTCGAGCCCGTGGGCGCCGCCACGTAGCCGACCCGCGCCGGCGTGGCCTGGACACCCACGCCGGCGCGATAGCACCAACCGAGACGAGAGGCACACCGATGGACCCGACCACCGCGGGCCGCTCAACGGCCCCGTACGGCCCCCACCGGGCCACCCAGGGCAACACCAGCGCCACACCACGTACGGGCCGCGTCGGCCCGCTGGGCGCCGCCGGACGGGCGGCCCCGCGGTGACCGGGCAGACCCGCCGAGACGTGCCGTGGGACGAGATCAACCAGCGGCGCCGCGACAAGGCCGCCAGAGCGCCCGGCGTCCCGCGGGACGTGACCGGCTGCACCGGTGAGACGTGCACCGCCGCGATCCGCTGGGCGGTCACTGTGGACGGCAAGCGCATGCCGGTCGATTTCGCGCCCGACCCGGCCGGGAACCTGGTGCGCGTCATGGTCGCCGCCGGTGACTGGCGGATCCGGGTCCTCGCCGCCGGCGAGGAGCCCCCGCCCGGCGCCCACCGGTGGACCAGCCACTACGCCACCTGCCCCGACGCCGCGAAGTTCCGCAACGCCGGCCGCAACGCCGGCGCCCGCCGGCGGCGGGCCCAGCTCGAGGAGACTGCCCTGGCAACCCTGGCCCCGCTCGCCCCGACCACCATCACCGGCCCGCCGGCCAGCTCGGCGCCTGCGCCGGGGGTGTTGCTGGCTGTCGACGGGGACAGCCTCACCCACCGGGCGTGGCACGCCTACGAGCGCACGGGGATGACCGCCCCCGACGGGCGGCCGGTCTTCGCCGTGTACGGGTTCCTGCGGCTGCTCGCCGGCATCATCGACCGGGTCAAGCCTGACGCCCTGGTCGTCGGGTTCGACGACCGCACCAGCTCGGCGCGCCGTGACCAGCACCCCGACTACAAGGCGCAGCGGTCGGAGAAGGACCCCGACCTGTACGCCCAGCGCGACGCCATCATCGTCGCCCTGCGCGCCCTGGCCCTGCAGGTGGTTGTCCCCGACGGCCTGGAGGCCGACGACGTGCTCGGCTCCGCCGCCGCCGCGGCCGAGACCTCCGGCTGGCGGTGCGTGATCGCCACCAGCGACCGCGACGCGTTCGCGCTGATCACCGACACGACCAGCGTGCTGCGGCTGGTCGACGGCCTGGACAACGCCGTCAACATGACCCCCGCCGACCTGGCCGACCGGTACGGGGTCACCCCCGCCCAGTACCTCGACTACGCGGCGCTACGCGGGGACACCTCCGACAACCTGCCCGGCGTGCACGGCATCGGCGAGAAGACCGCCGCGAAGCTGCTCGCCGCGCTCGGCAGCGTGGACGCCGCCCTCGCCGACCCGGAGAAGACCACCGCGGCGATTGGGAAGGCGTACGCGGCGAAACTCGCCACCGACGACGCGCGGGCCGCGCTCGACCGTAACCGCCGGCTGATGGCGATCCGCCGGGACGTGCCGGTCGACGTGGAAGCGTGCCGGCCGTCGGTGGACGCGGCGACGGCCGCCGCGGTGCTGCGCGGCCTGCACCTGCCGTCGCTGGTCGACCGGGTCACCGCCGCCCTCTGCCCCCCACCACCCTCGCCCAGCCCGCCGGCGCCCGCGCCGCGGCGTCGGCACCTGACCGTCGGCCCGCCGCCCGCCGACCCGGGCCCGCCCGCCGGCGGCACCCACCCGCCGGCGCCGCCGCTGGAGCGCGCCACCCCGGCGCCGACGTGCCCCGACTGCGGACGGCCGGCCGCGGCGCTGCTGCCGCTGGCCCAGCTCGACGCCGGCGGGCCCACGCTCACCGGCCGGGAGGTCCTGGTCGACCGGGACGACCCCAGCGGGGACCTGCTCGCCGTCCAGGTCGGCGGCGTGTGGGCGGTGCGGCCCATCCCCGCCGGGGAGTACTACCTGCCGCCGGCGAACCGCCGCCGCGCGCACTACTGCGTCGTCTACCCGTACAAGTGCGACGTGCCCGGCTGCGGTGCGCCGGCCCGCCTCTACCCGGGCGGCCGGTTCTGCGACGACCACCCACCGTCCACACCCCGCCCCGGCCGGTGACCGGGCACGGGGCGCGGATCGCCTTTCCCGGCGAACCGCGCCCCGTGTCGTAGCGCCCTTGTCGAAGATCGGCCTACGATGCCCCGGGCGCCACCCGGGCGCACCATTGACCGTCATCGAAGGAGCACGGCCGTGGAGCTGCCCGTCGACCCCACCAGCACCGCGCAGAGCAAGCGGCGCACCCTGCTACGGCTCGGCGACCGACTCGGCTGGTGGAAGTACGAATCGGAGAACCAGCCCGGGCATGTGGACCGCCGCGGCTACGAGTACCCCACCGTCACGTACACGATCGTGCTGCCCGGCGACGGGGCGGCCGCCGACCGGGAGCGGGTGCTGCTGCCCGACGAGGTGATCGGGTACGTGCTACGCGCCGCCGAAGAGCGCGGCGACGTGGGCATGGTCGCCTACCGGGAAGGCCTCTCAGGCTGACCCCACCACCCCGCGACGCGACGGGAAAAAATCAAGACGCGAGACGTTGCCCCAATACCGGACATGCAGGTAACGTCGGGGTGTGGGTGGAAGCCCACGACAAAACAAGAGGCGCGCCGGCTACCTGCCAGGGAAGGCGGTAGCCGGCGCTGCTACGTCAGGCCCCGACCACGCCCGAGGGAGCCCCATGTCCCGCCCCAACCCTGCCCTGCCCGCCCTGCCGGCCGCCGGGGCGGCCGCGCTCGAGGGAGACGTTCACGCCCCCGCCGGCGCCCACTACACGCACGGCACCGACCTGGAGTACGTCCTGGCCGCGATCGCCGGCGTCGACCCGATCGACGTGGAAAGCGACGACCCCAGCGACACCGACTGGGCCGTGCACCGCGCCCTCAACCACGTCCGCGCCGACATCATGCGCCGCCTCGCCGTCCAGGCCGGCCCCCGCGCCGTTGACTACTGCGGCGCCGACGGCGACTACGGCCACGCGTGCGGCCCCGACCTCGGTCTGCCCCAGTGCGCGTACCACGCCCGCCCCGCCGACCTGCTCGCCGAGCGGTTCATCGACGACGCCGACCGGCCCGAGCTGGACGACGCCGACAACATCCGGAGGTCCCCACGATGACGATGGACCTGCCCATCCCCGACGCCGTCGACCTCGCCGGGCTCGGCGAGCGCGTCTGCGGCGCAACCGACGCCGCGGCCGGCCTGACCTGCGCCCGCCGCCCCCACGCCCCCGGCACCCCGCACTACCGGGTGGTCGACGGCACGATCCGCGCCTGGCGCGACTCGGCCGGCGATGCCCGGGACCTGCTGGCACTGATCGAGCTGTACGCCGGCCTCCGTGAGGCCGCCCCCGGCGAGAGTGAGTGCGGCAGCCCCGTGACCGCCGAGCGGCTCCAGGCGGCCGCGGTCACCGTGGAAGCGGAGATCCGCGCCCGCCTCGGCCTCACCCTGCCCGGACCCGACGCCGAACCCGTCGACCTGCTCGACCTCGGCCGCCGGATCGACAGCACCGGCGGCTGCCCGATCAGCCCGTGCTGCGCGGCCTGCGACACCACCGTCGACCTGACGACCGCGCTGGTCGTCACCCCCGTCGGCGTCGCCTGCACGACCGTCTGCTGGGACTGCGACAACGCCTACGCCGCCCCCAAGCCCGGCAGCCTCGAGGAGGCCTACGCCGCGGTGCTGCTCCACGCCGAGCACCTCGACGTCGAGCTGCCCCACCTCGCCAGCGTCGTCGCCGAGATGCGCGCCGCCGCCGGCGACGGCTGCCCCAAGTGCCAGCGCCTCCACTTCCCCTGGTGCCACCCGTACGGGGGCCCCGGGTACACCCGCACCGCGATCGCCGCCCAGGCCGGAGAGGAAACCCCATGACCGACACCACCACCACCACCGAGACCGCCGCCGGCACCTGGACGGCGCTGATCGTCCACGAGGGCTGGGTCCTCGCCGACCTCGCCGACCTGGACGCCAGCGACGAGGTCAACGTGACCATCGTCCGCGGATCCGCCCTGCCCGACGCCGAGGGCCACATGGCCGGCACCTACCGCCCCGCCGACGTCGCGTTCACCGCCGAGGACGTCTACGTGGACGGGGAGGGCGACCCGGACGCCGCCGCCCCCGCCGTCTACGAGCGCGCCAAGGCGATGGCCGCCGGCCTCAACGCCGCGGCCGCCGGCGCCGCCATCCGCGACACCGCCCGCGCGGCCGCCCACGCCGCCCTGTACTACGTCGAGCACGAGGGCTGGTACGCACGCGACAGCAACAGCCACATCCATCTCCCCGAGGTGTGCGCCGACGCGGCGGTCGCCGGCCTCACCCGCGCCGGGCTGCTGCCCGACCTGGACCTCACCCCGGCCCAGCCGGCCCAGCCGGCCACCACCGAGCCCGGACAGGACGCATCGTGACCGGCGAGGACCTGAGCGCCGTCGAGCGGGCCGCGCGGGAGCTGCACGCCGACAACTACCGGAACCGGGACGCGATCACCGACGCGCACGCCGCCGACATGTGGCCGCGGCTGCTGGACGTGGAACGCGCCGACTGGCTCGCCAAGGCCCGGCGGGTGCTCCGCGCGGCCGCCGGCGAGGACCACCCGCCGGTCGTGGTGCTCTGCGGGTCGACCAGGTTCCGCGACGCGTTCCACGAGGCGAACCGGCGACTCACCCTGGACGGCGCCGTGGTGCTCGCCCCCGGCGTGTTCGGCCACGCCGACGGCATCCAGCCGACCGAAGAGCAAAAGACCGCCCTCGACGCGCTGCACCTACGGAAGATCGACATGGCGGACCGGGTGTACGTGGTCAACCCGGGCGGCTACATCGGCGCCAGCACCCGCAACGAGATCGCCTACGCCGAGCGGACCGGCAAGCCGGTCGACTACCTACACAGCGCGGACAGCGATCAGGCCGCGTCGGCCGGCGGCCCGGCCCCGACAACCGACGCCGCCGCGCGGGCCGCCGCGCGGGCCGCCGCCCGCGCCGTCGTGCACTACGAGCCCTACGAGGGCTGGTTCCCGAACGACAACAAGACCGACGTGCCCGACGCGTGCGCCGACGCGGTGCTCGCCGCGTTCGCCGGGGAGCTGGCCGCGCTCACCCGAGCCCGCGAGGTCGGGGCGAGGTACGACAAGGAGTTCGACGGCTACAGCGGCGGTGGCGCGATGCTCGACGATTTCCTCGCCGCGCTGGCATCGGACGGTGCCACGGCCGAGCAGCTCCCCACCGTCGGCCAGCGCCCGGGCGAGGGCTGACCGGTGGCCACCACCGCGCCGAAGCTGACCCCCGCGCAGCGCTGCGTCCTGGACAACATGGCCCGGTTCGACTCGCGGGAGCACGGCGGGCAGACCGGGCCCGCGCTGGTCCGCAAGGGATGGGCCGAGCCAGACCCGAAGGGCGGCCCGGACGCCTACCGGGTCACGTCCGCCGGTGTCGTCGCCTACCTCCAGTGGGCGCTCGCCGGCGGCGTCGACCCCTGGCACCTGCCGGCCCTGATCATCGCGGCCGGCAAGACCATGGCGAAGGTCGACGACCGCGCCGCCCGGTAACCAGCAGCACCCCGACGGGCCCCGCACGCTCACGGCGTGCGGGGCCCGTTTCGTCGTTTCCTGGCCCGGCCGGTATGACAGGCGTACGCTCCCGGTATGACAGACGAGACCCCGCGACGCCGGACCCTGTCGTTCCCCTCCGACGTGGCCGAGCGCCTGGAACGCGAGCCCAACGTGTCCGCGTACGTCACCGAGACCGTGCGCGCCCGGATGCGCGCCGAGGAAGCCGCCGCCGAGCTGGCCGCCGCCGGCTTCTCCCCCACCCCCGCCACCGACGCCCACCACCGCGCCCGCCGCGCCGCGGTCGAGGCCGCGTTCCCGGCCGACCGGCGCGCCGCGATCCGCCGCCGCGTCGCCGACGCCATGGCCGCCGAGCAGCCCACCGGCGACGCCGCCCGCCGCCCCGCCGCGTGACCGCCCCCACCGACGACCCGCCGGTGCGGCTGGTCCTGGACCTGTCAGCGCTGCGCGCGTACACCGCCGGGTCCGTCCACGTCGGCGAGCCCATCCACGAGGTAACCCAGAGCGGCGTCCGGTTCGGTGTGCCCGTCGCCGTCGCGTACGAGGCCCTGGCCACCACCAGCGGCAAGGAGTTGGCGCTGCTGTACCGGCTGCTACGCCTCGGCGCGTGCGCGGTACTCCCGGCGCTACCGGAGGACCTCGCCGAGCTGACCTACTGGCGGCGCCTCACCGGCCGGCCCGACCTCGCCGAGGCCGCGGTCGCCGCGTTCGTCTGCGACGCGTCGGTGCTGTCCAGTGAGGGCGGCCGGTACGGGCCGGACGTGCCGGTGATCTACTTCCCCGCCTGACCCCGCACACGAACGGGCCCCGCACGCTCGCAGCGTGCGGGGCCCGTTTTTGTCGTGTCGGGTCAGTCGGCGTCCGGGGTGGTCTCGATCAGGGCGGCGAGCCGGCGGTCGCTGACCGGGCCGACCACCTGGATGTCGGACACGTCGACCAGGTCGGCGATGACTCCGCGCGCCCACCCGACGGTGGACAGGTGCGCCGGCGTCTCGTCGCTGCCGGTGTTGACCAGCCCGGCGGCCGCGTAGAGCAGGTCGACCACCCGCTCCCCCACCGGCGCGATCTTGTCGAACGCCTCGTCGCTGGTGTCACCGACCAGGCCGAGCAGCAGCGCGGCCGCGTTGTGCACCTCGCGGATCAGCTCGAAGCGGGCGCCGCCGAACCGGGCGAGGTTGCTCGCGTACATCTGCCGCAGCACCGCGACCGCGGTGACGGTGGTCGGGCCCTCGGCGTCGCGGACCATCGCCGGGGTGATCCCGGAGGTGATCAGCGGGGCGGCCTCCTCGGGCAGGTAGCCCAGGTCGGCCCACTCGGCCGCGACCTCGGCCGGCACCCGCATCTTCCACCACTCGCCGCCGATCTTGTAGCTGTTGAGCTGCGTGGCGCGGGCGGCGAAGTCGCGGACGTACCGTCCGACGATGGCGAAGGCGGTGGCGTCGGCGTTGCTCATCGGGGTCTCCTCGTCTCGGGGGGCGGCTGTCCGGGCCGCCCAACACCTGACACGCTACACGACGAAAAAAAATAGCGCAACAACAGGGGGCCCCGTACGCGCCGAGCGTACGGGGCCCCACCGTCACCGATCAGCGGACGACCGGCGTCCACCACTCGCCGTACCGGTCACGGTGGTGCTCCCACCGCGCCACCTCCGGCCGCCCCTCGCCGTACGAATCCGCGATCACCCGGGCCGCCCACGCCTGCGCGCCGGCGATGTCGCCCTCGTCGATGTCGGAGGTGCGCGCCCAGCCGGCGACCTTCCACTCACCACCGTCGTACGGCTGCCACTCCAGCGCCCCCGCGAGGGTCCGCAGCGGCACCCCGCGCTCGTTGTCGCCCCGGCCCTCGTGCTCGATGGTCTCGCCCCGCACGAACGGCGAGTCCGCCACCAGCGGCCCGTGCGCCGTCGCCGCCCGGTACGCGTCCTCCCCGACCTCGATCCCGGTCTGGTCGGCGTCGCCCTGGACGCACCGCCACTCGAAGTGTCCGGTGCCGTCGACCTCGATCTCGGTGACGTGCCCCGCCCGATCCCGCTCGATCCGGTCGGCAACCGCCCGCAGCGTTGCCGGGTCGATCCCCCGCGCGGCCACCAGCGCCAGCAGCGCTTCCACCGGCGGCCGGTCCGCCGCCGGCGCCTCCGCCTCCGCCATGCCCTCCCCTCCCTGGCCCGCCACCGTGGCGGCCTGGTCGTCACTCTCGGCCGCCGCGGACCGTACCGCGGCCACCGCCTCGGCGAACCCGCCGAACAGCCCGCCCGGGGCCCGCAGGGCGACACCGGCCGGCGTCTCCGCCCGCCACCCCGTCTCCCCCGACAACCCGGCCGGCATCTCCAGCACGGTGCCGAGCAGCTCCCCGCCGGCATCGTGGATCCGGAGCCGCCGCACGCCGACCCGGGCGGCCACCATCCGGTACAGGGTGGACCCGGCGCCGGCGTCGTCCATGTAGCCCGACGCGAACACCCGCCCGGCGACCGCGCGCCGCTCCTCGGCCTCGTCCAGCTCGGGCGCCGGCGCCGACGGGCCGGCCGGCACCGGCCCGTCGGCGTCATCGGCAGGGGTGGGCTCAGCCTGGGCCCGGGTCTCGATGGCCGCGCCCAGCGCCCGGAAGTCGTCGGCGGCCGCGCGGAGGCCGGCGGCGGACTCCGGGGTGAGCTGCGGCGGCAGGCCGGCGGCCCAGCGGCCGCGGGGGGTCCGCGGCTCCGCCGGCGCCGCGGCCTCCCGCTCGGCGTCGAGCCGCGCGTAGGTCTCGCGCCGCGCCTGCTCGTTGGCGTCCGGCTCGCCGGTCTTGCGGAGCAGTCGAACCTCGGCGCCCTTGGTGCGGGTGGCGCCGTTGGCGATCCGGCCCGTCGGGGTGGCGGCGAGGCATTCGACCCGCGTCTTGGTGACCTTCACGGCGACGCCGGTCCGGAACTTCTGGTGGGAGTAGACCACGACCAGGTCGCCGGGCTCGATGTCGGCGTCGGCGTCCAGCGCGTCGAAGGCGGCCCGGGTGTGGTCGCCGATGTTCTTCTCGGCGATCGGGGCGTACTGGGCGTAGAGCCGGTCCCGGGTGATGCGCTCCCTCGCCGCCTTGATCGTCGCCTGGACCGTGGAGCAGTGGGCATAGGCCTCGCCCACGACAGTGGCCGTGGTCTGCCCGCCGGTGGCTTCGCCCGCCTTGTGGTACTCGCTGTCGTGGAGGAAGAACCGCCGCGACAGGGGGTGGACCTTCGCGTCGGCGGGGATCGCGTGGAAGGTGGCGGTCCAGCCGAACGTCGGCTCGTGGGAGTCCCGCGACAGGTCGAGCGTCGCGTACCGCACGATCGCAACCTGCTTCCCCTCGATTTCGACGGTCGCGGCGACATCGGGGGCGCTCTGCTCGGGGAAGGTCAGCGGCTCGCTGGCCGCGTAGTCGTAGGCGAGGCGCTCGGCGGGGGTCATCTTGTCTCCTGTGTCTCGGTGGCGGGTGTCCGGCCCGCCGCTCACCACCGAGAGTACGCGACGGAGAAAAATCACGCAACAGCTAAGGGCGTGATACTTCCGCGCGGTGTCGCCGGTTCGGTCTCTGCGGTCTCCTCGACCGGTCTCACCGGAGACCGAACCTGAGACCGGACCGTGAGACAGCCACCGACCGGTCTCCGCCGCCGGTCTCCCCCGGTCTCACCGTCCCCGACCGCGAGCACCCCGAGGCGACTCCGGCGCCCGCCCGCCCGGGCGCCGCCGCGGCACCCCGGGCGTCGGCGAGACCGCCGGGAGATCGGCGAGACCGACGGCTAGCGCTCCGGTCTCCGTCGGTCTCACCGGTCTCCAGACGCGCCGATGCCCGCCACCCTGGGCGGGTGGCGGGCATCGGCCGGGCTGTGGTCAGTCGAACAGGGTCGGGTCCTCGTCGCCGTCCTCGGGCAGCTCGTACAGGTCGTCGGTGCGCGGCGCGTCCACCCGCGGGAGGTGACCGAACACGGCCACGAAAGCGGCGTTCCCCGGGCTCATTTCCTCGCCGGCGGCCCATGCCTGGTTGGCGGCCTCGGTGGCGGCCGGGTCGCCGGGCTCTTCGGGGGCGGTGATGTTCGCGTCGATCATTGTCTCGGCCTTTCGCCTCGGTGGCGGGTGTCCGGCCCGCCGCTCACCCTGTACGTTACACGACGAAAAAAAATGGCGCAACAATCCGGGGGGGTGTTCACGTTCCGTGCCGTGTCGGTGTGTCGGTGTCGGCCCGACACCCCCACACCACGACCCCGAAACAGCCCTTTACAGGCCCCAGCGCCCCGCCCGGACCCCGACAGCACCCCGACCGACACCGACACCCCGACACCCCGACAGCAACCCACCGTCACCACCGCCCCCGGCCCCGGGACGCGAAAAGGCCCCGCTCCCCACCCCCGGGGAACGGGGCCCAACCATGGCGGCCCGCGCCGTCCAGCTACCCCGCCGCGCTCGGCGGCGCCGGCTGCCGCCGGCGCTTCCACTCGGCCACCGCATCCCGGTACGGCCGCCGCCAGGACCTCGGGATCGCCCGCCCCTGCCCGTCGCGCTCCCGCTCGGCCACCGGCTCCCCGCGCGCCTCGGCGTCGTCGACCCACCGGCGCACCGTCTCGGCGCTCACCCCGACCTCCTCGGCCGCCTCGGTGATCGACATCGTCGGCCGCCTCTGGCCCTCGCTACTCACGCGCGCCCCTGTCTCCTCAGCGGATATCTCACAAACCTCGCGCCGGATCATCGCAGCCGGTCACCATCCCGCCAATCACGACGCGCGATCTTTCTCGGCGCTAAAGCTCGCAAACCTCACACAGGACGTGTCACACTAGCGCGCGAGACAGACGGGGAGACAGGAGACAGACAGGTCCCCGTCCTGTCTCACCAGTGGGAGACCGCCGCCGGGAGGCCCGAGACAGATGACCACCGCCGCAGCAGCAGCCACCGCCGCGCGCCGCGCCGTCGCGGACGTGTTCGCCGGCCGAGCCCTCAAGGCGTTCTACATCGCCGTGCTCGCCGTCGCCCTGGTCGGCTCCACCCAGGGCGTGACGGGCTGGATCGGCTGGGCCCCGCCCGCGGCGTTCGGCGCCACCCTGCTCGCCGAGCTGGGCGGCGTCGCCCTGTCCGTGTTCGCCGACGCCCGCCGCCAGCGCGGCGAGCGCGCGATCGCCGCGCAACTGCTGTCCGCCGCGTTCGCCGCCGGCGCCATCGCCGTCCAGCTCCGCGGCCACGCCGCCCCCGGCGGCGGCCTCACCAGCGTCGGGTACTTCTTCGCCGGGTTCTCCGCCGCCGGCTACGTCATCTACCGGCTCGACTCCGCCGCCAAGCGCCGCGACGCCCTGCGCCTCGCCGGAAAGCTGGCCGAGACCCCGCCCGTGTACGGCGCCTACCAGTGGGGCCGGCACCCGTGGCTGACCGCCCGCGCCCGCCGCCTGGCCGTCGCCAACGCCGAGACCCGCCTCGTCGAGCGCCTCACCAGCCGCGAGGCCGGCGGCCCCGACCAGCCGACCACCCCGCTGCTCGGCCGCGCCGCGTCGCTGGCCGCGGCCGTCGCCGAGGTCGCCGCGGAGCGCCGCACGGCCGCGATCGGGACGGCGCTGCGCCGGCGCATCACCGCCGGCGTCGACCCGACCATGGCCACCATCGCCGTCCACACGTACGACCTGGACCGGGTCGCCCAGGGCATCGCCGACAGCGCCGACTACCCGGCGCTGACCGGTCTGCTCGCCGCCGAGCTGACCCCGGGCCGTATCGCCGACGGCGTCACCGCCCGCCACCGCCGCGGCCGCACCTGGCGCTGGTTCGGCTGGTTCCGCCGCCCGCAGGAGACCCTCCAGACCAACGAGATCGTCGCCCAGCTCGCCGCCGAGACCGCGCCCGAGACCGGTGAGACCGATCGGGAGACCGTGGAGACCGCACCCGAGACCGTGGAGACCGCTCCGGAGACCGTGGAGACCGCTCCGGAGACCGCGGAGACCGACCCGGCTCCGGCGCCCGCCCCGGCCCTCCCGGTGGTGCCCGCCCGCGTCACGCTGCTGCCGATCCGCTGCGCCGCGTCCCTGCGCCGCCCGCCGGCGCCCGAGCCGATCGTGGTGCGGCCCCTGCCGGCGCCGATGGCCCGCCGCGCTCCGGAGACCATGGAGACCGACCGCGAGACCGCCGAGACCAGCCCGGCCGGCGGGCGCGTCGACCAGGTCGACGACGACCCGGCCCCGGCCCTGCCCGTCCCCGAGGTCGCCCCCTCGCTGCTGCCGTACCTGGCCAAGGTCATGACCGCCCACCGCGACTGGCACCTCACGATCAAGCTGCCGGGCCGGCACCCGGAGGCCCTCACCTACGCCAAGATCAAGGCCGCGGCGGGCATCACCGGCCAGCAGCTCTGCGCCGACATCCGCACCACGCTGCTCTCGCTGCACACCTCCCCCGAGATCGCCGAGGCGTACCTCGGCGTCCGCGAGACCGCCGACGCGACCGCCTGAGACCGACCGAGACCGACCGCTGAGACCGACCAGGAGAGGGGGAGACACGATGACGCAGCCGCCCATGCCCGACGTGCTCGACCCGACCGACGGTGACCGCCCGGCGTACGACACGGCCGCCCCGTACGGCGACACCCCGTACCCCGACCTCAACCCCGAGACCGATGAGACCGACCGGGAGACCGGCCTCGAGACCGGTCCGGAGACAGACCGAGACAGCGAGACCGCCCGGGAGACCGAACGCGGCGGCGGCCGCCGCAAGCCCACCAAGGCGGAGGTCGACTCCGCCGCCGCGGCGGTCGTCGACAACACCCGCCGGGCCCGCCGCCGCCGGCGCCGCACCGGCTACGCCATGACCGGTCTCATCATCATGTCCGCCGCCGCGTCCGTCGTCGGCTGGCCCGTCGTCCTCGCCGGCGCCGCCGTCCTCGCCGGCACCACCGCGGCCGGCGTCGGCGTCGCCCGCGCCAACCGCGACCCCGCCCGGCAGACCGCCCGCGCGGCCCGCCGCGCCCAGCGGCACACCCGCCGCACCGCCAACGGCGCCGCCCGCCGACTCGGCGCCGCCGGGTCCAGCACCCGCCGCCGCGCCACCACCGGCGGCGGCCGCGCCGCCGGCGGCACCCGCTCGGGTGGACTGCTCGGCGGCCGCGGTCGCGCCGGAGGCGCCAGCAAGACCGGCCGCGCCGGCGGGCTGCTCGGCGGCCGAGGCCGCGCCGGCGCCGCCACCCCCGGCGGCCGCCGCGCCGCCACCACGGGCGCCCGCTCCGGCGGCCTGACCGGACGCCGCGGCGGCAAGACCCCCGGCGCCGGGCTGTTCCGCCGCCGGCGCGCCGCCGGTGGGGGAGTGGGCCCGGTCGGCCGCACCAACCGGGCCGGCCACCGCAGCGTCACCCCCCGCACCGCCCGGCAGGCCAAGCGCGCCGCGATCCACGCCGCCCGCGTCCACCGCGCCCAGGCCGCCGTCGGCCGCCGCGCCGCCGTCCGCGACGCCCGCCGCGCCCGCCGCTGGGCTCGCAGCGACCGTCGCCGCAACACCCGCATCGGCCGCGTCGACCAGCGCCGCAACGCCCGCGCCGACTGGCGTGAGCGCCGCAAGCGGGCCCGCTGGGACCGCGCCGACGCCCGCCGGCAGGCCCGCTGGGACCGCGCCGACGCCCGACGCGAGCAGCGCCGCACCACCCGCGAACACGCCGCC
This sequence comes from Micromonospora sp. NPDC049366, assembly GCF_044466625.1. Classification (NCBI taxonomy): domain Bacteria; kingdom Bacillati; phylum Actinomycetota; class Actinomycetes; order Micromonosporales; family Micromonosporaceae; genus Micromonospora; species Micromonospora sp. NPDC049366. Next base: position 46,966 of record NZ_JBITMV010000023.1, read on the forward strand.
GAGGTGCGGCGCGACAAGCGCGCCCGGTGGCGGCGCCGCACCGTCAAGCGGTACGTGCGCCGCCCAGCTCGCCGCGCGTGGCGCAGCCTGCGCCGCGTCCAGTGGCTCGGCTGGGCCGCCGAACGCGCCGCCGTCATGGGCTACCTGGACCGCGTCAACCCGGCCCCCGCCCGCCCGAACCTGTGGCAGCGGATCACCGGCAAAATGTCGGCCGCGTCCATGCTCGCCGCACTCGGCGCGGTCATGTCCCGCACCCTCGGCAAGCGGTTCGCCCACTTCAACCGGCAGCCGCCAACCCCGCCGACCCCCGCCGAGTCCGCCGCCGTCACCGAGGCGGAGGTCCTGGCCGCCGCCTACTCGCCGCCCCCGCCGCCCGCCCACGTCGAAGACGACCGGGCCGCGATGGCGGTGGAGGCGGAGGCGTGGGCGGAGGCCACCGAACACAAGCCCCGCCGCCGGCGCGCGTCCGTGAAGCCGCCGGCGTACCTCACCCGACCGTTCCAACCAGCCGCGGCCCCGGCCCCGTCGGGTCCGCGGCCCCGCCAGACCATCACGCCCCCGAGAGGACAGAAGATCATGAGTGGAAACGGCGCCGGCCCCGAGGCCGCCCTGCACCCCGCCTTCGAGAGCGTCGTGGACGCCCTCAACGACCACGTCGCCTCGTGGGAGATCCCCGATGGCGGCGACGGCGTCGGGGAGACCGACCAGTTCATCGGCAGCATCGGCGGGTTCCTCCAGCAGGTCGCCGACGTGCTGGACAACCGGGCCGAATACTTCGGCGGCGGCGACACCCCGGTCGCCCCGGTCGTCGGCGAGACCCTCGGCGACTTCGCCCGCGGCCTGCGCGCCATGGCCGGCGACGCCGAGGAGGTGTACGAGGCGTGGAGCACCAACCCGGACAACGAGCACGACCTGCGCCGCGCCAACGGTGAGGTCGCCAACGCGGCCGCCTTCAACGTCTGACCCGCCCGCCCGGCACCAACCAGGGAGGACCACCCCGATGACCACCACCGGCATGAGTAGGCGGCAGGCGGCCCGCGAGGTCGCCCACGCGAACCTGCGCGCCCAGGGACGCGAGAAGCTCCCGGTCACCTGGCTGGGCACCGGCGGGCACGACGACCCGGCCGACGACGGCTGGCAGAGCCACATGTGGTCGCATCCCGCGTACGCCGCCGGCGGCACCTACCTGGCGGGCACGCTGATCGACCACGCTCTCAACGCCGGACTGGTCGACGCGCTCGGCCCCGTCCAGCCCGGCCTCGTGGTCGCCACCGCGGCGGCCGGAGTCGGCCTGGCCGCCGGCGCCGCCGGGTTCTTCGCCACCGCCGGCCAGCGGTTCACCGACTGGGCCCGGGCGTTCTGCACGTTCGGGCCCGTCGCCGCCGGCGCGTGGCTCGCCGGCGTCGCCGTGTCCTCCCCGTACAACGTGCCCGCGCTCGCCACCGCGGCCGCCGGCACCGCGGCGGCGATGCTCGGCTACCGGCGGATGCGCGACGAGCAGGACCGCCACGAACTCGCGTTCGTGTCCCGGTTCGCCCCGCCGCCGGTCGCGCCGGCCGCCGCCGTCGGTGAGCCGCCGCGGCGGCCGGCGCCGTCGGTCGTCGAGGACCTGGACCCCGACCTGCGCCGCTGGACCGCCGCGTTCGAGAAGGTCGGCCTCAAGGGCTGCGCCGCCCGCAAGAAGGTCGACACCCCGGCCGGGTACGCGATCCTGGTGCGGTTCCCCGACTCCGGCCGGCACGGCTTGCAGCAGGTCGACGGGAAACTCGAAGCGCTCGAGCGGTCGCTGGGGATGCTCAAGGACTGCCTCGAGGTCGACGTGGCGATCGACCCGGCCACCGGCCGGGAGCTGGCCGACCGGTGCTGGATCCACGTGGACGTCGCCGACATCCTCTCCCAGCTCCTCCCCATGCCCGAGGGCCACGAGCCGACCACGATCAACGAGGCCTTCCGGATCGGCACCTACATGGACGGCAAGCCGATGACCCTGCGGCTGCGGGAAATCTCGGCGCTGATCATCGGCGTGCGCGGTCGGGGGAAGACGAACCTGTTCCACGTCATCGTCCACGCCCTGTCCCGCTGCATCGACGTGGTGCTGTGGGCGATCGACCTCAAGGGCGGCCGCGCCGTCAAGCCGTGGCTCGCCCCCTGGCTGTCCGGTAAGGCCGCCCGGCCCGTCTTCGACTGGGTCGCCACCACCCGCATGGAAGCCGCGCTGATGCTCCACGCGGCCAACGCCCTCATCGCCCACCGCGGGAACGCGTCCGCCGGCGGGTCGAAGATGGAACCGTCCGAGGCGCACCCGGCGGTGCTGGTGCTGTGCGACGAGATCGCCGCCCTGGTCGGCAAGCACTCCGGCCCGACCATGTCGAACGACTGGACCAACCCGACCGCCAACCAGATGTCCGCGAAGCTCACCCTCGGCGTCCAGCTCGGCCGCTCCGAGTGCGTCGACTTCGTCCTGTTCTCCCAGCGCGCGACCGTGTCGATGGTGGGCGGTGGTGACCTCAAGAGCCAGTGCGAGATGCGGATCGGTCTCGGCGTCACCAACGCCGGCGACGCCTCGTCTGTCTTCCAGAACGACAGCGTCAACGCCCGCAAGCTGCGCCGCCTCAAGCACAAGCGCACCCGCGGCGCGTGCCTGGTCGAGAACGGCGAAGACCCCAACCACCTCGCCGGGAAGACGTACTACTACGGCGACGGCGACGACATGACCGCACGCATCGAGCGCGCCGCGATCGCCCACGCCATGTACCCCGCCGACCTGCCCCTGGTCGAGCAGCAGGCCATCGACGACGCCCTGCGGCACCTCACCGCCCCCCGCGACAAGCGCACCAAGGAGATCATCGGCGAAGGGCTGTTCGGGTACGGGGTGGGCTCCGACGGCGCCGCCGCCGAGCGCTGGTCCATGGCCCGCGCCGAGCACCTCTACACCGACGGCCTGCCCGACGCCTGGACCGACGACGAGCCGAGCGACGGCGAGCACCTCGGCGGCGGCGACACCGCCGGCGGCGCCGCAACCCCACGGCCGGGCGGTGGGGGAGTGGCCACCGCCACCCGCCCGACCGCCACCGCGCGGCCCGAGACCGCGCCGCTGCCCACGCAGCGCGGCCACCTGCGCGCCGTCCCCGACCCGACCACCGAGGACACCACCAGCCGCGCCGGCGACGGCGACAGCGGCGGGAGCCGCTACTACACCCGCCGCCGTGACCGCCGCACCGAGGGCGAGCACGGCCAGGGCCCCGGCGACACCCCGATCGCCGCGACCGACATCGACGAGATGGTCAAGGGGTTCGTCGACTACCTGGCCAGCCTCCCCGACGGGCAGGAGCCGCAGCTCGCCGACGACACCGCCGAGGAGCTGACCCGCTACGACCTCATGATCAAGGTCATCAAGGACGCGGGAGACCGCGGCGCCACCCCGACCCCGATCGGCGAGCGGATGCGGGAGCTGGGGCTCTACTGGGCCGCCCGCACCGACATCTACCCGGCGCTGCGCAAGGCCCTCGCCGACGGCGTGATCGTCCAGCCCAACGGCAAAGGCGGCCGCTACTACCACCGCGACCACTCGCCCACCCGCCCGGCCCAGTAGAAAGGCCCCTCGGTGTACGACATCGAGTTCATCGACGCCGCGACCGGCGCCACCATCGGCAGCGCCCCCCGGGAAAAGGCGCTACCCGCCGGCGGGTCCGACGTGGTGCTCGAACACGCCATCCACGGGCCGGTCCGCTACCGGGTGACCCGGGTGCCGGAGCACTGGTACGCGCACCGCACGGGCCGGCTCGCCCAGCCCGACCAGTACGCCGGCACGTCGGTCAAGGTGTACCTCCAGGCCGCCGGCGGCCGGTCGTGACCGCCGAGGCGGTCCGCCCGGCCCGCCCCCGCACGGTGGGCCGGCCGATGCCGGAGATACCGGTCGACGGGTACGCCCCGTACCGGCTGTGGGGCTGCCTGCCCCGGCAGGCCGGCTGGTGGGCCCGCCTGGTCGACTGGGCGTGGGGCCGAGACTGCCGGCTGCTCTACCTGGGGATCACCAGCCGCGCCGGGTTCGTCCGCTGGGCCGAGCACAGCGACGACAAGAGCTGGGCGCGGGACGTGTCGTACGCCGAACGCGACGACGACATCCGCTGGCCCACCCTCTACGACGCCGTCCTCGACGACACCGGCCGCCTGGTCCTGGTCGTCGACCCCCGCCAGGACGACGGCCTACGCCCCGCCCGCCCGGGTGAGCTGATCGACCCGCACCCGATGGTGCGGCAGTTCCGCGGCGACACCGTCCAGGTGTACCGCCCGCACCCCGCCGGCCGGCCCGTCCGCGGCCGCGTGATCGAAGGCGCCCGCACCGGCGAGCAGCGGATGATCCGCGCCGAGGCGCCCATCCACAACCGCGAGCACAACGAGGGCAACGCGCACGCGGTCAACCGGCGCCGCCGTATCCTGCCCCGCCACGCCGCCGAGTGGCGCCGCCGCGCCGGGCACCTCGCCCTGGTATGGCTGCTGGTCGCGTCCCTGCTGACCTGGCTACTGTCCGACACCGACGACGGGTGGCGGGAAGGCGCCGCCGCGGCCGCCGACGGCGTCGCCGGCGCCGCGGTGCTGATCCTGCTCGCCCAGCTCGCCCGCCAAGCCGTCCGCGGCCGCGTCAACCTGACGCTGCAGCGCCGCCGCACCCGCCGCCGGCGACGGTCCCGCCGGCGGCGCTGACCGGCGCACGTCGCCCGGCAGGGGTACCGTGCGAGGTGGTGGCGCCCGCCGGGGTAGAGGCCGGCGGCGCCGCCGCCCAGTCCTCTACCTGGGAGACGATCATGGAGCCGAGAATTGGCGATCACCTCGCCCGCATACGCCGGCAGGCCGGCATGAGTCAGGAAGCCCTCGCCGAGCGCTCGGGTGTCAGCCTGTCCACCATCCAGCAGCTTGAGCAGCACAAGCGCACCAGCGCCCGCCTGGCCACGCTCTCCGCGCTCGCCGCCGCCCTCTCCGTCGACACCACCGCCCTCATGGGCAACGCCGCGCCGGCGGTCGACCAGCGGGAACCCGACGCCATGCCGATCGGCCTGGTCGGGGTACGCCGCGCCCTCACCCCCGTGTACGGGCTCGACGGCCAACCGCTCGACGCCGACCCGGCCGGCCTACCGCCGACCGTCGCCGGCGTCACCACCGCCGTCCGCGACGCCAACCGCGTCTACCACGGCAACGACTACGCCGCCGCCCTCGCCGGCCTGCCCCGGCTACTCGGGCAGGCCCGCGCCCTGGTCGACACGACCAGCGGCGACGACCAGGCCACCGCGCACACCCTCGCCTCCCGCGCGCACCAGCTCGCCGGCCGGCTACTGATCCAGCTCCGCCAGGTCGACCTGGCGCACGTCGCCCTCGACGGGGCGCTGCGCCACGCCCGGCACAGCAGCGACCAGCTCGCCGGCGCCGAGTCCGTCGCCGCGATGTGCTGGCTGCTCATGCGCGTCGGCCGGTTCGACGACGCCCGGGCCCTCGCCGTCCGCACCGCCGACCAGGTCGAGCCGAAGATGTCCAAGGCAACCCCCGCCGACCTCGCCGCGTGGGGATTCCTGCTGATGAAGGCCGCCGCCGCGGCGGTCCGCGACGCCCGCCGCGATGAGGCCACCGAGCTGCTGGACCTCGCCGCCGGCGGCGCCCAGGTCCTCGGCGACCGCCCCAACCCGTACGCCGACGTCGCCGGCAACGATTTCAGCGCCGAGGGCGTGCACCTGATGCGCGTCGAGTCCGCCGTCATCGCCGGGCAACCGGCCCGGGCCCTCGCCCTCGCCGAGCGGGTCACCCGATCCCCGCAGGTCACCCCGTCGTCCCGGCAGCGGCACCGGCTCGACGTCGCCTGGTCGTACGTCCAGACCGGGCAGTACGCCGACGCGACCGGGGTGCTGCTCGACCTGCGTGACACCGCCCCGTCATGGCTGCGGCAGCAGCCGTACGCCCGCACGATCGTCGCCGAGCTGGTCGACACCCGCCGCCGCGCCCTGTCCGCCGAGCTGGCCGAACTGACCTCCCTGGTCGGCTACGCCCCGTAGGTGGTGCACTACGCACCACCTACGCCGGCGACTGGCCAAAGTGGTGCGTCACGCCGCTGGGATAGCCCTCCCACCTGCGCGATCCTCAGAACGTGGGACCGCGAGCCCGACGCGCTTCCCACGCTCTAGCGGGTGCGGCCGCGCGACCCATCACCATCCCGCGCGGTCGCACCCCCTCTGACCGGACCGCAGGCCCGCGCCGTTCCCCCGTGCGACACGGCCCCGCGGTCCACCGGAAAGGGACGGCGGTCGGGCGCGAGGGGTGAACCCGGCCGCCGCCCCTACCGGGTGACCCGGGAGGTGCCGCGATGCTCCGCTCGCTCCTACGCCGGCTGCCCACGCGCCGGCGACGCCCAACCATCCCCGAGCCGACGCTGTTCGGACCGGCCACCGTGTACGGCCACCACGCCGGCGCGTACGGCCCGAGGCGCGACCAGTGAGCGCCACCGCCCGACCGGGCGCTGCCCGCCGCGCGGTGGCGGCCCTCGAGGAACGTCTCGACGGCGACCCGCACCTGCCGCACCAGCCGTCGTGGAACTGCCGCGGCTGCAACGGCGCCGTGCCGTGGCCCTGCCCGCCCGCCCGCACCCGCCTCGCCGAGGCGTACCGCGGCGACCGGGTCAACCTGTCCATGTACCTCGGCTCGCTGCTGACCGCCGCGCTGATGGAGATGACCGAGACCCCGCCCGGTGAGCTGTTCGAGCGGTTCATCGCCTGGACCCGGTGAGCGCCCGGTGGGTCATATCCGGCCCGGCGACGAACGGTTCCACCACTCCGATTGGTCGCACCGCTGGTCCGGTGGGCCCGCCGACGACGCCGGCCAGGCCGCCTACCAGGCCGCGCTACGCGAGCACATGGACGGCCACCGCGCCGGCGAGGACATGCGCAAGCCGCCACGCCGTCCTGCCCATACGGCCGACCCCGGATAAACCGGTCGCCGGGCACCCATGATCGCGCCGGAGAGGGCAGGATGGGGAACGCAGCGCTCTACCTGACCGTTTCCCTCTGGAGGTGCACCGTGCCCTCGCTCCGCCGCGCTCGCTTCACCCGCCCCCGCTCCGCCGTCTGCGCCGGCGCCGACCCCGACGCCCGCCCCGACCTGTGGGACCTGGTCGACCAGGCCCGCGACGGCAAAATCGCCGCGTTCGGTGACCTGTACGACCAGACGTTCGACACCGTGTTCCGGTTCGTGATGCGCCGGGTCCTCGGCGACCGAGGGGCCGCCGAGGAAATCACCGCCGACGTGTACGTCGCCGCGCTGCGCACCCTCCATGGTGTCCGGCGCACCGCCACCAGCCCCGTCGCCTGGCTGATCACGATCGCCGCGCGCCGGACGATCGACTACCACCGCAAGAGCGAGAACCGCAAGACGGTCCCCGGTGGGGACGGCGCCGACCTGGTCGAGTACCGGCCGACCTCCACCATCGGCGGTGGCCGGCTCACCGACCGGCCCGCGGAGAGCGTGTGCGTCGACCGTGACGAGGCCCGCGCGTTTTGGGACCACGTCCGGCAGGTCCTACCCGCCGAGCAGGACCAGGTCATCCGCTACCGGTTCGGGCTCGGCCTATCGGTCTCCGATACGGCCGCCGAGATGGGCAAGCCCACCGCCGCGGTCAAGATGCTGCAGCTCCGGGCGATCGCCAACCTGCGTGACCGGCTCGCCGGGACCGTCCTGGACCCGGCGAGCGCGCCGGCCGTACTGAACACGATGGGGGAGGGGCAGGGATGAACTGGCCGGCCGTGATCGCGGTGCTCGCCCTGCAGGGGCTTGTGGTCGGCGCCGTTATCGGATGGGACCGATGGCGCGAACCGCGCCGCGACCCGCGCCGCCCCGTCGGTGTCGCCGACCGGCGCACCTGCCGGTACGCGCTCGCCCGCGTAGGCCGCCTGGACCTCACCGACGACCGGGACCGAATGACCGCGGTCGGGCACCTCACCGCCGCCCGCACGTGGCTGCGCTACGAGCTGCGCACCGGTCCGCGCCGGCGGCGGCTGTGGTGCGCCGTCCAGCTACGCACCGTCGAGATCAAGCTGTCCGAGCTGCGCGCCCCGGCCGGCCTCTACTCCTAACCCCGCCACCGACGACGGCGCCCGCCCTCCACACCGGAGGGCCGGGCGCCGTCACCCGTTGCGCAGCAGCACCCCGGCCACGACCGCGGCGAGGATCAACGCCGGCGCCGCGTACCCGCCGGCGACGAGTAGCCGCTCCCGGGCCGGCCGGGGCTCCAGCTCTTCGTCCGGGGCGAGCACGTTGGGCCACCCGCCGCGGTACTCCACCCGGTGACCGTCGGGCACGTCGACCTGGACGGTCGGGCGGGTGGCCACCGACACGAGGGCGTGCACGCCGTAGACGGGCAGCCACCACCCGCAGGTGAGGACCGACAGGGTGATGTGGGCGGCGTGCCAGGCATGGCCGAGGCCGCCGGCCTTGAGCGTCAGGGTCCGCACGCCGGCACCCTAGCGGACCAGCGCCAACCGGGGCCCCGCTCGAATGACACCCCCGGACGTTGCGTCATTCTTTTTCGGCGTGTAACGTGTCGGGTGTTGGGCGGCCCGGACAGCCGCCCCCCGAGACGCAGGAGCCCACCATGGAGCAGCTCGACCTCTTCGGCACCGCCACCCCGGTCACCACCACCCCGGCGACCCCGGCCCCGCCCGCCGACGTGCAGCTCTCCCTGTTCCGCCCCGACTTCCGCGCCGTGCGCGCCCCCAAGTCCCGCAAGCCGGCCGCGCCGGTCACCCTCGACCCGGCCCTGCACGGCGCCACCCTCATCTGACCGGCCCCGCCGACCGGAAAGGACCCCGGACGTGTTCGACGCCGACTTCTGGACCGACCCCGAGGTCCTCGCCGCTCAGGCCGCCAACGAGGCCCGCGAGAACGCCGAGCGCGCCGCCTGGGAGGCCACCCGGGCGGCCCGCCGCGCCGCCCGGCTCGCCGCGCCGCGCCCCGGCTCCCGCCAGGTCGGCGACCGCGCCTACGCCGGCGTCGTGCGCCGCGGCCGCGCGATCCTCGCCGAGTGCGGCCACCAGCACACCAACCGCGACTGGACCACCGCCGCCGGCGGCACCAGCGCCACCGACTGTGCCCGCTCGATCATCGCCGGCGCCGCCAACCCGGCCACCGCCGAGCACACCGCCGCCCAGCTCCGGAACGCCTGGATCGCCCTGACCAGCAACGCCGGCCACGCCTTCCCCGCCTCCACGATCGCCGCCGCGAAGGCCACCGCCGCCGAGGCCGCCACCACCTACCTCGCCGCGGTCGCCGCCGTCCGCGCCCTCACCGACTGACCCGGACCAAACTCCGGCGCCCCGCCCTGTTCTAGCCCACCACGAAAGCGGCCCGCCCCCTGACCAGGGGCGGGCCGCTTTCGTGCGGGTGGACCAGTCAGCCGGCCACGTCGCCGTGCTGGTCCAGCGCGCCGTGCCAGTCCCGACCGGACGTGGGCCGGTGCCCGGCCCGCATCACCACGAAGTCACCGACGAAGTCGACGACCGTCTCGTCGTCCAGCTCGGGCACCAGCGGCTCCATCCGGTCCGCCAGATCGATCACCCCGCGGCCCGTGGGGCTGCCATCGCCCGGCTGCCACGCGACCGCCATCGCCGCGGCCAGACGCCGCACCGCCGGCAGCCACCGCGCGTCCTCCGGCCCGACAGCCGGCTCCACCGACGCCGGCCGGTCCGCGACAGCGACCACGTCGCCGCCCTGCTCGGCCAGCATCCGCGCCGCGGACGCCTTCGCGCCCCGCAACCCGGCCGGCAACGCGAACCGGTGCGCGGCCGCGTTCTCCAACACCCGCCGCGCCGGCACGCCGCCGGCGCCGCTGTTCACCGCCGCCCACTCGCCGACAGCGGCCGCGACCGGCTGACCGGCCAGCGCGGCCCGGTGCCGCCCCACCCGCCGCTCCCGCGCCCGCTCGGCGTCCTGGTCGGCGATCACCTGCCGCGCGTCCTGCGCACCAGCGGCCCGGGCGAACACCAGCGCGGTCAGCACCGCCAGCGCCGCCGCGATCCCGGCGCCGCCGGCGGCCAGCAGCGGGGGAACACCCTCCGCCCCGGTCTGCGCCTGGTACGCCCACCAGCCGGACCAGCCGGCCACCGCCACCACGGCGGCGCCCTGGACCACAGCCGTCATCCGCTCCGAACTGATTCGGGGGAGTCGTCGCACGTCGTTCTCCTCATCGTCTGCCCGGGGCCGCCACCGCGGCGCCGGGGCTCACCTCTCAGGCGAGACGGGGCAGCAGCAGCGCGACGACCGCCCACAAGGCCAGCCCAACCAGCACCAGCAGGCCCAGCGCGACCAGGACCAGCCGAACCGTGTCGACCAGGTCCCACCACCAGTCCGCGACATCGTCGACCGCGTCGAGGACCGCGTCACGCACCGCACCGGACACCAGCGCCACGAAAGCGCCGGCGACGCCACCGACCAGCAGCAGCGCCCAACCTTTCGTCCCGAGGTCCATCGCTGCCCCTTCTCCGTCTCGACCGGGGCGGTCGTCCAACACCGTCCCGGCCTGGTCAGCGTACGCGCCGGGAAAGTAGCGGACAACAACCGGCAGTGCCATTAGGCGACAATCGCGCGACAACCGGCGAGGGCCCGGCGTACCCTGCGATCATGAGACGCCTGAGGATCCGCCGCTACGCCGTGACCATCCGCCAGCCCGGCCACCCCCTCGGCATCGCCAGCCGCCACCTCACCATGCGCGCCGCGACCCGCCGCGCCGACTGGCTGCGCCGACTGTCCCGCATGGACGGCGCCGACGTGCGCGCCGAGCACCTGGACAACCTCAAGCTCGACCAGTAGCCATGGCCGAGCAGCTCGACGACGACGGCGTACCCGTCGGCGCCCCGATCGTGCCGGCCCGCATCACCCTCGCCCTCGACGCCGCCGGCCTGCACGGCCCCGAGGTCGACGAGCGGGTCGGCACGTACGAAGGCAACCCCGCCGGCGACGTAGACGCGTGGGAGCTGGGCGAAGCCGTCCCCACCCGCGAGCAGGTGCGGCTCCTCGCCGAGCTGACCGGCGTGGCCGTCGCGTTCTTCTACTGGCCCGAGGAGCCAGGAGAGCGCGACGGCCACATGTGGGTGTGTGGCCGCTCCGGCCCCAACGGCGGCGGCCGCCGCGTCTGCCAGCAGGTCCCCACCGCCGTCGTCCCACCGGCCGCCGAGGACCCCCACCGCGCCCGCCAGCACGCCCTACCCGTCCGGCCGCGCGTCACCGGCCAGCACGGCCCGAGCCCGGTGGCAGGATCGGCCCCATGACCGAGACCGCGCCCCCGCCCCTGACCGTGGCCCGCGCCGACCCACCGCGCATCACCCAGCCGCAGTTTCCCGGCGCCACCCGCGTCGTCGAGTACGAGATCAACGTCAGCTACGTCGCGCACCGGCAACTACTGTCCCCCGGCCACGCGATCGGCGAGGCCGGCGAATTCTCCACCGCCCTGCCCGGTACCGACGGCGTCGAGGCGGCGCTGCGCGTCTTCCACGCCCTCGCCAGCACCGAGCGCGACGGCGGCACCCTGAACCTGATCGCCTGGTCCGGCGCCGACCGGGAACGCGCCGTCGGCCTGATCCTCGCCCAGCACACCTGGGACCGCGACTGACCGCGTACCATCGACCGCGGCCTGCACGCCAGACCGCGTCAACACGACGAGGGCCCCGCCACCACGGCGGGGCCCTCGCTGTCTACCCCGGAGCGTCACCACGGGACGCCGGCCCGCCGCTGCGGTATCGTCGCCGGCAGATCGGGTAGCGCGACACATCCGAACCGGGGGCGACTCTCAGCCCAGACCCCCCGGCGTGGACCGCCTCTGATCGGCGCTCTGCCGGAGAGACCCCTCCGGGCCAGCGCCGACCGGTAAGCGGCCGAAGCTCGGTGCGGCTGAGGCGTCCGATCGGCAGGCGGCGAGGCCCGTGCGTGCGCCGTCGAAGGGTGAGCGCGGCTCTGCGTAGATGCGGCCCCGGCCCCGGAGGGTACTTCCGGATCAGCCGGGGCCGCCGTACGTCCGCCCTTGAATGCGTGAGCAGGGGGCCCTCGGGCTCGACCTTACAGGGAAACCCTTGTAAGGTTGGGGTGTTGGCACGACACCCACCGAGAGGGACCCCATGTACGCCGTACGGGAACGCCGCCACAACGGCAAGCTCATCGAGCTGGACATCGTCGACCCCGACGGCCGCATCGCCCGCGGCTGCCACCCGCACTTCCGCCCCGAGCACCGCGACCAGGCCGCCGAGATGGCCGAGGCCCTCGCCGAGCTGCCCGCGGGGTACCTGCTCCAGTGGACCGCCAAGCAGGTACTCCCCGGCGACGTGCCCGGCTGGAGCGTCGCCAGCAGCCGCCCCGGCACCGCGCCTTGGCGCAGCCGGGGCCACAGCACCGCGGCCGCCGCGATTGCCGCGATCGCCGACCACACGCCCGCCCCGTGGTCCCCGCCGCCCACCAACCCGAACGCCTGCCGCTACTGCGGCCTGCCCATGCGCGGCGGCCAGTGCCAGGAGTGCGTGTGATGACCCGGGACGGATGGACGCCACTGCAAATCGCCTGGGCCGACCACAGCGCCGCGCAGGGCGCCCACTCCGACGCCGTGCTCGACCTGGAGGACGCCCGCCTCGACCTAGAGGCCGCCGAGAACGACGACGCCGACCCGGACCGCTGCACCGCCGCCCGCCGCCGCCTCGACACGGCCACCGCCGCCGCCGACCGCGCCGCCCAGAAACTCCACGCGGCCGAGCAGGTGTACTGGGCGCACGTCCGGCTGAACCGCCGCCAGGCCGCGAACCTCGCCAGCGTCGCGCCGGACACCTGGTCCGCGTACGTCACCAGAGAGCAGGCGCCACAGCCCGACGGGCGAGACGACACCGGGCACCCATACTGGACCGAACTGACGGTGCGAACCTGGCTCGCAGCCCGCCCCGGGCAGGGCAAGCGCACCGACATCACCGCGAGGACCATGACGGTAAGGTGACCAGCGCCCCGGGCCGGGTGATCAACTGGGTGCTCCTGCGATCGCTACGCCGCACGCGCGGATCCGGCCCGGGGTCCAACCTCACCGCGGGGGAGACGACACCACCGCCAACGGCAACCCCGCGCCCTGCCCACACCGCGCCACGATCGACGCACCGAACCGCTGCCCGCCGGCGAACCCCAACTCGATCAGGTGCCCGCCCTGCCCGTCCTCAGTCACCACCGCACCGCAGTGCTCACACGGCACCCCGAGCGCGATGAGCGCCGCCCGGTCCTCCGGCAGCCGCACCCGACCACCCCGCCCGGCCACCCACCGGCCGGCGCGCTCGAGGAAACTCTCCCGCGCCGCTCTCCGCTGCCGGTCCAGCTCCAGCCACGCCACCCACGGCGGCAGCTCCACACCGAGCCCGCTCACGCCGGCGGCCGCGCCTCATCGTCGCCGGCGAGCAACCGGTCCGGAGTCGGGAACGCCTCGGCCAGGTACGCCATGACCGGGTCACCGCCCGCGGCGGCCAGCTCGTTGATCCGCCGGAACACCCGCCGCTGCTCGCCGCCGAGCTGCTCGCGGCACTCATCCTGCGACCGGCACACCCGCGCGCCCACGTCGGCGACGAAACACAGCGCCCCGACCTCCGGCGGCAACTCCGACCCGTACGCCAAGCAGTCCCACCCCGCGACCGCCGGCGCCGCGTCTCCCGCTTCACTCATGCCGGCCACCGTACGCCGCCCCGACCGCCGCATGGAGTGACCCGACGGGTCGCCGGGAGACAGCACGAACCCGGCCCGGCCGAGCGCCCGCACCAACGCCCCCTTGTCCGCCCCGTACGCATCGGTCGGGGTGCACACCACGTCCAGGCCGCGAGCGTCGGCGGCCGCGAGGATGGCCAGCAACATCCGCGGCCCGTGCCAGCCGCCCCGAGAATCGAACGGCACCCGCAGCACCCCGATCGCCAGCGCGCCGTCGTCGGTCAGGTCCAGGGAGAGCAGCACCATCCCAGGCAGGGAGCCCTTGAGTTCCCGCACGAGCTGTTCGATCCAGTCGTTCACGCCGGGCACGGTACGCGCCACCGGCGACCGTTCTACTGCGGCGGAGGGGCCGCCGCCGCGGTCGGTGCATCGTGGTCGCCGTCGCACTCCAGGTCGGCGCACCCGTGGCAGGTCTTGTGCGCGCAGCACCACCCGTCGCTGCACGGGCCGTACTCATCACCAGCGCCGGGCAGGTTCGGGCAGCAATCCGCGAACGGGTACACGCCGACAGCATATGTCCGACGCCCCGCCGAACCCTGCCCAAGATCGCCCACCGGCTCGGCTCTCCCATGTCGGCGAAACCGACCCTGACCTGCGATAAGTCGCAGCATCCGCACGGCCGGGCGCGCCGGGGCTCCCTCGGCCAGACCTGTCTAGTTAAGGTGTCATATATGGGCAGGTCTCTAGGGCAAGGTCAAGAGCGGGAGAGCAGCACCGAGGCGGTGGGGGCGGCGCACGACAGCGCCACGACCTCATCTATCGCTGGGCACCCCGAAAAGGGAACGCACGTCGACCGCGGGGAACTGGTCGCCGCGATGGCCGCTCGGTACAGCACATCCGAGCGGGTCGCGGCTGCCGCCGTACGGGTCGCCGAGGCGCTACGAGCGACCGCGGCGGAGTACCCCGACCTGAGCGACGAGGACGCCATCACGGCGCTGCACGCGATCGAGGACGGCGTGCAGCGCGCCGGCGTGCCCAGGCCGTGGCTGTGACTGGGCCGGCGCTCGAGGGCGAGGTTGTCGACGCCGGCGCGCCGGCGGCCGGCGCCGTGGTGCCCCGTCAGGAGACGCACCCGCGGCTGGACGTGAAGGGCCCGCGCGGGCTGCTGCCCGTGTACGCCGACCTCTCCGACCCCGACGAGCGTGTCCCCCTGGACGTGGACGAGGCGCTCCGCGAGGCGATCCCCGACACCACCTGGCGCACGCTCGACTGGGGCTGGGGCCGGTTCGTCCGCTGGTGCGGCGCCACCGGCCGCAAGCACGACCCGCCCACCGTCGGCACGATCCGGACGTACATCTGGGCGCACCTGACCTGGACCAAAGCCGACGGCGTGACCCTCGCCGGCCGCGGCGGCCGCCCCTACGCGTACGCGACGGTCGAGACCGCCCTCGGTGTCGTGTGCACCGTGCTCAAGTGGCAGGGCCACCCGTCGCCGTGGGGCCACCCCGGCGTCCAAGCCCAGCTCAAGGCGTACAGCAAGAAGCTGCGGAGCATGGGCATCATGCCGGGCGAGGCGTACGCGCTCACCCCCGACGAGCAGGCCGCGATGGTCCGCACCCGGGACATGGGGCAGGTCGCCGGCGTCCGCGACGCCGCCGCCCTCGCGCTGCACATGGCCACCGGGTGCCGCGCCGCCGAGCTGATGGCCCTGGACGACAGCGACCTCGAGTGGGTGTCCCCCACCCGGCTGCTGGTCACCATCCGCGTCGGGAAGGGCGGCAAGCCGCGCCGGGTGCCGGTCGAGGCCGACGAGCCCGACGAGGAGACCGGCGAACCGGCGTGGGCGCCCGACGTGGACCCGCTGGTGCTGGTGTCCGAGTGGCAAGACCTCAAGCGCGCCCGCGGCGTCGGACCCGGGCCGCTGTTCCTGGAGTGCAAGGTCGGCGGCAAGCGCGGCGACGGCCGGCACGCCGGGGTGATCGTCGCCGGGAAGCGGATGACCACCGCGGCGTACGACAAGATGCACCGCCGGGCAGCCCGCAAGGCCGGCGTCGATGTCGACGAGAAGGGCAACCCCCGCAACGTCACCACGCACAGCCAGCGGGCCGCGTACATCACCAACGGGACCGACGCCGGCGTGCCGGTGGAGCGGATCCGGCCGTTCACCGGCCACTCCCCCAACTCGCCGGTGATCTTCCGCTACGTGCGGTCCGGTCTCCAGTGGGGCGAGCACAACCCGGGTGTCCAGATCCGCCGGGCGGCCGTACGCCGTCGGCGCCGCATGACGCGGGGAGGCGGCGGATCGTGACAACAACCGGCGCACCTCCCACACAGGACAGGCAACGCCAACGGGCCGCCACGGCGGCCAAGGCTGAAAGGTCGTACCCGGGTTGCCCCCTCCGAATGGGGCGTGACCCGTTGAGCGCTGCCCGCACAGAGTAACCCCACGACCCGAGACGAGTGAGCCTCACCGCCGGCCCGACACGCCGGCACCCACCCCGGAAGGACAAACCGAGGATGACCGAAACCACCGAGACCGGGCAGACGCCCGGCGACGCGATGCGCGCCCTGCTGACCGCCGGCGCCCGGTACACGGGCCGGCTGAACGTCCAGGCCGCCGTGTACCTGCTCACCTTCACCGACCTGCCCGACTGGCGCGGCTTCCGCGACCTGGTCCACACCGAGCGGGTCGACGACCAGGCCCGCGACGAGACGTACGACGCCGCGTTCGTGCCGGACTGGTCGGCGCTGCTCGACGCGAAGGCGGCGCAGATCAGAGGCAGCGGCCGCCGGCTGCTGGAGCTGGCCGTCAGCATGGCCGTCGGTGTGCCGGTCAACCTGCGCGAGGCCCTCGCCGGGTTCGGGCACGTGGGGAAGCGGCGGGTGGTGGAGGCCGTGGCGATCGCCACCGGCGTCGAGGAGTTCTACGCGCTGACGTTCACCCCCACGCCGGCGCTCGGCTCGCTGCTGGACTTCCACCGCCAGATGCAGGGCGGCGGCCGGTGAGCGGCGGGGACGTGCGGCGGCTGCCCGACTATCAGATGTCCACGCTCGACCAGCGCGCCGCCATGATCGAGTGGGCGCGGCAGAACGGACTCGACCCGGCCCGGATCATCGCCGACAGCATCGTGGTCGACGATGCCGCGCGGGTCATCCGCTATCAGGAGTACGTCGACGAGGGCGCGCCCGGCGCGTGGCAGCCGGGCCAGAACAGCGCGCGGCGGCGGCCGGCGTCCGCGCCGCTGCTAGTTGACCCGCCGCCGGCCGTCTTCGGGGAGCCGGCGCCCCGGTACGCGCCGCCGGCCTCCTACGACTGGGGCCGCTACGACCGGACCTGCGCGCCGGACCGGCAGCTTGACGGGCTCGGCGACCTGGCGCTGTTCCTCGGCGGCAGCGAGAACAGCTTCACCGGCGACCTGCTCAAGCTGCTCGCCAAGGCGCAGAGCACCCCCGAGCGGCTCCGTCCGCTCGCGTTCGCGTTCCCCCGCGAGGCGACCGCGTGGCTGGTGTGGCAGCGGACGCAGCCCATCCCCCTCGCGGCCGAGCTGTGCGGCGCGCTGATCGAGAACGACGACAAGGGGCGGACCCTGGACAGCCTCGTCGCCGAGGTCGTCCCGGCGTGGGAGTCGCAGCGGTGAGCGGCGGCGAGCACATCGAGGCGAGCGCAGAGAGCGCAGAGAAGGAACGGCGGCAGACCGCCGGCGGCGAGGCGTCCCTGCGTATCACCACCGCGCTGGAGGCGGTGTCGCTGCTGCTGGAGGACCCCGCCCACATCACCGAGCAGCCGATCTGGCCGGGGGCATCCAGCACGCGGCGGCAGGCCCGCCCGATCACCCGGCTCCAGGCCGCCGTGTGGCTGCGCGCAGAGGCCCGCTCCCGGGTCGGCTATGAGATCCAGAGGGCGCGCGGTGCCGGCGCGTCGTGGCAGGAGATCGCCGTGGTGCTCGGCCTGGTCGACGCCGACCGGGCAACCCCGTACGACCAGGCCGTCGCCGCGTTCGAGGAGGCCATGGCGGACGGTTTCAGCCTCCACCACTTCGGGTTCACCTGCGCAACCTGCGGCGCCTCGGTGCGCGACTACGGGCCGTTCGAGCCGCACCCCATAGACCGGGAAGAAGGGCACGCCGAGGGCTGCGCGCGGATGGCCGCCCAGCTCGCCGAGTGGAAGGCGAAGCACGGTGACGACTGACGCCGCGGCGCTGGTGCTGCTGGTCGGCCCACCCGGGTCGGGCAAGAGCACCTGGGCCGCCCGCCGGTTCCCCGTCCACGACCTGTTCTCCCTGGACATGTTCCGGCGGATACTCACCGGCGACGTGGCGGACCAGTCGGCCACACGGGAAGCGGTCCGGATGCTCGACCTGGTGGTTGCGTTCCGGATGGCGTCGGGGCTGACCACGGTGGTCGACGCCTGCAACACCCGGCCGGAGCATCGGGAGCGGATGATCGCCGAGGCCCGGGAGTACGGGGTGCCGGTGCTCGCCGTGGTGATGGCCACCCCGCTCGAGGTGTGCCTGACCCGCAACGCGGCCCGCGAGGTCGTCGGCGCTGAGGCCGCGGCCGCCCCGTACCCGGGCGCCAACGCCGCCCCGGTGCCCCCGGACATCGTCGCCAAGCTCGCCCTCGAGGCGGCGGAGACACCACCGCGGCTGGGTGAGGTCGACGCGGTCCTCACCGTCGGCGCCGACGGCGCCGCCGTCGAGTGGGACGGCGCCGACCGGCTACCGATCGAGGTGCTGGCCGCGCCGTGGCTGGCCGGCACCCTGGACGCGCCCGACCGGCCCCGCTGGGTGGAGCTGCGGTGAGCTACATCGGGTTCCACACCGCCGAGGAAACCGGCTACGTCTCCGGCGCCGAGCGCGCCCACCTGGACGGGCTGGTCCAGGACACCGCCGCCGGGCACCGCCGCCGCGTGTTCGGCGAGGATCTCCCCGGGCGGCCGTCGACGCTCCGCCGGGCGGTCAACTGGCCCGCCGAGACGCTCGCCAGTGACCGCTTCGACCAGCGGACCGACACGTACATCGCCGTGGAGCCCTTCCGGCTCCGCGCGGTCCTCCCGAGCGGCCCGACCGGCGAGAACCTCTTCGACGTCGACCTGAACACCGTCATCGCGCACGGCGCCGAGGCGGAGCAGCTCGCCGCCCGGATCTCCGGGCAGTGCGAGGTGCACGCCTTCATCGAGGGCAAGGACCGGGCGTGGTTCGCCGACCTGGTCGACGCGGCCACCGCTCTCGGGGTGTTCCGGCGGGACATGTCCCGCTACCCGCAGCGCGCCGCCTACCCGCACGGCTGGGACAAGGTCGCCGCGCTGGCCCGTGCCACCGACACCGGCCCGATCGTCATGTCGTACTCGGTGGCGGAGTGGTTCCCCAACCAGGACATCGCCGTCTGGCCTGAATCGCTGCCCGACCCCGACACCGACCCCGACGGGGCGGACGCGGCCGACGAGGCGTGGAACGCCCTGACCGACCGCGAGCGGTGGGAACGGGCGGTCACCGGGCTGCGCCGCAAGGCCGAGACGGCGTGGCTGCTGCGGATCAGCCCCGACAACCTCAGCCAGGCCGCGTTCGGCAGGGAAACCCCGCTCACGTGGGACGCCCTCGCCGAGGCGTGGAAGGGGCGCGCATGACCGCCGGCGAGGGCCCCGACAACGGCTGGGCCGTCCACGATTGCGGGTACGCGCCGCTGCTGACCGGCGGGAAGCTGGTGAAGAAGCACGACCCGGCGTGGCAGCTCCCCGAGGTCGGCGCCGACACCCGCAACCCGGAGACGCTCCAGCGGTTCGTCGGCAACCGGGCACACCACGACCTGCACCACCGGCAGCCCGGGTACGGGCTCGGCTACCACCACAGCCGGGACGCCCGCGGCGAGGTCAGCGGCTACCCCGACTGCCACATGTGGGCGCCCCGCCCGGGCGCGCACATGTGGCGGGAGCTGAAACGGATGGGCAAGGCCCCACGACCCGAGCAGGCGGCGACGCTAACCGGCCTCGCCGCGACCGGCGCCGACGTCGGCGTGTGGTGGCCGTGCTGCTGGTACTCCGGCCGCATCGACCGGGAGCTGGCCGAGCTGGCCGGGCAACCCCGGATCGGGCAGCACTGGGCGCCCGGCCTGCCACCGCAGCCCGGCGACACCGGGTACGTGCCGTGGTCCCCGAACCAGTCCCCCGCCGCCGCGCCGGTGCCGCGGCAGCGGCGGGAGCAGAACCGAGGCCTCGCCGACCGGGTCGCCCCCCGCTCGCCGGCGACACCGCGGCCGCCGGCCGCCCTGCCCGGCGCCGACCTGCCGGCCGGCTTCGGTGAGCACGGCGTGGCCGGGTACGTGGTGCCGCTGCCGGCCGACCCGGGCGCGCTCGCCGCCGCCGGGGAGCTGGACCGGTGGCTACGCGACCACGGGTTCCCGCCCGCGGTGGCCCCGTACCCGGTCCGGATCGCCGTGGCCACCGCCGGCGGTGGGGTGGCGGTGCAGTGCCGCGCCGGCGGCCCGCACACGCCCCGGGTGTGGCGGTGGGCGCCGCACCGGCGGCACCTGGACTCGGCTGTATCGATAGCACTAGGTGCGGACGTCATCTGCGGGCCGGCCGGGTTCACGCTCGACCTGCTCGGCGACGCCGTCCCGTTGCGAGACGTGCCCGCGACCTGACCGAGGAGGGACCACCGATGTACCCGCACCGAGGCACCACCGCCGACGGGGAGCCGATCCCCGGGCTCGCCGAGTTCGCCGACGCCATGCGCGCGGTGCTGCGTACCCGCTACGACTCGCAGGTCGACGGGCCGGACGCGTTGGAGTCCTGGACCCGCGGCGACGGGTACGCGTGGCGGTGGTCCACGTCGGTCGGCATGTGGACGGTCACCGCCGGCGGGCTGGTCGACCCGCGGCCGCTGCTGCGCGGCCCGGGCGGTATCTGGCGGGTCGACGCCGCCCCGGACACCGCCGGCGCCGCCGTGGTGGTGGTGATGCTGCGCGCCGCCGGCGGCCTACCCGTCGCCGCCGGCGCCGAGCCGGCCACCGCGGTGGTGGTCGACGCGCCGACGATGGCCAACCCGGGCGCCCAGGTCGCGCTGCGCCGGCCGGTCGTCGGGGTGGTCCGCGGTGACCTGATCCCCGCCGCGCCCGCCGTGGCCGAGCCGTTGCGGGCGGTGCTCTACACGCCCAGCCAGCCCCTCCCCGTCGTCCCGGCCGGGCACGTGCCGGTGCGGACGGCCAGTAACCGGCCCGACGACGACGGCCGGTGGGAGGTCACCATGCCCGACGGGATGCGCCGCCACTACGACCCGACCCGGTCGGTGCTGATGCCCTACGAGACCGGAACCGGGTCGACGGCGCTGCTGCTGTTCGACGCCCCACCGCAGCCCACCTCGGCCGCCGCGGTGGCCCCCTGACCAGGGATGTCGGGCGGCGAATCCCCGAAATTGTCGTACCCGGCGTCTATTGTCCGCAGTAGAGGGAAACACCGCTGCTCTCGCTGAGCGCGTCACTGCGTACGGCCCGCCATCCTGCCGGGGATGGCGGGCCGTACGTATTCCGCGCCTCACGATCGGGCGGGGGAATGCTCACCCCCTCACCTTTCACGTCGTACACTCGTCGCAATATCGGAACGCACGGCGCGCGGAAGCCGAGCACCCCGACCAGTTGCCATTTCGACGCAACAGGGGAGCGCTTCGTGGCACCGCCCTCTCGTCCGTGTGGATCGTTGTGGGACCGCCGCTGGCCGCTGCATGCCCGCGTTGACGTGCGCCTGGTCGAGATTGCGAGGCGCGCCAACGGGCAGGCGGCAGGTGAATCAGGGGGAGCAATTCACCACCGGAGACCGGGGCGACCCGGCAGACTCCGGCCCCGCAGCGGGCGGATCCACCACGACGACCACGGGGAGTGCGATGTCGACCGCCAGATCACGAGCCGACCAGGTCCGCGACCTGATCATGCTGGTTATCCTCGTCTTCTGGATGACCTACGGCGGGGCCGCTCTCGTGCAGCTCTTCACGTCCTCCGCGAAGGTCCTCGAAAGCCTGCCACCGTACTGGTTTTGGGGGATTCCGCTGGTGCCGTACGGCGCGCTGTACGGCACGCTCCCGCGGGTATTGACCGGGGGCCAGGGCGAACCGCAGCAGCCGGCGCCCCCGACACCCTCGGAGCCGACGACATGACCCCGACGCGCTACCTACTGCTCGCCGCCCTCTTCGCGTTCGCCTACCTGGCGGTCGGTCGAGGGATCCGCTGGGTGTACGAGACCACGAGACGAGGCCGGTCACGATGACGATTCCACGGCGAGCATGGGCGGCGATGGGAACGCCGATGATGGTGCGAGTCATCACCGCCGGGATGCTGGTGTACGCGCTGATCATCGGCGGCCTGTTCGTCGGGTACGTGCGGGTGCAATCCTGCCTGGCCGACTACTCCGACCAGGCAGCGAACCGCACCAGCGAGATCGCCGCGGCGACGACCCGGTCGTCTCAGGCGCAGATCGAGGGGCTCGACGCGCTGATCGGCGCCGGCGACGCCGACGACGTACGCACCGCGATCGTCAAGTGGCGCGACACCCTCGTCGAGTACGAACAGCTCCGGGCGCAGAACCCGCCGCCGCCGTCGCCGGCGGAAACCTGCTCCTAACGCACACACCCCGGGCCGCCCCCCGGTGCTCACACGCCCCGACCTCACCCGGTCGGGGCCCACCGCACATCGGGAGACGCCATGACCTACCAGACCCCCGCCCCGCTCCCCGCCGGCCCCGACCCGGCCGACGACCCGCGCGGCTACCTGGAAGACCTGCTCGTCCGCTACTTCCGGCCCGGCCTCGTCGACAGCCTCGCCCGCACGTGGGTGCCCGTCGGTATCGGCTCGGCGCTGGCCTGGGTGAACGCCAACTACGACATCGTCATCCCCGCCGACGCGTCGTCGACCGTGGTCACCGTCGCCACCGGCGTGACGATCGCCGGCTACTACGCCGGCGCGCGGCTGCTCGAGCGGCGCTTCCCGCGCGTCGGCCGGTGGCTGCTGGCCCTGAACCTCACCAAGGCCCGCCCCACGTACGCGCAGCCGAAGGCCGCCGAGCAGGTCGAGGCCGCCGCCGCGCGTACGCCCGCCCGGCACTCCTGACCGGGTGCCCGCCCGCCCCACCAAAGGACCACGCGCGGCCCCGGGGGCGGGCGGGTCACCCTCACCCGCCGCGCCGGGCCGGACACGCCCCGGCGTGAAAGATCCACGCATCGGCGGCCGACGCCGATACCCTGACGGCAGGACACACGGTGCGCGCGGCAACCCACCAGTGACCAGCAGTGACCCGCGGGGGATGGGGCCCTCGCGGGCCCGCGTGCGCTCGCACGTCCAGGCGTCCGCTCGGGACGCCGCTCGGATACTGGGGGGTACCCGTGACCCGTGACGACGATTCAGACGCCCGCGGAGTCTGCCGGGTCGGCGACCACCCGCACGACGGGGCCGCCGCTATCTGCGGTCACCACCTGGACGCGGCCCGCGCCCAGCTCGCCGACCTCCCCCGCCTCGTGCGGACGTTGACGCACTACCTCGTGCCCGGCCCGTCCCTGCCCGGTGAGAAAGTCGCCACCACCCGGGTGGGCTCCCCCACCCCCGCCCGCCTGGACGTGCTCACCCTCGTCGGGCCGGGCGCCACCGAGGTCCGCCGCGACCGCCGCGCCCTGGTGCCGATGGTGCGCCGCTGGTCCACGGTGGAGACCGTCACCGTGTCCGTGCCCCGCGGCGGCCGCATCGACACCGAGCAGCGGCAGGTCCGGGTGTGGCACCGGGAGCTGGTGGTCGACAACAACGGGCGGCCGCTGCTGGTCGCCGACGACGACCAGGTCGGCGTCGTCCCGCCGGCGGAGTGGGCCGACGTGTGGGTGCGCCGGTGGCGCCGCGAACTGGGCCACCCCGTACCCGAACGCAGCCGCGCCGGCGGCTGGGTGCGCCGCCTCACCGGCCGCGGCGCCACCGCCCTCCCCGCCCCCGAAGCCGACCGGGTCGCCCGGGAACGCGCCGCCCAGGTCGCCCGGGTCGCCGAGGACCGCGCCCAGCGTCTCGCCGACGCCGGCGCCCGGGAAGCCCTGCTGATGCGTCACGGCCGGCCGCTGGTGCTGCCCGCCGTCGCCGCGTACATCACCCTCAAGACCACGTACGCCGCGCAACTCGCCGCCGCCCAGGCGTGGGTGCGGGACGTGATGCTCGGCCTGGACACCGACGGGCCGGCCGCCCGCGCCCGCGCCGAGACCGCGACGGCCGGCGGCACCGCCGGCCGGGCGCCGTCCGACGCGGTCGCCGCCGAGTGGGTGCTGCGCTATGGCGGCGCCACCACCGCCGCCCACGTCGAGGTTGACTGCGGGTACCTCGCCGAGTGGCTCCGCTACGCCGCCGAATGCGACGACGCCGGCGTCGGTGAGTTCGTCGTCGAGCTGCGCGCCCTGGTCGCCGAGCTGGAGCACGCCCTCGGCGAAACCCGCGACGATCACTGGGTGGGCCGCTGCCCCACCACCCTGGTCGACGGCGACGGCGACCCGACCGGCCGGGTGTGCGGCTACGGACTCTGGCAGGACCCGTACCGGTCCCGCATCGAGTGCCCGCGCTGCCACACCGCCTGGCGGGAGAAAGAGTGGCTGGCGCTCGCCGCGCGTATCCGCGCGACCTGGCCGATCGACCGGCGGCGCCTCTACACGTGGGCCGACCGGAAAGCCGCCGAGCGGCACACCGAACGGCTGCCCACCTGCCGGGGCTGCGAGCGGACCATGTCGGTCGAGTGGCGGGAGATCCGCGGCCGCGGCTACCGGGAGCCCATGTACCGGCCGGTCGGGTGGGCGTGCCCGGCCGGGTGCATCGCCGGCGGAACGCAGGTCGCCGCATGAGCCCCGACGAGCTGCACGCCGCGGTGCTGTCCGCCCTGTACGCCGCCGGCGCCGCGGTGGCCGATTCCACGCCGGCGCCGTGGCACGCCGGCGACCCGCCCGGCCTGCGGACCGACTTCGTCCTCTCCGCGGGGCAGGACCGGCGCCGCGTCGCCGACGGGCTGTCCCGGTGGGACGCCCACCTGGTCGCCGCGCTGCGGAACACCGCCTCGAGCGCGTACCGCGGCGCCCGCCGCATCATCGAACGTCACGCCCCCCGGGTGTACGGGACCGACTGGCCGCCCTGCTGCGCGAGGTGCGACGCCCCCGACTGGCCGTGCCCCGACTACCTGGACGCCGCCCTGGTCGTGCCCAACCTGCCCGAGGAGGTCGGCCGTGCCCTCCGCGCCCTCTGACCGAACACCACCGCGCGCCCAGTTCGTCCGCGGCGCCGCCGGCGGGCTGCTCCCCGACGACGAGCTGTTCGTGCCGCGCCGCCGCTCCTCGCTGCGCGACTCCGCACCCGACCCGCGGGACGTCCCACCGCCGGAGGTCACCGGCGCGCTGTGGCCCCTGCCGTCGGGTGGCCCGTGGGAAGGCGGCGCCGTCGACCGGGACGGCCGGCACTGGACGCACCGGCCGTGGCAGGGATGGCGGCCCGCCCGCTCCCCGTACCTGGCGCCCCGCGGCCGCGTCTACCAGTCCCGGGCGGTCAGCCGCGCGTTCCGCCGCGGCCGCCGCGCCCGCCGTCTGCGCCGGGTGGTCCGCTGGACGACCTGGCCGACGCTGCTGACCGCCGCCGCCCTGGTGTACGCCGGCCTGGTCCACAACAGCCTCCCCGCCGCGCTGGTCGGTCTCACCCTCGCCGAGCTGGTGCTGCTGACCGGGCGGTGGCGGTGACCGACCTCGGGGACCTCCTCGGCTTGCCCACCCCACCGCCGGCCCGGGCCCGCCGCCGCGGCGGCCGCCGCCGCGTCCGCTGCCGCCACTGCGGCCGCTGGGTGTACGTCGACCGCCTCGTCTACGGGTACGGGGAGGACTGCGCCGAGACGCTCGGCCTGACCGTCGATCGCCGGCGAGGCGCCGACACCGGCCAGACCGGCCGGGACCTGCTCGACGAGCTACGCGCCGCCGGCGACGACCAGGACGAGCCCGATGAGTGACGGCGCGCCGACCCTGCCGACCCTCGCCGAGCTGCCGCCGGCGCCGGCGTGCGACGCGTGTGGCTGCTGCCGCGCCGACCTGTGCGCGGCCGCCCTCACCGCCGGTTCCCCGTGTCTGCTCCTCGCCGCCGCCCACCCGGACCCGACGGCCGCCGCCCGCCTGGCCGGCTGCCCGTGCGCCCCGGTCGCCTGCGGCTGCGCCGAGCCGGTGCACGTGCGGGGCATCGCCCGATGCCGCCACGGCGCCCGAGCGATAGCTACCAGGGAGGGGGAAGGGGACCGACCATGATGGGCAGCCAGACGGCGGCGGAAGCCGAAATCGACGTGGCGGCGCTGCACCTGGCCCGCACGTACACCCCGGACGACACCAGCCCCGCCGCGCTGCGCCGGTGGGCCGGCCGGATCCGCGTGTGGGCGCACCGCTACCCCGACCAGATCACCGACCGCGGCCGCGCCGGCCGCCGCCGCCGGTACGACCTCGCCGAGCTGCAGCAGGTTGCCGATCGGGTCTTCAACACCGCCGACGCGGCGGTTCTTTGACGCAGCGATCATGGTGTGTAACACTTCGTGCCAGCGGGCGACGTGTCTCCAGAGCCGACAGGCCGGGACCGTCGCCACTCGCGTTTCCTGGCCCGGGTGTCCGGGTGCCGGTAAGAAACGTGTCACCAGGTCCAAACGGCGCTGATCTTGGGCATTAGCCCGTGTCCCGCGCCCGCGTAGCGCCGCCCTGCACGTGTGCCCCGCGGCATAGCGCCGCCGCCCGACCCCGAGGCCCGGAACGCAACGACAGCGCCACCGGTGGGGGCCACCGGTGGCGCTGTCGTTCGCGGGTGTCAGATGGGGAAGAACGGCGGGCAGTCGCACGGGCCGAGCAGAGGGCCCTTGGGGCAGCCGGCGTAGCAGATGCCGACGCGCAGGGGGCCAATCAGGCCCAGGTGGAGCGCGCTAACCAGTCGCATGGCGGGTCCTTCCGTGTCGGTGGGGTGATCAGCGGGCGAGGCCGCGGCGGCGAAGCTCGGCGAGGATGACCAGCCGGACCCGGTACGGCGCCGCGTTGTAGCGCTCGACCAGGGTCCGCGGCGAAAGGTTCTCGTAGTCGGTGCGCTCCATCGTGGCTCTCCTCGTCTCGGTGGGCGGCTGTCCGGGCCGCCCAACACCTCAGACGTTACACGACGAAAAAGAATGACGCAACACCGGGCCGGTTTGGCCCCCACAACGCCCGCCCGACTGCCCCGCGACCCGCCCACTGCCGCCGGGCCCGGTCGCCCCCATCCGGCAGGACGAGCAGGGCCCCGCGCGGCGAGCGGCCACCCCCGGCACCCGAGCACCGGTGGTGGCCGCTCGCCGCGCCCACAACCGCGGCGCCGGCCCCTCCTGTCCGCGCAGGAAGGGCCGGCGCCGTTACCAGCCACCCGGGAAACACCGCGGCGCCGCCGGCGTAGGGAAGCCGCCGACGGCGCCGCCCCGGGCGGCCCAACCAACACCACACGGGGGAAGGGGGCCGACGCGATGGCCAGCGACACCGACCAGCCGCAACGCCGCATCGAGTACATGCCGCTCCCGCTGATCGAAGCCGCCCCCCGCAACCCGAAGCGCCACGCCGGCGCCGCGATCCAAGCCAGCATCGCCCGGTTCGGGTTCGCCGAGCTGCCCCTGATCGACGAACGCACCGGCCGCCTCGTCGCCGGCCACGGCCGCCTCGACCAGCTCGCCGAGATGCGCCGCACCGGCCAGCAGCCGCCCCGCTACGTCCACGTCGACCCGTCCGGCGAATGGCTGGTCCCCGTCGACCGCGGCTGGTCCTCCGAGAACGACACCGAAGCCGAGGCGTACCTGGTCGCCTCCAACCACCTCACCACCAAGGGCGGATGGGACCGCGACGAGCTGGGCGCGCTGCTGCTCGACATCAACGCCGTCGACCACTCCCTCTACCTGGCCACCGGCATGACCGAAGAGGACCTCGAGGCGCTCCTCGCCGACCCCGACGCCGACGGCGACGGCCCCGGCGGCTCCGGTGGTGCCCGCCTCACCGACGACGACGACATCCCCGACAAGCAGGTCGACGTCGTCACCCGCCCCGGTGACCTGTGGCAGCTCGGCCCGCACCGGATCATCTGCGGAGACACCACCGACCCCACCGTCGTCGGCCGCCTGTTCGCCGGCCACGGCGACGGCCCCCACGGCCTCGCCGGTCTCCCGCCGGCGGCGCTGATCCACGCCGACCCCCCGTACGGCATGGGCAAGGAAGCCGACGGCGTCCAGAACGACAACCTGTACGGCCCGAAGCTCGACGAATTCCAGCAGCGCTGGTGGGCCGCCTGGTCGGCGCACTGGGCGCCCAACGGGTCCGCGTACGTGTGGGGCAACGCCCCCGACCTGTGGCGCTGGTGGTGGGCCGGCGGCCTCAACACAGACCCGGAGCTGATGGTCCGCAACGAGATCGTGTGGGACAAGGAAACCGCCCCCGGCATGAGGTCGGCCGGCGAACACTCCTACGTCACCGCCACCGAACGCTGCCTGCTGATCTTCCGCGGCGAACAGTTCCTCGGCAACCAGAACAAGGACGCCTACTGGCCCGGCTTCGAGCCGCTGCGCCTGTGGATGGTCGCCGAACGCGACAAAGCCGGCTGGACCAACAAGGACATCAACCGGCTCACCGACACCCACATGGCCGGCCACTGGACCGGGCAAAGCCAGTTCCACATCATCAGCCGCAAGCACTACGACACCCTCGCCGCGGCCGCCGACGGGAAAGCCTTCACCGAGGGCTACGACGCCCTCTTCGACCGCCTGTTCCCCGACCTCCGCCAGGGCGGCAACGAACACCGCCGCGACCTGTCCACGGAGATGCGCGCCAAACGCACCCACTTCGACAACACCCACGACGTCATGACCGACGTGTGGCGATTCGGCCGGGTCGTCGGCGAGGAACGGTTCGGCCACGCCACCCCGAAACCCGTCGCCATGGTCGAGCGGGCCCTGCTCACCAGCAGCCAACCCGGCGCCGTCGTCGCCGTCCCGTTCGGCGGCACCGGCCCCGAGTGGATCGCCGCCGACCACCTCGGCCGCATCGCCGTCGGCGCCGAGATCACCCCCGCGTACGTGGACGTCATCTGCCGCCGCTACCAGGCCCACACCGGCATCAAACCCGAGCGGGTACACCCCGACGGCACCCGCGAGCCGGTCGACTTCACGTAGCCCGCACCACCCCGAACCGACCCCGAGGCCACGACCAGGGAAGGACGGTCGAGCACTCCGGCGCGTCGCGGCGCCGTCTACCCAACCCGCGAACACATAAGGACGTGCGAACCATGCCAGCCAGCCGAGCCCAGCAAGCACAGACCGCGAAACGCCGCCGCGACGCCATCCAGCTACGCCTCGCCGGCGCGGACTGGGACACCATCGCCGAGCGTCTCGGCTACGCCTCCCGCGGCGCCGCCTGCACCGACGTCACCCGCGCCATGGAGAAAGCCGCCGCCGAGGCCGTCCGCGACGCCGACGTGCTGCGCCAGGTCGAGCTGGACCGCATCAACCGGCTGCAGCTCGCCTACTGGCCGAAGGCGATCGGCGGCGACACCGACGCCGCCCGGGTCGTCCAGTGGTGCATCGACCGGCGCGCGAAGCTGACCGGCCTGGACGCCCCGATCAAGCACCAGGTCGTCACCATGGGCGCGATCGAGGCCGCGATCGCCGAGCTGGAGGCCCAGCTTCCGCCCGCGGCGCGCGACGCCCTGGACGCCGCCGACCTTCCCCCCGGCCTGTAGCTCCGGCCCCATGTGCCGGAGGCCGGGCCGGCACCGTCGACGTCGGCCGGCCCGGCCCACAACCACCTGCGGCGGCCCGCGCTCCTGTGATCCGAGGGGGTGCCCGTGCCGTCCACCCAACGGTCCGCCGGCGCCCGCCGACCGAAGAAACCCGCCCGCCGTGGTCTGTCCCCCCTGGACCAGCTACGCCTGGACCGGCTGTACCGGCTGCGGGAGTTGAAGCGCCGGCAGGCCGACGAGGCCCGCACCCGTAACGCCGGGAAGTGGTCGACGCCGGGCGCGATGGCCGCCGAGCTGGACCCGGACACCGTCCAGACCGCCGCCCTGGACCTCATCGACGCGGCGCTGGTCGACGTGGCGGAGGGCCGCTGCAAGCGGCTCATCATCACGATGCCGCCGCAGGAAGGCAAGTCGCAGCGGGTCTCCCGCCGGTTCCCGCTGTGGTTATTGGTGCGGCGGCCGTCGGCGCGGATCGTGCTGGTCGGCTACGAGCTGGGTATCGCCCGCCGGTGGGGCCGCACCATCAAGAACGACATCGCCACGCACGGCGACGCCCTCGGTCTCGGCGTACGCGACGACACCAGCGCCGCCCACGAGTGGCAGCTCGCCGGCGAGGACGGCGGCGTGTACTGCGTCGGTATCGGTGGCGCGCTCACCGGCCGCCCCGCCGATGTGATGATCATCGACGATCCGCACAAGGGCCGCAAAGAGGCCGACAGCCTGCTCCAGCGGGAGAACGTGTGGGAGTGGTGGACGGAGACCGCCCGCACCCGGTTCGGCACCGAAACGCCGGTGGTGCTGGTGCAGACCCGCTGGCACGAGGACGACCTCGCCGGCCGGCTGCTGGAGCACGACGCCGGGTCGTGGCGGGTCATCAACATCCCCGCCGAGGCTGACCACCGGCCCGCCGAGGGCGAGACGGACCCCCTCGGCCGGGCGCCGGGTGAGTTCCTGGTGTCCACCCGCGGCCGGCACCTGCCCCGCCCGATGGGCACCTGCCCGAAGCACCCCGGCGGGGTGGTCCGCCCCGACGGTGGCCGCCGTGAGTGCTGCGACTGGGACGACCTCAAGCACGACGTCGGCTCCCGCGGCTGGCAGGCCCTCTACCAGGGCTCCCCCACCCCGGGCGCCGGCGTCATCTTCAACCGGCAGTGGTGGCAGCGCTACGAGCAGCCCCAGTGGACGGTGCGGGCCGACGGGTCGCACTGGGCGGTCGGCTTCGACGAGGTCATCATCTCCGTCGACTGCGCGTTCAAGGCCACCGAGGGCAGCGACTACGTCGCCATGCAGGTGTGGGGCCGGCGAGGCCTCCACGCCTATCTGCTCGACCAGGTCCACGACCAGTTGACCTTCGTCGAGACGTGCGCGCGGCTCGCCGAGCTGGCCGCGAAGTGGCCCCAGGCGATCCTCAAGCTGGTCGAGGACGCCGCGAACGGGCCGGCCGTGGTCAACGCGCTGGCGTTGCGGGTGCCCGGGCTGGTGCCGGTCACCCCCGACGGGTCGAAGGTCGCCCGCGCCGCCGCTGTGTCCCCGTTCGTCGAGGGCCGCGGGGTGTGGCTGCCGGATCCGAAGTTGGCCCCGTGGGTCGGTGGGCTGATCACTGAGGCGTCGGCGTTCCCTCAGTCGCCGAACGACGACCGGGTCGACGCCCTGTCGCAAGCGCTGAACCGGCTGCTGCTCAACCCGCTGATCGTCGAAGACGAGGTCGTCGAGGACAACGAGGACGGCGACCCCGAGGGGTCGATCTCCCCGTACTGACCCGGGACGGGGGTGCGCCGTGGCCCTCCACGAGATCCCCGCCGACGACGGCGCCGAGCACGCCCCCACAAGCGAGTGCGGCTGCGGGCCGGCCCGCGTACCCCGCGGCCGCCGGTTCGTGTACGTGCACGTCGACCAGCGACCCGACCAGCAGGACAGGGGGCCGGCCGATGGCCACGAGTAGCACCCGCCGCCGCCGCGGCGTACCGGCCCCCGCGCCGGCGACCACCGCCACCGCGGAAGCGGCGCTGCGCGCCGAGCTGGACGCCGCCCGCAACGACCTCGGGCTGCTCGCCCGCCGCCTGGAAGACGGCGCCGCCGGCGGTAACCCGTTCACCGCCGGCACCCGCGAGGCCGTCGCCGACCTGGAACGCGCGATCATCGCCGACCCCGGGTGGCGGCTGTTCACCACCCTCTCCCAGCAGGAGTTCTCCGCCGAGGGCATGCGGCAGTTGCGGGCGGTGTGCCGCCTCATGGCCGTCGCTAACCCGCTGATCAAGCGGGGGCTGAACCTGCGGTCGTTCTACGTGTGGGGGCAGGGCTGCGAGCTGGTGGCCCGCGCCAACGGTAAAGCCCGCAAGGGCCGCGCCGGCGGTGCCGGGAAAGAGCAGGACGTCCAGGCCGTCATCAAGGCCATGGTCGACGACCCGGCGAACCAGCGGGAAGTGTTCGGCGCGCAGGCCCGCGACGAGCTGGAGCACGCCCTCGGCACCGACGGGGAGATCTACTGCGCCCTGTTCACCCGCCCCGCCTCCGGCTGGGTGCAGGCCCGCACGATCATCGCCGACGAGATCGCCGAGGTGATCACCGACCCGGACGACGCGGCGACCCCGTGGTTCTACCGGCGGGTGTGGACCCGCAACGCGTACGACCCGAACGGCCGGCCCGTGCCCACCGTGCAGGAGCTGCTGTACCCGGACGTCGACTACAAGCCGACCCGTCGGCCCCGCACGTTCGGCGGGGTGCAGATCCAGTGGGACGCCCCGATCGTCGCCGTGCAGGTCAACCGGCCCCGCGGGTGGCTGCGCGGTGTGCCCGACGCGTACGCCGCGGTGAACTGGGCGCGGGCGTGGAAAGAGTTCCTCGAGCAGTGGGCCGGGCTGATGAAGTCCCTCGCCCGGTTCGCGTGGCGGCTCACCGCCGAGGGCCGCGACCGGCAGCAGGCCCGGGCCGCGCTCAACGCCGCGGCGGCCGGGAACACCGCCACCACCCCGGGCACCCGCTCGGACGTGGGCGGCGTCGCCCTCACCCCGCTCCAAGGCAACCTCGAGGCGATCCCCAAGACCGGCGCGACCATCGACGCCGAGTCCGGCCGGCCCCTGGCGATGATGGTCGCCGCCGCCCTGGACATCCCCGTCACGATGCTGCTCGCCGACCCCGGGCAGACCGGCGCCCGCGCCACCGCCGAAACCCTGGACTGGCCGACCGAGCTGGCCATGATGGCCCGCCGCAGCCTGTGGACCGCGTTCCAACTGCGGATCGTGCAGCACCGCATCACCGAGGCCGTCCGCGCCCCCCAGGGGCCGCTCAAGGGCACGGTCAAGCGTGACCCGGTCACCGGCCGGGAAGTGGTGACGCTCGACGGGGACACCGACACCACGGTCGACGTGGTGTGGCCCGACCTGGACGAGACCGAACCCAAGGCGCTCATCGACGCGGTCGTCGCCGCCGCCGGCACCGGCACCATGCCACCCGAGCTGGTGCTGCGTCACCTGCTCCAGGCCCTCGGCGTGCGGGAAGCCGAATCGCTGCTCGACGACATGATCGACGACGACGGCGCCTTCAAGTGGCCGCAGCCCCCACCGATGGGCGGGCCGGGTGGGCAGGCCGCCGCGCTCGCCCGCGCCGGCGGCGACCCCGCCGCCGCGGGCGCCGGCCCGATGGGCCCCGACGGGCAACCCGCCGACGGTGTACCGCCCCCGGTGGCGGGGGTGGGCGGTGAGGCCGCCGCCCGGCAAGCCGACGCCGACTTCGGCCTGTTCGGTGGCCGCGGCGCCGACCAGCAAACCGACCCCACCGCCGACACCGCCGGCACCGCGGCGGCGCCGGCGGGCCCGGGCGCCCAGCCGGCCGGCCTGTTCGACCCGGCGTTCTTCCAGGTCGGCGCCGGCGACAACCAACCCGCGGCGGAACCCGCCGACGACGAGGACGAGGAGCCGGCGCCGTGACCGGGCCGGAGTCCTCCCCCGCCGCCGACCGGCAGGCCGACGCCGACTTCGGGCTCGGTACCGGGGCCGCCCGCGACGACGACCAGCAGCCCGACGAGCAGGGCGCCCAGCCGGACGGCCCGTACGACCCGGAGTTCTTCCGACTCTGACCACGAAGGGGGGTGGGCGCGATGGTCCGCAAATCGGCCCGCAAGTGGAACCCGAGCCTGCACCCCCGCGACGCGCGGGGCCGCTTCACCCGCAGCTCCACCCGGGTGATGAAGAGCGCCGACACGAAACGTGCCCGCTCGGCGACCACCGGTTTCTCCCCCGCGAAGATCGGCGGGGAGGGTGACGCCCGCGGCTGGCTGGACCGCAACACCAGCGGCAGCACCCCGCCGCCGGCGGACTCGGCGCTCGGCCAGTACCTCGCCGGCGGGTGGCGGGAGACGAACCCGGCGATCCGCGCGAACAAGACCCCACCGCCCGGGGTGGAAGAGATCGACGCGGAGTTCGGGGAGCTACCCGAGGACGTGGTGCTGCGCCGGCAGGTGCCGCTGGCCATGTTCGCGCACATCCCCGTCGAGGACCTGGTCGGCATGAAGGTCCGCGACGCCGCCTACGCCTCCACCAGCCTGGACCGGCCCGACGCCGGCGAGTCCGCCGCGGACGCGGTGACCATGCACATCGCCGCCGCGGCGGGCACCCCCGCCTACATCAACGCCCCGGACGGGGAGATCCTCCTGGCCCGGGACACCGAGATCGCCGTCACCCGCGCCGAGCCGAACGGCCGCGGCGGCTGGGACCTGTACGGCGTGGTGATCCCCAAGACCGCGGTCAAGCGTGACCGCGCCGCCGCCCCCGACCAGGGCGGCCAGCAGGACCCCGCGGCGCCGGCTGATTCCTCCCGGAAGCCCGCCGCGGACACCGCCGACGGTTCCCCCGACGCCGACGGCGGTGAGGAGGGCGGCCGCGGCCGCGCGGATCGCACCCCGCGCACCGCGGCCGCCCCCGACGACGCCGACGAGGGCGCGCCGGCCACCATCGACGGTTTCGAGGTCCCGGACAACGACGACGACGTCCGCGGCTGGTACACCGACGCCGCCGACCAGGCCGCCATGTACGCCGACGACGACACCAGCCGGCCCGCCCGCGCGGCCCGCCGGGAGCTGGCCGCCGCCCGTCAGGCGATGCAGCAACGAGGCCTGAACACCCGCCGCCAGCCCGCCCGCCGGTTCGGCCGTAAGGGCCGCCCCGCCGACCAGCAGCCCACCGGCGACGCGACGCCGGCGGCTGACGCCCCCACGCCCGAGGCGCCGGCCGCCGGTGACAGCGTGTCCCCCGCCGACCTGGTCGCCGCCCGCGAGACGCTGACCGCCTCGGTCATGTCCGGCGTCGCCCAGCGCCGCATGTTGGACGGCGGCAGCATCGCCGACGTCGAGCTGGTCACCTTCAACGACGGCAGCCGGGCGGTCTTCAAGCGCACCGCCAGCGGCGCCGCCCGCGACGCTGGCACGCAGCAGGACGCCGAGGAGCTGGGCGCGCTGACGCTCACCGCGTTCGGTGTGCGCGCCGCAGCGATCGACCGTGCCGGCACCCGCGACATCTACGCCCAGTACATCGACGGCCGGTCCGGCATGGAGGCGTGGGCGATCAGCCCCGCGGCCGGCGCCGCGCAGAGCGCCCAGGTCGCGGCCAGTGACGCCGGCCGGCTGATGGGGCTCGCTGACCTGGTGATGGGCAACATCGACCGCAACTCCGGC
This sequence comes from Micromonospora sp. NPDC049366, assembly GCF_044466625.1. Lineage (NCBI taxonomy): Bacteria > Bacillati > Actinomycetota > Actinomycetes > Micromonosporales > Micromonosporaceae > Micromonospora > Micromonospora sp. NPDC049366. The sequence goes on from NZ_JBITMV010000023.1 coordinate 82,076, forward strand.
AACTGGATGATCGACCAGGAGGGCCGGCTGGTCGGCATCGACCACGGCCACGGGTTCATGTACCGGGAAGACCCGCTCGAGGTGGGCCGGTTCGAGGTCGGCGAGTTCGGGGTGCCGTACGTCGCCCGCGACGAGGACATGAACCCGACCGGTTGGGCCGACCACGACATCAGCCCCGCCGACATCGCCACCGCCCGCGCCCGCCTGGTCGCGCTGCGCCCCGACTACGTGCGGCTCGGCCACACCGACTGGCACGACACCGCCCTCGCCCGGCTGGACGCGATCGGCGCGCACGCCACCGGCACCCGTGACCGGATCACCCGCACCGACCGGGACCGGGAGCTACTCAACGCCACCCCGCCCACCGGCGACGAGACGCCGGCGGCTGGCACGGGTGCGCCCGACGGGCCGCCCGCACCCGACGGGGTACCGCAGGACCGGGTGGACGCCTACGAGCGGGGCTGGGCCGCCGCGCAGAGCGGCGTCGCCGGGGAGTTGGACGCCGCCGACGAGCGCGGCGAGTCGGACGACTTCTACCAGGGCTACGACGACCAAGAGTCCGGCCGCGCCAAGTGGGCGTCGCTGCGGCCCGCCCGGCCGGCGGCGCCGACGCTCACCCCCGCCGAGCGTACGGCCATGGCGAACCGGCAGTGGACCACCCGGCAGCTCGGCACGGTCGGCGCCGACTCGCTGCGCCAGTATCAGGCCGCCGCCGAGCGGGACGGCGACACCGAAGGCACCCGGCTCATTGCCGCCGAGATAGAGCGGCGCGCCGCTATCCCCGTCGCGCCGCTCGGAGTCGACCTCACCGGCGGGCGGGACCTGTTCGCCGGTCGCTCCGATGCCTCTCTGCGGGCGGAGATGTCCCGGCTACGGGGCAACCGCGACCGGACCGACGCGATCCGGGCCGAGCTGGACCGGCGGGCCGCCGCGCCGGCGGCTGGCACCAGTGCGCCCGAAACCCCGGACACGCCGGTCGCCCGCGCCGACGCACTGTCCAGCCAGGCCGCCCAGCGGATGAACGACGGCGACTACCGGGGCGCCCTGGACCTCATCGACCAGGCCGAGCAGGCCGCCCCCAACCACCGGCCCGGTAAGCCCGGCCGGACCCGGTCGTGGGACGACCTCCGCGCCATCGTGCGCCGCCGCCGCGACGAGGCCGCCCGGGCCAACACCCCCGAGCCGACGGCCGACAACTACGGCGAGCGGCGGGACCGGCTCGCCGCTGGCGTCGCCTCCGGTATCGCCAGCAGGGAGCCGCTCGGCGGCGGGCTGGTTGCCGACGGCGTTGACCTGGTCACCTTCAACAGCGGCGACCGCGCAGTCTACAAGCGGACCGCGAAGACCTCAGTCCGCAGCGGCCGTCCGTTCGGGAACGGCCACTCGGGCTACAACGAGGTCACCGCGGCACAGCAGCAGGACGCCGAGGAGTTGGGCGCCGCTGTCGCGGCTGCGATGGGCGCTTCGGCGCCGGCGGTGCTACGCGCAAGCGACACCGAGATTTACGTGGAGCACATCGACGGCCAGACCGGGCTCGAGGTGCCCAGCTACGACTTGGGCGCGTACGTCGACAGTGACTCCGGGCGGCGGCTCGGCCTCGCCGACGTGATCATGGGCAACAGCGACCGCAGCATGCGTAACTGGCTGGTCGACGGCGACGGGAACGTCCAGGGCATCGACCACGGCCTCGCGTTCGGTCTGTTCGACGACCCGGGGACGGCGCCGATGCGCAAGCCGGACCCCTTCGCCTCGCACTTCGTGAAGATCGCTGACCCGGGCCGGCCGAACGAGTGGGCCGACCACGACTTCACCCCGGCCGACATGGCCGAGGCACGTCGCCGGCTCGTGGGGCTGCGTCCGGAGTTCGAGCGGCTCGGCCACGCCGACTGGCACGACGCCGCGCTCGCTCGGTTGGACGCACTCACGCCGCACGCCACCGGCACCCGCAACCGGGTCGCCGACGGTGACGACCCCGGCACCCCGACGGCGGCCGCCCCCGACGCGCCCGAGGCGCCCGAGACGCCCAGCACCGGCGAGCAGACGCCGGCGGCTGGCACCCGTACGCCCGACGCCCCCGAGACGCCCGCGGCGCCGGCGCCGCGGGCGCCGTTCGCCGAGCGGCAGACCCGGCTCGCCGAAGCGGTCGCCGCGGGTGTCACCAACCGGGAGGACGTGACCGGCGACGGTGGCTTCCTGTCCGACGTCTCGGTGGTCACGTTCGGCAACGGCGACCGGGCCATCCACAAGACCATCCCCGCGGAGGGCGGCGTCGGCCGGCCCGCCGAGGAAATGCAGGACGCCGAGGAGCTGGCCGTGGTGCTCGCCGCCGCGGTGGGCGCCCCCGTCCCCGCCGTGCACCGGGCCGGCCCGGGCGAGGTGTACGTCGAGTTCGTGGACGGCCGCACCGCCCTGGACCTGGTCGTTGCCGCAGACGGGAACCGGTCCGCGGTCGCCCCGTACGTCCTCACCGACGATTCGTGGTTGCTCGGTCTGGCTGACCTGCTGATGGGCAACACGGACCGGCACGAGGGCAACTGGATGATCGACCGGGACGGCCGGCTGGTCGGCATCGACCACGGGCTCGCGTTCTGGAATGCCGCCAACGGCCCGCGCCGGCCCTCGGCGAACGAGTCGTCGCCGTTCACCGACCGGTTCATGAAGAGCAACGCGCTCGGTTTCCCGTCGGAGTGGACCGACCACGACTTCACCCCGGCCGACCTGGCGGAGGTCCGCCGCCGCCTGTACGGCATCCGGCCGCAGTTCGATGACAAGTACCGGTCGGACTGGATCAACTTCGCGCTCATCCGCCTGGACGCGCTCACCCCGTACGCCAAGGGCACCCGCAACCGGATCGCCGCCGGCGACGACACCAGCGCACCGGAGCCACCGGCCGCGGCGAGTATCCGCGTGGGTGACATGGTCGAGCACGAGGGCGAATGGGTGCCGGTGCTGAGTAAGACCACGCTGCAGGTCGACGACCCCGAGGTGCAGATCCGCAAGGACGGCGCGGACCTGTGGGTGCCGGTGACCGAGCTGACCGGCCGCCGCGACGGCGACAACACCGGCGCACCGGCGCCGGCGGCTGGCACCGACGCGCCCAGCGCCCCGGCCCCCGCGCCGGCCGCACCCCCGGCCCCGACCACCCCGCCGGCGCCGACGGGCCCGGCGCAGCAGGCCGACATGTTCGGCGGCGTCACCGACTTCGTCCCCGCCCCGCGGGCCGCGATCGGTCTGGCCGACCGGCCCAACATCGGCCGGGAACGGGCGATCGCCGCTGTCCAGCAGCTCGGCATGTTCGACGTCAGCGACCAGCAGCAGATGGACGGGCAGATGGCGCTGCTCGACGCGCTGCTCGACGTGCCCGCCCCGACCACCCCGCCGCCGCCGGCGCCGGAGCCCGAGACGCCGGCCGCCCCGGAGGCGCCGGAGGTGCCGGCGTCGATCGTGCCGGACGACCTCAGCGGATGGACCGACGAGGACCTCGCCGAGACGTTCCGCACCGTCACCGGCGTGCACGACCTCGCCCAGGTCGACGAGGACGGCGCCGCCCGGATCATGGCCGAGTGGGAGCGCCGCGAGGCCGCGATGGCCGAGCTGGTCTCCAGCGTCCCCGACGACCTGACCCCCGTACCGGACGGGGACCTGGAGGGGCTGTACGCGCGGATCACCGGCGAACACGGCAGCCTGGACCACCCGACCGCGGACCGGCTGCTCGCCGAGCTGGAGCGCCGCGCCGAAGCTGACCGGCAGGCCGCGGAGAACGCCCCGAAGCGGGCGCTACTCGACCGGCCGGTGGCTGACCTGGACGACGACGAGGTCGACCTCGCCGCCGAGTACGCCGCCGACCTGGACGACCCCGACGCGCTCGCCCGGGTCGTCGCCGAGATGGAGCGCCGCGACGCCGAGCGGGAAGCGGCCGCCGAGCGGGAACGTATCGAGCGGGAGGCCCGGGAGGCGGTGGAGCGGGAAGCGGCCCTCGAGGCCGCCCGCGTCGCCGAGCGGGAAGCCGCGGCCGCGCACGCCGCCGCGCAGCGGGACCGGCTGGTCGACGCGATGGCGGCCGCGCAGGACGCCGCGATCGTCCCCGCGTACGACAACTCGGCGATCGGCGCCGCACACACGGCGCTCGGTGAGGACGGGATCCGCGCGCTGTACGGCGACGCCACCGTCGACCAGTGGGTCGCCGACGTGCCCGGCGGCACCGGCAACGACCAGGGCCGCTGGACCGCCATTCAGCGCCGCCTGATCGAAATGCCCAGCAGCGAGCGGGTGCGGCTGGTCTCCGCGGCCGCCGAGCAGGCAGCCGCGGAGGAGTTCGCCGACTACGACGACCGGGAGCTGCACGCCGCCGTCTCCCAGGGCATGTTCAGCGCAGAGCCGCCGAACGGCCCGGCGCCGGCACGGGAGCGCGGTCGCCGCGCCGCCCGGGAGAAGAACCGGCGCAAGATCCAGGAGCTACGGGCCGACAACGCCCGAGAGTTCCGCCAGTACCAAATCCGGGCCATGGCCGCCGACCCGGCGACGCTCACCGACGCCGAGCTGGAAGTAGCGCCCGCGCTGGTGACTGCCACCGGCGCCGACGACTACGACCTGCCGGGCCGGCTCGCCGCGCTACGCGCCGAGGCGCAGCGGCGGGAGTTGGCGGCTATCTCCGCCGCCGAAGCGAAGGCGGCCGGGCCGGCCGGCCCGGCCCGGTACCGCAGCCCCGTCGAGGAGTACGGCTACCTGCGTCAAATGGTGCAGGGCCGCAACGCGCGGGACATCGAGGCGCAGGACCGGCTCCGGCGTGCGCAGGCCGTTGTGTTCGGGCTGCCGGAGGACGCCGACGCCAAGGCAGTCAAGGCCGCCGAGCGGAAAGACCCCCGCCCGGTTGCCGACCAGGCCGCCCTGGTCATGGCATGGTTCCGGCACCTCGGCCGGTATGAGGGCGTCGACCAAAACGGCCCCGACTACTACCGGGGCAAGCCCGACGAGGACGTGCCGGACACGCCGGCGCCGGAGCCACCGGCGAACGTGTCCAAGCCCGACGAGGTGTGGAAGCAGATCCACACCAACGCCCTGCAGGAAATCAACACCGGCCGGTTCGACACCGCGTCGCGGATGATGCGGGCCATAGCCCGCGCCTACCGGGTGCCCATGGGCGAGATCGAGCAGAACCGGCCCGGCATCGTGCAGGCGCAGGAAAGCATCCTGCCGGCGATGCGGCACGACCAGCGCACCGAGAAGCAGCGGGCGGCGGACTTCATCGCCCAGTTCCGGCGCCTCGCCGACGAGGACGGCGTCGACCCGACCGACACGCTGCGCGCCGGCCCACCCGACAAGGCCACCCGACGCGCCAGCAGCCGCCCCGTGCGGGAGTCCACACCCGAGCAGGAAGCGCGCATCGACGCGCTGGTCGCCCGCGGCTGGGACTGGCTGGACGCGTACGCCGAGGTCCATGGCGTCGACCGGGCGTCGCTGGAGCGTTCCGCCGGCGGCCGCTCCGGACTGACCGAGAAGCAGCTCAAGGAGGCGTACGCCGAGTACGTGGAGCGGCAGTACCGCGACGCGGAGGCCGCAACGTCGGGGTACCTGCTCAAGCGGGGCTCGGAGGGGAAGATGGACGCGCGGCGTCTGTTCTCCGGTTCGTGGTCGGTGGCCAAGGCGCACGCCTCCGAAGAGCTGATGCGCTGGTGGGGCGAGCACCCGCGGCTGACGTACGCCGCTTTCAAGGCCCAGTACGTCGGCGGTGATTCGTTCCGCAGCTCCCGGGAACGGCTCGCCGCGGCCGGGAAGGGGAACGAGTTCGCATGACCACCACCGAACAGGCCCTCGAGGCGGCCCGCCGTCTCGCGCGGCGGGCCGCCCAGCGGCGCGCCGGCGCGGGCGCCTGCCCGTACCCGGCCGACGGCAACCCGCTGCAGCAGGCGTGCCGGCGGGCGTGGATCCGCACGTACACACGGATGCGGCCCGCCGAGGCGGTGCCGGTGGACTACGGCGACGACCTGACCGCCCTCGCGGAGGGCCCCGACAGCGGGGACACCGACGACGGGCAGGTGGGTACGCCGGCTGCTGCCGCGGCCGCGGTGGCGCAGGGAACGATCATCGGGAGAGGGGGCGGACGATGACGCCGCTGCTGCTGTCTGTCGTGGCCACGGGCGCCGAGCTGGACCGGGTGACGCTCGACGACGAGGACCGGCTCACGTACCGCACCGGCGCCGCTCGGGACATCGCCGAGGGGCTCCGGCGGATGATGGCCGGCGGTGACGGCGACGAGGTGTCCGACGTGGACCTGGCCGGCGCGTTGGCCGGCTGGTCCAACGGCTACCTGCTGTTCCGCCCCGCCGACGCGGACGACGCCGGCGACGGCGCCGGCGCCGGCGAGGCGTCGCCGCCGCAGGAGTAGGCCGTGGACACGATGGCCCTGGTCGACGCCCACACGGGCGAGACTCTGGACACGGTCGGCATCGACGCCGGCGGCGTCACCACGTACGTCACCGGGGAAGCCGCGCCGGTGCTGGCCGCGCTCACCGGAGCGTACGAGGCGCGCGGCCTCGCCCCGCTGTCCCTGGTCGACGAGCTGGACGGCTGGACCGACGGGCGGGTGCGGCTGGACGCGGCGCCGGTGGTGCTCGAGGCCGGTTGGGTGCCGCCGCTGCCGACCGTGCTGGTCGACCTGCGGGAGGCCGGCAGCGACCGGAAGCTGCGCGCGTACTGGGTACGCGGTGAGGGCGCCGCGAAGATCGGCTGGAACCGGCCGGGTGACTTCGAGACGTGCGTCGCGCACCTCGGGAAGTACGTCCGCGACCCGAAGGGGTTGTGCGCGGAGTACCACAAGGCCGCCACCGGTGAGTGGCCCGGCAAGAAAGCCCACGGCGGGTAGCTGACCTGCCCAAACCGACCGCCACCCGGATCCGGGGGCGGTCATTTTTCGTGCCCGAGAACCGAGGGAGGACCGGTGACCGAGCAACACGACGACGGGCCGCTCCAGGGGGCGTGCGTTGGGGGGCCGATGGACGGGCAGCAGGCCGTGTCCCGGTTCCCCCGCGGGTTCCTGCTGGTCGACAAGCCCGCCGGGGAGTGCTGGCTGTACGACTGGCGCGACGGCGGGTTCCACGTCCGCGACGCCGCCCCGATGCCGGTGCAGGACGGGCCGGCCGACGGGCCCGGCGACAGCCGCTACCGGGCCGCGGCGGAGCCGTTCTTCGACGTGCTCGCCGCCCCGTGGGTGACCAGCCCCGACGACGACGGGGAGGCCCCGACCGATGGCGACTGAGGTTGCGCCCCCGACCCGCTGGCTCGCCGACCAGTGGGAGAACAACTGCGGGTACGCGTCGGCGGTGCTCTCCGGCATCGTGCCCGACGAGCGGCACAAGAAGAGCGGCGGCTACCACCCGTCGATCGAGGACCTGGTCCGGTACGGCAACGGCGGCGACTACTCCAACAAGCGGGCGCTGGACAAGGCGCCGCCGGTCACCGCGAAGGGCAAGAAGTACGGCGCCGCGGTCGACATGTCGATGTCGCGGGCCGACATGAAGAAGCTCTACGGCCGCGCCCTGGCCGTCTACAACAACCGCAGCGACCCGCGGCGGAAGTACCTCAACGCGATCAACGTGTGGGACGGCATCGACGGGCACTCGCCGCGTCGGCTCGATTTCCAGGCGAACACCAACACGACCGCGAGCGCCGACCACACGTGGCACTCCCACGAGGACCAGCCGCGGGCGTACGTGGACGTCAACCGCAACGAACAGGAGGCGTGGACCGCGGCCCGCGCTTTCATCTCGATGGCCAAGGGTGAGACCGCCGCGGCGTGGCTCGCCGGACAGGGAGAAGACGACATGACCCCGGAGCAGGACCAGCGACTCAAGCGCGTCGAGACCATGCTCTCCCGCCTGGACGGCCGCGAGCCGATCGGCCAGACGTACCTGCGGCTGGCCGTCGGCAAGGACGACGTCGTCGGCGCGAAGCCGGTCGCCCACCCGACGCTGACCAGCCTCGGCGCCCAGCTCACCGACGTGCAGAAGGTCCTCGGCGCGCTCGCCGCTCAGGACTTCACCGACGAACCGGCGATCATCGCCGGCATCCTCGCCGGCCTCACCCCCGAGAAGATCGCCGCGGCGATCCCGGCCACGATGGCCAAGCAGGTCGCCGACGACCTCGCCCGCCGCCTCGCCGCCTGACCGACGCCCAGCGAACGGGAGGGGCCGCGGTGGCTGTTACCCGACGGACACTGTGGCTCCTCCGCGCGCTACGCGTCGAGGTCGGCGACCACACCGACGAAGCGGTCCGGGCGCTGACCGCCGCCTGGGTGCAGGCGTGGGACCTGCTCGACGCCGAGTGGCACGCCGCGATGGCCGACGTGGTCGCCCTGTACGCCGCCACCGACCGGTGGCCGGCGCCGTGGCAACTCGCCCGCATCGACCGCCTCGCGGCCGCGCAGCAGCAGACCGCGACGGCGCTCGCCGCGCTGGCCGCCACCACGAACACGACGGTCGGCGCCGGCGCCGTCGAGGTGATCGCCGCGACCGCCGCCGCTGAACCGGCCATCATGGCGTCGCAGCTCCCCGCCCGGCTCGCCGCGGCCGCCCTGGACACGTACACCGCCCGGATCACCCCGACCGTGCTGGAGACGATCGCGTCCCGCGCCCGGGCGCAGATCCACGCCGACACGTGGCCGCTGACCGACGACGCCGTCCAAGCGATGCGGCGGGCGCTGGTCGCCGGCGTCGCTACCGGCGCCCACCCCACCGAAGCCGCCCGGTCGATGGTGCGGCAGGTGGAGGGCGCCTTCAACGGCGGCCTCGGTCGGGCGCTGAACATCGCCCGCACCGAGATGCTCGACGCCTACCGGGACACGTCCGCCGCGGTGCACGCCGCTAACGCCGACGTGCTCGACGGGTGGACGTGGGTGGCCACCCTGGACCGCCGCACCTGCCCGTCCTGCTGGGGGATGCACGGCACCCACCACCCGCTCACCCAGCCCGGCCCGTGGGACCACCACCAGGGCCGCTGCGCGCGGATGCCGAAGGTCAAGAGCTGGGTGGAGCTGGGCATCCCCGACGTTGAGGGCGAGGACCTGACCCCCGACGCGGAGAAAGTGTTCGCCGCCCTCCCCCGCGACGAGCAGCTCGCCGTCATGGGCCCCGGCCGGCTCGCGCTGCTGACCGCCGGCCGGATCAACTTCTCCGACCTCGCCGCCCGCCGGGACAGCCTGGCGTGGCGGCCGTCCTATGTACCCCGACCGGTGCGGGACCTGGAAGCGCTCGCCGCCCGCCGCACCGTCGCCTAACCCCGCCCGGGAGGCCCTGTCGTGCTGTCCATCGACTCTGTCGACGACCTGGAGGTCGGCGACCTCGGTTTCGCGTCCATCAAGGGCCGCGTCGGCGCCGGCGTCCTCGCCGGGCAGACCGCCATCGACGCCGCGGCGCTGCTCCGCGGCCGGCAGGTGGAGAACGCCGGGTGGATCACCCACGCGTTCATGGTCGTCGCCGTCGGGCCCGGCTGGGCCGACGTGGTCGAGGCCATGCCCTCCGGCGCGCGGCTGGTGCGGCTGACCGGCACCGACCGGGTCGGCCCGGGCTACGCGTACGTGCGGCTGTATTTCGACGCCGGGCCGGTCGGCTGGCAGCGTCCCGCCGCGTACGCCGCGGTGGAGATGATCGGCACCCGGTACGGGTTCGCCCAGTACGCCGCCCTCGCGTCGCTCACGCTCACCGGCGGGAACGCCGCCGACGCCGGCGGGTGGCTGGCACGGTACGTCAACCGCCGCCACGAGTCGACCGGCTTGCCGGTGCAGGTCATCTGCTCGCAGCTTGTCGACGAGGCGCTCCGGATCGCCGGCGTGCACCTGTTCACCGACGGCCGGCCGCCGCAGTACGTGACGCCCGGCGCGCTGTTCTGGCGCGCGGCGCAGCTCGGCGAGGTCGGCGTCTGCTGACTCCGGCGCCACCCCGGGCGCCGGTGAGGGATGGAGGTACACCCGATGGCCCGAGCCAACGAGAACAAGGTCGACGAGACCAAGCCGGCGCCGTCGCCGCTGGAGCCGACCGCGGTGCAGGCCGCGAAGGAGGCCGACCGGCGCGACGACCTGCCGAACGCCGACACGGACACCAAGCAGGCCGAGAAGGACGCCAAGTAGTCCGCCGGGGTGCCCGCCGGTGTCGCCGCCGGCGGGCGCGCCCTGGCCGAGTGAGAGGGGCCGAGCGTGAGTGAGGACCAGGACGCCGCCGACGCCCGGGCCGCGTACGCGGCGTACGGGGAGACCACCGGCGGGAAGAACTTCCGCGGCGAACCGATGCCCGAGTGGGACGGGCTCGGCGAGACGATCCAGCGGGCGTGGATGGCCGCCGCCGCGGCGGTGCGCGCCCGGGCCGCGGGTACGCCCAAGACGTGACACTGCCCGCCGGGCGGGATCGCCTGGCGGGCAGTGCGGGGCTTGGTCAGACCAGCGCGGCGTCGGAGCCGGTCAGCAGTTCGGCGTTCTCGACCCGGACCGCGACGCGCTCGCCGAGGGGGAACCGGCGGGTGTTGCCGTTCTGGTACGTCCAGCGGACGTGCCAGCCGTTGTCGTCGTGCACGAGGGCGACCTCGGCAAGGGTGAAGTTCGGCGCGTACTGCGGCGCGCGGGTCGGCCAAAGCTGCACATCGAGCGGGGCGGTCTCAGCGGTCACCAGGGCGTCGATCATCGGGGTCTCCTCGTCTCGGGGGCGGCTGTCCGGGCCGCCCAACACCCGACACGTTACACGACGGAAAAATATGCCGCAACGACCGGGGGTGTCATTCCGCGCGCACCGCCCCTGACCTGCCGGGTGCATAAGATGCCGCGCCGGTTCACACCCGCGGCGACCAGACGCGGGAGGACCCATGGCCGAGACCGTGCACCACTCCATCCGCAGCCACCGCGCGCCACGCTCCCCCCGCACCGGGTGGCGCAGGCACGCCCAGTGGTGGGGCGCCGTCTACATCCTCGCCGCACTGTGGCTCGGCTCCGCCGCCGCGCACGCCGCCGCCCTGTGGCGCACCCAGGCCGACGATGCCGCCGCGCACGGCCAGCCGCACGGCTGGGCCGACTACTGGCCCGCCCTGGTCAGCAGCACCGCCGAGAACTGGCAGAGCGAATGGGCGCAGCTCACCGTCCAGGCGCTGTTGTTGCTGTCCCCCCTCGCGTCCCGCGTGTGGCGGGCCGACCGCAACGCCGACAAGGACGACGTCGCCCGCATCGAGGCCCAGCTCGCCGAGCTGCGCACCGCGATCACCGACCGGGAGGTCTGAGCATGTCCAACAAGCGCCGCACGCGCGTTCCCGGCCGGTACGAGCGGCCGGCCGCCATGCGGGCCGCCCTCGGCGACCGCGCCGGGGAGGCCGGCCTGGTCGCCGGGT
>NZ_JBITMV010000024.1:0-86182 GCF_044466625.1 Micromonospora sp. NPDC049366
CATCCTGCACTGGTCGTACTGGCGGCGAACATCCCAAGCCCGAGCCCGACGATCCCACTACCAGCGCAGACAGGCCAAATGACGTTGGAGTACTAAGAGGTCGCGCAAATAGGTCGGCGGGGCACCGGCGGGTAGGAGACGGGCACAGGCATCAGTGATCATGAAGGTTCCTACGCCTAGTGATCACTGGAACGCCTGTGACCGCTGTCCCATCAGCGCTGAGCGACCCCTTGTCGGACCAATTCGCCGCGCTGCTGCCGCACGACCCGCCACCGATCCGAGCCACCCCCTGGGCTGCCACCGCCGACGCATCGCCGACCGGATCGTGTTCGACAAGCTCCTGCAAGTGCTGCGATTCGGCTGCTCGTACGAGGCCATCGCCGACTCGACCTGCTCGGCCACCACAATCCGCAACCGCCGCGACGAATGGATCAACCTCGGCGTCTTCGCCCAGCTCAAGGCAATCGCGCTCGACGCCTACGACCGCATCGTCGGCCTGCTGCTCAACGACCTCGCCATCGACGGGTGCATCACCAAAGCACCCGGCGGCGGCGAGATCGCCGGGCGATCACCAGTCGACCGCGGCAAGCAGGGCATGAAACGCTCACTGATGGTCGAGGCCCGCAGCATCCCGCTGCGACGCGTCCTGGCCGGCGCCAACCGCCACGACTCCCCGCTGCTGCAAGCCACCCTCGACCGGCTCGGAGACCTCGGTCAACTACCCGACACATCACCGTGCACCTGGACGCCGGCTACGACTCCGCCGCGACCCGCGACCTCCTCGCCGGACGCGGCCTGACCGGCGAGATCGCCCGCAAGGAGTCAAGGCCCCCGTCCAGGCCACCAAACGGTGGCATGTCGAGCGCACGAACGCCTGGCACAACGCCTTCAACCGGCTCCAACGCTGCTACGAACGCAAGGAGACAGTCGTCCACGCCTACTTCGACCTCGCCGACGCCATCCTCAGAGGCAACCACGGCGCACTGAGGGTGATGGCGATGACTCAGCAAAAATTGGTCAGGCATGTTGTTTCACTAGCGGCGGCCGGGCTAGCCGCCGCAAATATTTCCGGCTGCTCAAAACCAGAAAGTTCGGAGCCGTCAAACAAGCCCAACAGCAAATACCAGGAATTCGACGGATACCTGGCGGAGTACAATTCCGCTATCAAAAGCATGACGCTTCCGCGTAATGCAATGTGGGGAGCAGCGCCAACGAGGCCGCCGGAGCCTATGTTGTATGCACGCGGAGTTGGGTCGACGCGAGCAGAGTTGACTTGGTATTGCGCCTGGGAAAAGGAATGGCTGGCGGCCCTGGCCGAAAACCCGCGAAGCGAGCGACACGACTACGCCATCGAACAGCTGGAACGAGTGAGGACGTTGCAGCTTTATCAAGTCGCGCTGGACGAGGAAGGCAGAACTCAAATCGAAAGAAGTCTGGCGGAAGCGCGCAGAGGCAATCCGGCAGCGGTCGAAGCCGACGTCGCGACGAATTGCTGATAGTCGGCCAGAGGACGGGACCAGCCGTCAGCAGTTAAGCAGACTCCTACGCCTCCAAGACGCGCCGGGCGGCGGCGCGGGAGCGGCGGCCGGTGCGCAGATACTCGTCGAGGAACTCGCCCGGGTCGTCGGCACCGAGCAGTCGTACCACGCCGGCCAGCTCCACCCCGTGCCGGGGCAGCTGGTCGCCGGCCCGCCCCCGCACCAGCATCAGCGCGTTGCGGACCTGCGCGGCGAGGGTCCAGCCGGCGGCCATCGCCGTGGCGTCCGCCGGGTCCACCAGGTCGGCGTCCCGGGCGGCCGCGAGCGCGTCGAGCGTACGCGTGCCGCGCAGCGCCGGGACTGCGCCGGCGTGCCGCAGCTGGAGCAGCTGCACGGCCCACTCGACGTCGGCGAGCCCGCCCCGCCCCAGCTTGGTGTGGGTGGCCGGGTCGGCGCCCCGGGGCAGCCGCTCGTTCTCCACCCGCGCCTTGATCCGACGGATCTCGACGATCTGCTCGCGGGTCAGCCCGTCCGCCGGGTAGCGCACCGGGTCGATCAGCGCGACGAACTCGTCGCCGAGGTCGGCGTCGCCGCAGACGAACCGGGCGCGCAGCAGCGCCTGCGCCTCCCACACCCGCGACCACCGCGCGTAGTACTGCGCGTACGCGGCGAGGCTGCGCACGAGCGGACCCTGCCGGCCCTCCGGGCGCAGGTCGGCGTCCACCCCGAGCGGCGGGTCGGGGGCGGGCATGCCGAGCAGCCGCCGCAGCTCCTCGGCGACGCCGTGCGCGGCGCCGCTCGCCGACCGCTCGTCGACCCCGGCCGGCGCGTCGTAGACGAAGAGCACGTCCGCGTCGGAGAGGTAGTTCGACTCGTACCCGCCGAGCCGGCCCATGCCTATGACGGCGAACCGCAGCCCCGGCGGCGTCGGCTGGGCGGCCCGGGCGGTGCGCAGCGCGGCGGCCAGCGTGGCGTCGGTGACGTCGGCGAGCGCCGTGCCCACCGCCCGCACGTCGGCCAGTCCGGGCACCACGGGGTCGGGGCCGTCGGCGCGAGCCGGGGACGGCGTCGGGGCCAGCGAGCCGGCGCGGCACAGCACGTCGGCGCAGGCGATCCGGACGAGCTCCCGGCGGCGCAGCGCGCGTACCGCCCGGGTCGCCTCGACACGGTCGGCGTGCCGGCTCGCCGCCGCGGTGAACCCCTCGTGCAGCACCTCCCGCGGGCGGGCCACCAGCTCGTTCTCCTCGGCCAGCAGCCGCAGCGCCTCCGGTTCGCGGGCCAGCAGGTCCGCGGCGTAGCGCGACGAGGAGAGCACCCGGGCCAGCCGGCGGGCGACCGGGCCGGAGTCCCGCAGCAGCCGCAGGTACCAGGGGGTGCTGCCGAGCTTGTCGGACACCTGCCGGTAGTTGAGCAGCCCCCGGTCCGGTTCGGGGGCGTCGGCGAATTCGCTGAGCAGCACCGGCAGCAGGGTGCGCTGGATCGCCGCGGTGCGGCTCACGCCGCCGGTGAGCGCCTGGAGGTGGCGCAGCGCGCCGGCCGGGTCGGCGAAGCCGAGGATCTCCAACCGGTGTCGCGCCGCCTCCGGGGTGAGGCGCAGGCCGTCGGCGGGCACCCGGGCCACCGCCTCCAGCAGCGGCCGGTACAGCAGCTTGGCGTGCAGCCGGCGTACCTCGGAGGCGTGGGTGACCCACTCGGCGCGGAACTCCTCGACGGCGCTGCGCCCGGGGGTGGCCGTGTAGCCGAGCGCGGCGGCGAGCCAGCGCAGCGCGGCCGGCTCGGTCGGGACGGTGTGCGTGCGGCGCAGGCCCTGCAACTGCAACCGGTGCTCGACGGAGCGCAGGAAGCGGTAGCCGCGCAGCAGCGCCTCACCGTCGGCGCGGCCGACGTACCCGCCGGCGACCAGCGCCCGCAGCGCCGGCAGGGTGCCCGGCGCCCGCAGCGTCTCGTCGCCGCGGCCGTGCACCAGTTGCAGCAGTTGGACGGCGAACTCGATGTCGCGCAGGCCGCCCGGCCCGCGCTTGATCTCGCGTTCCAGCTCCTTCGGCGGGATGTGGTCGATGATCTTGCGACGCATCGCGCGGACGTCCTCGACCGCCTCCGGCCGCTCCGCGGCGCGCCACACCAGCGGGGCCAACTGGTCGATCCACTCCTGGCCGAGCGCCAGGTCGCCGGCGGCCGGGCGGGCCTTCAGCAACGCCTGGAACTCCCAGGTCCGCGCCCAGCGGCGGTAGTAGGCGACGTGACTGGCGAGGGTCCGCACCAGCGGCCCACGGTTGCCCTCCGGACGCAACGCGGCGTCGACCGGCCAGGCGACCAGCCCGCAGACGTGGATCAGCCGGGTGGCGATCGTGGTGGCCGCCGCCAGGTCGTCGTCCTCGGCGGCGACGAAGATGACGTCCACGTCGGACACGTAGTTCAGCTCGTCGCCGCCGCACTTTCCCATCGCCACCACGGCCAGCCGGGGCCGGGGCGTGTCCTCCGGCAGCTCACCGACGGCGATCGCGTACGCCTCGGCGAGCGTGGCGTCGGCCAGCGCCGACAGCGCCGCCATGGTCTGCTCCAGGCCACGGCCGCCGGTCAGGTCGGCCGCCGCGATCCGCAGCAGCGCCAACCGGTAGGCCTGACGCAGCGCGGCGATCGCGTTGCCCGCGGACTCCCCACCCTCGACCGGTTCGAGGCGCCCCTCGGCGGACGGGGCGCAGCCGTCCGGCCCGGTCCGCAGGACGGTCCAGTGGCCGGGGTTGGCGACCAGGTGGTCGCCGAGCGCCGAGGAGGCGCCGAGCACGGCGATCAGCCGCCGGCGCAGACCCGGATCGTCGTGCAACGCGTCCAGCAGCGCCGGGTCGAGTTTCCCGCTGCGGCGTTCCGCCTCGACGATCCGGTGCAGCTGACGCAGCGCCAGGTCGGGGTCCGCCGCCCGGGACAGCGCCGAGAGCAGGTCCCGCGCCCGGTCGTCCACCGGCTCCTGGAGGTCGGGCCGCCACAGGCCCAGGCCGTCCGGCCCGAGCAGGTCGGCGGCCCGGGCGCCACCGTCGCCCTGCGCGGTGCCGAAGCCGTACCGGGCGAGCCGGCCGGGTGCGCTGGTCGGCCGGCTCATCACTGCCCGAGCAACGGCAGGCTGCGGCGGGCGGCGCCCTCGTCCAGCTCGCCGAGGGCCAGCGCGGCGAACCGGGCGGCGAACGGCTGCCAGACCTCCTCGACGTCGACCATCACCGCGGCGCAGGCGGCCACCACCAGCTCCGGGTCGTAACCCAGGTCGGCGAGGAGCGTGGAGTCGGTGGCCCAGTCCGCGATCATGTCGGTGTCGCACTCGATGTGGAACTGGAGCCCCCAGGCCCGGTCACCGAGGCGGAACGCCTGGTGCGGATAGCGGGTGGACGCGGCGAGCAGCGTGGCGCCGCGCGGCAGCTCGGTGATCTCGTCGGAGTGCCACTGGAGCACGTCCGGGATCAGCGGCACGTACCGGAACAGCGGGTCGGCCTCGGCCGCGTCCCGCCGGCCCACCACCGCCGGCCCCACCTCCGGCCCGGACGGGCTGCGCTCGACCTGCCCGGCGTGCGCGGTCGCCAGCAGCTGCGCGCCGAGGCAGATGGCCAGGGTCGGCACCCGGTGCCGCACCGCCTTGCGCAGCAGCCCCTCCACCTTCGGGAACCAGGGCGCGCCGGGCGAGCCGTCCGCCAGCGGGTACGCCTGCTGTTCACCGCCGAGCACCACCAGCGCCGCGTAGCCCTCCAGGTCCGCGGGGAGCTCGTCACCGGCGTGCGGGCGTACGACCCACAGCTCGAGGCCGGCCTCCGTGAGCCATTCGCCCAGCCGGCGCGGGTCGTCGGTCGGGTCGTTCTCGATCACCAACGCGGTTGCCACGCCGTCGAGGCTATCCGGTGACGGCCCGTGTTCCTCGGCGGCTCCGCCGGGCGTGCCGGGGTGCCGGTGCCCGGGACGGGCGCCAGTCCGGCCCGGTCAGCGGCGCCCTGGCCTCGGGCAACTAGGCTCAGCCGCTGTGCCCGACCACACCGCGCCCACCCCGTCGACCGCCGTCCGCCCGCCCGCGCTGCGTCCCGGCGACACGGTGATGCTGGTGTCGCCGTCCGGGCCGACCCGGCCGGAACGGGTCGCCCGGGGCATGGAGCTGCTCACCGGTTGGGGGCTGCGGCCGGTGCTGGCGCCGAACGCGTACGCCCGGCAGGGTTACCTGGCCGGCGCGGACAACCTGCGGGCCGCCGACCTGAACGCGGCGTTCGCCGACCCGCAGGTGCGCGGGGTGATCTGCACCCGGGGCGGCTACGGCGCGCAGCGGGTGGTCGACGACATCGACATGGCGGCGGTTCGCCGGGACCCGAAGGTGGTGGCCGGCTTCTCCGACATCACCGCCCTACAGTTCGCGCTCTGGCGCGGGGCGCGGCTGGCCAGCGTGCACGGGCCCGGTGCGGCGTGGCTGGACGACCGCACTCCACCGCGCTCGGCCGAGTCCCTGCACGCCGCGCTGATGACCACCGAGCCGGTGACCGTGGCCGCGGTCCCCGAGGAGGAGACCTTCGCCGTCCGCGTACCGGGCCGCGCCACCGGCCCGCTCCTCGGCGGCAACCTCTGCCTGATCGCCGCCTCGCTCGGCACACCGGACATGCCGGACCTGACCGGGGCGGTGCTGCTGATCGAGGATGTGCAGGAGCCCCCGTACAAGGTGGACCGGATGCTCACCCAGCTGCGTCGGGCCGGCGCGCTGGACGGTCTCGCCGGAGTGGCCGTCGGACAGTTCACCGACTGCGCGGACGGCTGGTCGGTGACCGTCGCCGACGTGCTCACCGAGCGACTCGGCGACCTGGGCGTGCCGGTACTCGGCGGCCTGCCGATCGGGCACGGCGTCGGCCAGCTCACCGTGCCCGTCGGCACCGAGGCGACCCTCGACACCGAGACCGGAACGCTGACCGTGGCGCCCGCGGTCCGACCAACCGCGGCCAGGGGGTCAGCGGGTTAGGCGGGCCACGCTGTGCCCGGGCAACCGGTTTGTCCGGTCCGGCGGCTGGACTTCCAGCTCGCTGACAGCTTCGCCACGGGTCCCGCCCAGCCTGACTCGTCACCGTCGGTGAGGTCATCGCACCACCTACCGACGAGCTGGAGGAAGCATGTCCCGCACGATCAGGAAGAAGCACCTGCTGGCCGGCCTGGCCACGGCGGGTGTGCTGGGCGTCGGGATCGCGGCGCCGACGATGGCGTTCGCGGCCGACGGGGGCACGCCGACGCCGAGCGCCAGCGCCGACAGCGGCCCGCAGCAGAAGAAGGCCGACCGTCAGTCGGAGTTCGCCGAGGCGCTCGCCAAGGAGCTGGGCGTTTCCACCGACAAGGTGACCGCCGCCCTGGAGAAGGTGCGCGAGCAGCACAAGGCCGACCGGCAGGGTGACCGGCCGGCGCGCCCGTCCGCCGCGGACCGGCAGGCGAAGCTCAAGGAGCGGCTGGACCAGGCGGTCAAGGACGGCAAGCTCACCCAGGAGCAGGCCGACGCGATCACCAAGGCCGTCGAGGCCGGCGTCTTCCCCGGCGGCTTCGGCGGCGGCTTCGGCGGCGGCTTCGGCGGGCCCGGCCACCGCGGCGGTTGGGGCGGCCACGGCGGCCCCGAGGGTACGACCGGCAAGTGAGCCACCGGCGGCCCCGCCCTACCGCAGGGCGGGGCCGCCCCCCTTGATCGACGCCGGTGGGCCCGTCGCGGCGTTCCGCCCGCGTCGGGCCCCGCCAGGTCGCGCCACTGATGTCGATCAGGCGGCCGGCGGCGAGAAGACGCCGATGTGGTTGCCGGCCGGGTCGAGCAGGTGGGCGAAGGTGAGCCCGGCGGCGTTGGTCTTCGCCGGCACGTGCACCTTCCCGCCGGCCGCCTCGGCACGCCGGATGGTCTCGGCGACGTCCGGCACCTCCACGAAGAAGGTCGCGTAGCGCGGCCCGCCCTCGCCCGTGCCGCGGATCGCCCCGCCGCTCCCCCGGCCGGCGCCTCCCTCGGTCGTCCGGTACGACACCCCGCCGGCGCCCACCTCAGTGAACGTCCAGCCGAACAGCTCGCCGTAGAACCGCTGTGCCTCGTCCGGCCGCTCGGCGCCGATCTCGAACCAGGTGACGGCATTGCTGATGGTCATGTGTTGGCCTCCCGTTCCACGCGCCGGCCGATCGACCGGCGCCGTCAGGAGTCAGCCTCGACGCCGCGAGCGACAGCGTCCTGTCGGTGTTTCCGCATGGATCCGCCGGGGCAGCGCTGGCGGACACCGAAGGGACCGCAACGGGCAACCCGGCCACGCCCCGTCGGGCGCGGACTCCGACCACGCGACGGGCGGGACGGGCGAGACGGGCGGGCCGAGAGGGTCTCCCCGACGCCTGTCGAGCTGCCCCAGATGTGGGGCAGCTCGACAGGCTGCCACCCGGACAAGGGCGCGGTGCCGCCCCCCGCCGGAGCGCGCCCCCGCCAGAGCGTGGGCACCGCAGAGCAGCGCGGGCACCGCAGCGGGCGGGCTCGGACTCAGACCAGGGTCAGCGGGCGGACCCGCTCGTGGGGGATGTCCAGGTCGTCGAGGCGCAACTCCCGGGTGACCGTATCGGCGAGCGGGTGCACCGACCCGATCCGGTCGGTGCGGAAGGCACGGACGCCGCCGCGCAGACGACACCAGGCCAGCAGGTACCAGTGGCGGGAGTTGCCGAGGTAGCCCAACGGCTCCACGTCGCGCGTCGAGTCGGCGCCGTCGCGGTCCGCGTACGCGATGCGCAGCACGCGGCGCGCGGCGACCGCGCCGGCGACGGGGGCCGGGACGGGCGTCACCGGTCCGTCGCCGATGAGGTGCACCCGGCCGGCGAGTCGATGCGCCTCCGCGACGTCGGCCGCCCGCATGACGGCGACGAGCTTGCGCAGCGCGGTGCCGGCCGCGGCGGCGAACGGTGTGCCGCGCAGCCGGTGCAGGGCCAGCGCCATCGCGACCGCCTCGCCGGCGGTGAGGTTGACCGGCGGCAGGGTGCGGGCGCGGTCGAGCACATAGCCGCCGGTGCGGCCCGGCTCGGCCCAGATCGGCACACCGGTCTGCTGCAGGGCGCCGATGTCCCGTTCGATGGTGCGGCTGCTGACCTCGAAGCGGTCGGCCAGCCACCGGGAGCTGCGTGGCCGCGGCGAGACCGCACGCAGCTCCTCGACCAGGGCGTAGAGGCGGTCCGTCCGGTTCACACCCCGCAACCTACGTCCGGGGTGTGACGGAACCGGTCAGGCGATGCTGGCGCAGACGATCAGCGCGGCGCCGAAGTGGGTGGCGGCGCTGACCCGGGCCGCCGGGTGCGGCTCGTCGGTGCAGATGATCTCGCCGAGCCGGCCGGGGGTGAGCAGGTCGAGGACGAAGAACGCCAACGCCATGACCCCCAGCCCGAGCAGCCCGAAGAGCACCGTGGACGCGAGCCCCTTGGCGAAGTCGCTGTAGCTGGTCAGGATCGCGGTGAACACGATCGCGGCGACGCCGAGCTGGTTGGCGGTGAGCAGCAGGCCCGCGTTGCGGTTGCGCTGCACCCAGATCAGATCCCGCAGCTTGCCGGGTGTCAGCAGGTCCACGAGCACGAACCCGGCTGCCAGGAGACCGACCCCGACGACTCCGAACACGACGCTCTGCCAGGCCCCGCTGAGCAGATCCTCCAGCACCGACTGCCTCCCGATCTCCTCCGCCCGGCGGGGGTGCCGGCGCGGTGATCGAGACGATAGCGGCACCGCGCCACCGCCGGCAGCCCCGAGTGGGCCACCGGCGGGACAGGCCCCCTAGAGGGACAGGTAGCGCTGCCGCTCGTACGGGGTGACCTCGCGGCGGTACTGCTCCCACTCGGCGCGCTTGTTGCGCAGGAAGAAGTCGAAGACGTGCTCGCCGAGCACCTCGGCGACCAACTCGGACTCGGCCATCACGTCGATCGCCTCGGCGAGGTTCTCCGGCAGCGCCTCGTAGCCCATGGCGCGCCGCTCCGCGCTGGTCAGCGACCAGACGTCGTCCTCGGCGCCCGGCGGCAGCTCGTACCCCTCCTCGATGCCCTTCAGGCCGGCGCCGAGCAGCACCGCGAACGCGAGGTACGGGTTGGTCGCCGAGTCCAGCGAGCGGACCTCGACCCGGGCCGAGTTCGGCTTGCCGTACGCGGGCACCCGGACCAGCGCGGACCGGTTCAGGTGACCCCAGCAGACGTACGCCGGACTCTCCGTGATGCGGTCCGGCAGGTGCTGCGGGAAGAGCCGCTTGTACGAGTTGACCCACTGGTTGGTGACCGCGGTGTACTCACGGGCGTGGGTCAGCAGGCCGGCGATGAAGGACCGGGCGACCTTGGAGAGCTTCATCGGGTCGCCGCCGTCGTGGAACGCGTTGCGCTCCCCCTCGAACAGCGAGAGGTGCGTGTGCATGCCGCTGCCCGGCTGGTCGGTGAAGGGCTTCGGCATGAAGGTGGCCTGCACGCCGGTGGAGAGGGCCACCTCCTTGACCACGTGCCGGAAGGTCATGATGTTGTCGGCGGTGGTGAGCGCGTCCGCGTACCGCAGGTCGATCTCCTGCTGCCCGGGCGCGACCTCGTGGTGGCTGAACTCCACCGAGATGCCGATCCGCTCCAGCGCCAGCACCGCCTGGCGCCGGAAGTCGCGCGCCACCGCGTGCGTGGTGTGCTCGAAGTAGCCGCCGGTGTCGACCGGGATCGGCAGCGAGCCGTCCATCAGGCCGTTCTCGAGCAGGAAGAACTCGATCTCGGGGTGGGTGTAGAAGGTGAAGCCCTTGTCGGCGGCCTTCGACAGCGCCCGGCGCAGCACGTGCCGCGGGTCGGCCCAGGACGGGCTGCCGTCCGGGAGCAGGATGTCGCAGAACATCCGGGCGCTCTCACCGCTGACCCCGCCCTCGAACGGGAAGACCTGGAAGGTGGTCGGGTCCGGCATGGCGACCATGTCCGACTCGAAGACCCGCGCGAAGCCCTCGATCGCCGAGCCGTCGAAGCCGATGCCCTCCTCGAACGCGGACTCCAACTCGGCCGGCGCCACGGAGACGCTCTTGAGCGTGCCGAGCACGTCCGTGAACCACAGCCGGACGAACCGGATGTCCCGCTCTTCCAGCGTACGGAGGACGAACTCCTGCTGACGGTCCACTTCCACCCCTCGTGACACATTTCCCCGCGGCCGGTCGGGCCGGAGCGGCCTGACCGACCAGTCTCCACGGGCCTGGTTACGCCGACGTTACGCGACCGCCCGGGGGCCGTCCTGCGGTGTCCCGCCTCTCCCCCCGCCCACCGTGTCGCGTCCGGAGCGCTGCGGCAAGATGAGGACATGCCCACCCTGCGTATCGCCCTGTCCCAGGTCAACCCGACCGTCGGCGACCTCGCCGGCAACGCACAGCTGGTCCGCGCCTGGACCCGCCGGGCCGCCGACGCCGGCGCCCAGCTCGTCGCGTTCCCGGAGATGATGCTGACCGGGTACCCCGTGGAGGACCTGGTCTTCCGCCGGTCCTTCGTGGCCGCGTCGCGGGCGGCGCTGGAGCGGCTCGCCGCCGACCTGGCGGCGGACGGGTTGGGCGACCTGCCGGTGGTGGTCGGCTACCTCGACGCCGACGGCCCGCCGCAGATCAGCTCCGACGCCGAGCCGGGCCACGGGGCGCGCAACGCGGCAGCCCTGCTGCACCGGGGCGCCGTCGCCGCCACCTACTTCAAGCACCACCTGCCCAACTACGGCGTCTTCGACGAGGACCGCTACTTCCTGCCGGGCGACATGCTCACCGTCGTGCGGGTCGGCGGCGTCGACGTGGCGCTGACCATCTGCGAGGACCTGTGGCAGGCCGGCGGCCCGTTCGCCGCCGCCCGGCACGCCGGGGTCGGGCTGGTCGTCAACATCAACGGCTCGCCGTACGAGTTGAACAAGGACGACATCCGGCTGCCGCTGGTCCGCCGCCGGGCCGCGGAGGCGGGCGCCGCCATCGCGTACGTCAACATGATCGGGGGCCAGGACGAGCTGGTCTTCGAGGGCGACTCGATGATCGTGGGCGCGGACGGCGAGCTGCTGACCCGGGCCCCGCAGTTCGTGGAGCACCTGCTGGTCCACGACGTGGCGCTGCCCGCCGCCGGCGAGCGCCCCGGCGACGACAGCGCGGTCGTCGACGGGATGCGGGTGGTCCGTACGACCGTCAGCGAGAGCCTGCCGGCACCGGCCGGCCCGGCGGCGGTCGGCGGGACGATCGAGCCGGTGGCCGACGAGGCCGAGGTCTGGCAGGCGCTGGTGCTGGGCCTGCGCGACTACGTCAACAAGAACCGCTTCCCGTCGGTGGTGCTGGGTCTGTCCGGCGGCATCGACTCCGCCGTGGTGGCCGCGCTGGCCGTGGACGCGCTCGGGCCCGACCGGGTCGTCGGGGTGTCCCTGCCCAGCCAGCACTCCTCCGAGCACTCCCGGGAGGACGCGGCCGAGCTCGCCAAGCGCACCGGGTTGGACTACCGCATCGAGCCGATCCAGCCGATGGTCGACACGTTCCTGGCCAACATGTCGCTCTCCGGGGTCACCGTGGAGAACCTCCAGGCGCGCGTACGCGGGGTGATCCTCATGGCGCTGTCGAACCAGGAGGGCCACCTGGTGCTGACCACCGGCAACAAGAGCGAACTGGCGGTGGGTTACTCGACGCTGTACGGCGACTCGGTCGGCGGCTTCAACCCGGTCAAGGACGTGTGGAAGACGCTGATCTGGCGGCTGGCGAAGTGGCGCAACGTGGACGCCGAGCGGCGCGGCGAGACCGCCCCGATCCCGGAGAACTCCATCGGCAAGCCGCCGAGCGCCGAGCTCAGCCCGGGGCAGCTCGACAGCGACACCCTGCCCGACTACGACGTGCTCGACCCGATCCTGATCGGCTACGTGGACGGCGACCTCGGCCGCGACGGGCTGGTCGAGGCGGGCCACGATCCGGCGGTGGTCGACAAGGTGCTGCGGATGGTGGATACCGCCGAGTACAAGCGCCGCCAGTCCGCCCCGGGCACGAAGATCTCGATCAAGGCGTTCGGCCGGGACCGGCGGCTGCCGATCACCAATCGCTGGCGCGAGGACGGCTGAGCTCTCCCGGCCGCCGACGGCACCGTCCCGGCGGGCCGGGCAGGCCGGGCTGCTCGGGCGAGCCGGGCAGGCCGGGCGAGCCGGGCGGGAGTGAAATCCTGCACTGCTCCCTGCCGCCGCCGGGTCGTCCGGTGCGACGATCGCGGTGGAACCCGGGGACCGCGCAGGCGGCCTCGAGGAAGGAGAGAGTCATGGTGGAGTCCACCCCCGCCGAGGTGACCGCCCTCTACGGCGGGCCGGCGACGCGACGGGTCCGCACCCGCGACCTGATCGCCGCCAAGGAGCGTGGCGAACGCTGGCCGATGCTCACCTCGTACGACCAGTACACGGCGTCGATCTTCGACCAGGCCGGCATTCCGGTGCTGCTGGTCGGCGACTCCGCGGCCAACAACGTGTTCGGCTACGAGACGACCGTCCCGGTGACCGCCGAGGAGCTGCTTCCGCTGGTACGCGCGGTGGTCCGCGCCACCCGGCAGGCACTGATCGTCGGTGACCTGCCCTTCGGCTCGTACGAGGAGGGGCCGACCCAGGCCCTGCGCACCGCCGTACGGTTCATGAAGGAGGGCGGCTGCCACGCGGTGAAGCTGGAGGGCGGCCGGCGCTGCGCCGCGCAGATCGCCGCGATCACCGGCGCCGGCATCCCGGTGATGGCCCACATCGGCTTCACCCCGCAGAGCGAACACGCCATCGGCGGCTACCGGGTGCAGGGGCGCGGCGACGCCGCCGAGGAGGTCATCGCCGACGCCCGGGCGGTCGCCGAGGCCGGCGCCTTCGCCGTGGTGCTGGAGATGGTGCCCGGCGAGGTCGCCAAGCGGATCACCAACGACCTGCACATCCCCACCGTGGGCATCGGCGCCGGCCCCGACACCGACGCCCAGGTCCTGGTCTGGCAGGACATGGCCGGCCTGCGCAGCGGCAAGACCCCGCGCTTCGTGAAGCGCTACGCCGACCTGGCCGGCACCCTGACGGACGCCACCCGCCGGTTCGCCGACGAGGTGCGCGGCGGCGACTTCCCGGCCGCCGAACACACCTTCTGA
Source organism: Micromonospora sp. NPDC049366 (assembly GCF_044466625.1). Classification (NCBI taxonomy): domain Bacteria; kingdom Bacillati; phylum Actinomycetota; class Actinomycetes; order Micromonosporales; family Micromonosporaceae; genus Micromonospora; species Micromonospora sp. NPDC049366. The sequence goes on from NZ_JBITMV010000024.1 coordinate 13,572, forward strand.
CCGGGCGCGGGGGGGGGGGGGGGGGCCCCCCCCCCCCCCCCCCCCCCCGCGGGGCCGGGGGGGGGGGGGCCCGCCCCCCCCCCCCCCCCCCCCGCGACCCTGACCGCCTCAACGGGGCCCGCGGCGAGCCGGCCCCGGACCTCGCAACCCGACCGTGGTCCACTTCGGCCGCCGGAATGTGTCGTACAGGCGTTCTAGTCTGTCGATGTGATGGACGAGCTGACGCGGGCGCAGACGGCCATCCGGCCGTGCCACGACGCGGCGGTGTGGGCCATGCCCGAGCAACATCTGGTCGAAGCGTTGGACGCTGTCCATCGGCTGGAGCAGCGCCTGGCGGCGCTCAAACTGGCCGTGGTCCGGGAGCTCGACGGCCGGGGCACCGCGGCCGCCCAGGGCGCGACGTCGACCGCCGTGTGGCTGCGTGACCGGCTGCGCCTCACGGTGCCTGCCGCCCGCCAGCTGGTCGAGCTCGCCGCCGCCCTGGCCGACGGACCGTCCGCGGTGCGCGACGCGCTCGCCGAGGGCCGGGTCGACGCGGCGCAGGCCCGCGTGATCGCCGACAAGACCTCCGCCGTCCGCGCGGAGGCCGGCGAGGCCGCCGCCGACAAGGCCGTGCACCTCCTGGTCGAGTGGGCCGCGGAGTTCGACCCCGGCCTCCTCCGCAAGCTGGGCAGCCGGATCCTCGACCACGTGGCCCCGGAGTTCGCCGACGCCGCCGCCGGTCGGGCGCTGGCAGCCGAGGAGGCCCGCGCGGCGCGCGACCGCCACCTCACGCTCTCCGAGCTGCGCGACGGGCGACTCCGACTCACCGGCAGCCTCGACGCCGAGACGGCAGCACTTCTCCGCGCCGCCGTCGACCCGCTGACCGCCCCGTCCGGCCCGGACGACGTCCGCTCACCGGGACAGCGCCGCCACGACGCACTGGGCGACGTCTGCCGACTCGCCCTGCGCACCGGCGAGTTACCCGAGCGCGGCGGGGAGTCGGCGCAGCTCGTGGTCACCACGTCCTACGACAGCCTCACCCGACAACTCGGCGCCGGCACCCTCGACACCGGCGCGACGCTGACAGCCGCAGCGGTCCGCCGACTGGCCTGCGACGCCGCGGTGCTGCCCGCCGTCCTCGGCGGCGCCGGTCAGGTGCTCGATGTGGGCCGGCAACGTCGGCTCGTCTCCGGGGCGTTGCGCCGCGCACTCGTGATCCGCGACGGCGGCTGCGCCTTCCCGGGCTGTGACCGCCCGCCGCGCTGGTGCGAAGGTCACCACCTGCGCCACTGGGTCGACGAAGGCGAAACCAGCCTGGCCAACGCGGTGCTGCTCTGTCGTCACCACCATCGGCAGGTGCACCACCACGGCTGGCAGGCACGGCTCGCCGGCGACGGGCACCCCGAGTTCGTCCCGCCCGCCTGGCTGGACCCGCGCCAACGCCCCCGCCGCAACCGCCTACGCCGAAGGAACACCGCATCGTCAGGCGCCCCTCCCACCACACCGGTGGGCCGGCACCATGCGCCGGGCGGGCTGCACGCCGTCTTCGACGTCCCATCCCGAAGCCCGGTGCGCGCTCCGAAGACCACGGCACGACCAGCCGCGCCCATCGCAGCCTCGACAGCCGCGCCGCCAACGGCGCGGGCACCGTCGACGCTGCCGGCAGCGTCGACGGTGCCCGCGCCTTCGGCACTGCCTGTGCCTTCGACGGTGCTCGCACCATCGACAGTGCTTGCACCATCGACGGTGCCGGCACATCCAGCGGCGCCCGCACATCGCGCGGAGGCGGCACATCCAGCGGCGCCGGCAAATCGCGCGGTGCCGGTGCATCCAGCAGCGCCCGCACAACGAGCGGAGGCGGCACATCCAGCGGAGGCGGCACATCCAGCGGCGCCCGCAAATCCAGCGGAAGCGGCACATCCAGCAGCGCCGGCAATTCCAGCAGCGCCGGCAATTCCAGCCGCACCGGCGCTTTCGGCAAGGCGGGCAAGACCGACCGGCGGTCGCCCACCGCGCAACCCCTCACCCCGACGGCGTCCGCCATGACCGACACCGTCACGACGCGCCGACACGGCCGCCCGCAAGGCACCGGGCGTTGGCGGTGCCGTCTCCCGCGGCCGCTGAACTGTCGGCACTGCCGGTGGCTGGGGCACCTTCCAAGCGCCGCCGAGCTGTCGGTGCCGCGGCCGGGCGGCCGTCGCCCGGCGCGGAGAATCTCCGCCCAACGCGAAGAGTCCCCGCCCGGCGCCCACTCAACGCGAAGAACCTCCGCCCGGCGCGAAGAGCCCCCGCCCGGCGCGAAGAACCCCCACTCCAACTCGGAGAACCCCCGCCCAACGCGGAAAGCCCCCGCCCCACGCGGACAACCCCCACTCCAACGCGGAGAACCCCCGCCCCACGCGGAGAGCCCTCGCGCGGCGCGGCGGGCCGTCAGCTCCGACCGAGGTCGGTGTAGAAGGCACTCGGGTCGGCGGCCAGTGACGCCTTGACGTGGGCGCTCCACTCGTCGGCGACGACCTCCAGGGCGTCGGCTTCGATGCCGTCGAGGGCGACGCGGACGACGTCGGCGGGATCGCCCTTCTCGCCGTCGTAGCTGGCCATCATGTCGGTGTCGACGCTACCGAGATGCAGGCCGGTCACCAGAGTGCCCTGCTTGGCCAGTTCGAGCCGGACACCGTTGGTGAGGCTCCAGGCCGCCGCCTTCGCGGCGCCGTAGGCGTTGGCCCCGTCGTACGAGAACCAGGAGGCCGCGGACAGCACGTTGAGGATGGCGCCGCCGCCGTTGCCCGCGAGCACCGGGGCGAAGGCTCGCACCATGCTGAGCGTCCCGTAGAAGTGGGTGTCCATCTCCAGCCGGACGTTGGCCAGGTCGCCGGTGACCAGGTTGGTCCAGGTGCTGACCCCGGCGTTGTTGACCAGCAGGGTGACATCGGAGGCGATCGCCGCCGCGGCGGCGACCTGCTCCGGGTCGGTGATGTCGAGCCGGAGCGTCTCCACGCCCGGGATGTCGATGCGCTCCGGGTTGCGGGCCGTGGCGTAGACCTTCGCCGCGCCGCATTCGAGCAGTTGCCGCGTGAAGTGTCGGCCGATGCCCCGGTTGGCGCCGGTCACCAGCGCGACCGAACCGTTGATCTTCATGTCTTGCCTCCAGTCAGGCAGGGAGTGAGCCCGTTCGCGAGCTACGCTAAAACCTGACGTTGACGTCAGAGACAAGAGCTGTGGCCGAGGTCACCCGGGGAGAGGATGCGCATGCGGATCGGTGAACTGGCCGCGAGGACCGGTGTGTCGGTGCGGGCGCTGCGCTACTACGAGGAGCAGCAGTTGCTGACCTCGGTACGCAGCAGCGGCGGACAGCGCCACTACCCGGACGACGCCGCCGAGCGGGTGCACCTGATCCAGACGCTGTACGCCGCCGGCCTGTCCAGCAGGACGATCCTGGACCTTTTGCCGTGCGTCGACGCGAAGGTGAACACCCCGGAGTCCCGGGCCCTGCTCCGCGCCGAACGGGACCGCATCGACCAGCGGATCTCCGAACTCGTCGCGGCCAGGGACCGACTCGACGCGGTCATCGCGTCCAGCGAGAGCCCGGAGAGCGGGTGCACGTACGCGGATCTCGCGCCAGCGCGCTGACCCGACGACGACAGCAGGCCGGGTAACCGCCGGGGCCCTGGTCGCCGCTGCCCGCCGACGGCGCGGACAACCGGCAGCGCTCGGGCCGGCTGCTGTGCCGCCAACCGGGACGGCTGTGTCGCGCGGTGCCCTGCCGGCAGCTCGGGGGCGAGCAGGTCGGTGGCCCGTGACGGCACACCGGCAGGGCTGAGCCGTCAGAGGTCGGTGACGCGGATGCCGGCGTGCGCCTTGTAGCGCTTGTTGATGGCGATGAGGTTCGCGGTGAACGCCTCGATCTGGTGGGCGTTGCGCAGCCGTCCGGCATAGATGCCACGCATGCCGGGAATCTGCGCGGCGAGCGCGGCGACCACGCCGACGAGTTCGCGGTCCTCGGTGCAGATCAGCACGTCCAGGTCGATCCGGTCGATCGCGGGGTCGGCCAGCAGCGGCGCGCTCACGTGGTTGAACGCGGCGCAGACGCGGGAATCCGGGAGCAGGCCCGCGGCCTGCTGCACGGCGCTGCCCTCCGGCACGTCCAGGGCGTACGGGCCCTGCTTGTCGAAGCCGAGCGGGTTGACGCAGTCGACGACGATCTTGCCGGCGAGCGGTTCGGCGAGCGCGGCGACGATCTCCGCGTGGCCGTCCCACGGCACGGCGATGATGACGACGTCGCTGGTGCGGGCCACCTCGTCGTTGCTCGCGCCGGTGACGGTGCCGCCGGCCGGCACGCCGGGCATCGCGGCGATCTCCTCCGCGGACTGGGCGGCCCGCTCGGCGGAGCGGGAGCCGATCCGCACGGTCTGGCCGGCCCGGGCGAACCGGTAGGCAAGGCCCCGTCCCTGGTCACCGGTGCCGCCGATGATGCCGACGGTCAGCCCGGAAACGTCGGGCAGCGTGCTCGCGTCGTATGCCATGGGCTCATCCTCGCAAATCCGACGGCCGATCATCAGCGTCGAGCGCTGTGACAATCCCCGCTGCGGCGGTCAGGCCCGTTCGAAGAGCACCGTCCGCGCGGCCGGGTCGGCCGTGACCAGGCGCACCCGGACGCGCTCGCCGAGGGGCAGGTCGCCGAGGCAGCGGGCGCGGACCGGCGGGGCGTCGACGGCCACCGTGCCGCCCGGCGGGCGGGGACGGGACCGCCCGTTCGGCGGGGCGTCGACGTCCAGCACCGCCGCGTCGAAGGTCTCCCCCACCCGGTCGGCGAGCAGCACCGCCTCGGTGAGTTCGACCGCGCCGCGGGTCGCCGCGGAGGCCGTCCGGTCGGTGGAGGCCATGACCTCCGGCAGCCGGGGCAGCGCGTCGCGCACCCAGTCCGGCACCGGTCGGCCGTCGTGCAGGGCCAGGCAGGCCTCCGTCGCGTACCGGTCGGCCAGTCGCCGCAGCGGCGCCGTGACATGGGCGTACGCGGCCGCGACCCCGCCGTGCTCCGGCTGCTCGGGTGGCGCGCCGTCGAAGGCGGTGTACGCGGCGCCGCGCATCAGCTCGGCCGCCTGGTCGATGAACGCGGCCGCCCGGGGCTGCGCGGGATCGAGCCCGGCGATCACCTCGCCGGGGCCGGCGTCGTCCGGCCACTGCACGCCCAGCGGCGCGGCGGCGGCGCGCAGCCGTTGCACGGCCTCCGGTTTGGGCGCCGGCATGGTCCGCACCAGCCCGATCCGGCCGGCGAGCATGATGTCGGCGGCGGCCATGCCGGTGAGCAGCGAGATCTGTGCGTTGTACTCCTCCAGCGGGGCCGGCCCCCGCAGCACGAGTCGCCAGCCGTCGCCGTCCGCCTCGACGTCCTGCTCGGGCAGCGGCAGGTTGATCGCGCCTCGGCGCAGGCCCCGGGCGACGAGCCGGGCGCCGATCTCGGGCAGCAGGGCGATCGGCTCGGGCAGCCGGCCGGCGTCGGCGTCAGCCTGCGCGCCGACGTAGTCCAGCTTGGCCCGACTGCGGACCAGGGCACGCTCCAGCGTCACCGCGACGGTGCCGGCGTCGGCGTCCAGGTCGATGGTCCAGACCACCGCCGCGCGGTCGACGTCGGGGAGCAGGCTCGCCGCGCCCTCGCTGAGGGTTTCCGGGTGCAGTGGCACGTTGCCGTCGGGCAGGTAGATGGTCTGCCCGCGCCGCCAGGTCTCCTCGTCGAGCGCGCCGCCGGGGCGCACGTGGGCGGCGACGTCCGCGATCGCGTACCGCACGCGGTAGCCGCCGCCCGGACTGCGGCTGAGGTGCATCGCCTGGTCGAGGTCCCGCGAGCCGACGGGGTCCACGGTGACGAACGGGACGTCGGTGTGGTCGATCGCGGGACGCGGCGGCCGGTCGGCCGCCGCGTCCGCCTCCTGCTGAGCGGCGGTCGGGAACTCCTCGGGCAGCCCCAGCTCACGGCGGAGCGCGGCGAAGTCGATGCGGGGCGCGAGGACGCGTCGGATGACCACGCGTCCATCCTGGCAGTGGGGCCGGTGATCCGCCTCCCCCGGACGACGGGCGCCGGTCCGGCGCCTACCGGGTGGTGCGGCGAGCGGTGGTGGCAGACGTCTTGCGGGCCGGCGCCTTCGCCGCCGTCTTGCGGGCGGTGGCGGTGCCGGCGAGCGACGCGCGGGCCGCCGCCTTCTTGCTGGCGGTCGTCCGGGCCGTGGTGGTGGTGCGGGCCGCGCCGGTCGGGCGGGTGGCGGCGGACACCCTCTTGGCGGGGGCCTTCTTCGTCGCCGTCTTCTTCACCGCGGTGCTCCGGGCCGTGGTCTTCTTGGCCGGCGCCTTCTTGGCGGTGGTCTTCGTGGCGGGCGCCTTCTTGGCGGTGGTCTTCGTGGCGGGCGCCTTCTTGGCGGTGGTCTTCGTGGCGGGCGCCTTCTTCGCCGCCGTCTGCTTGGCGGCGCTGGTGGTCTTCTTGGCGGTGCCCGTGGTCTTCTTCGCCGCGCCGGTGGTCTTCTTCGCGGCGCTCGTGGCCGTCTTCTTCGCCGCGCCGGTGGTCTTCCGCGCCGCCGACGTCGTCTTGCGCGCCGCCGCGGTCGTCTTGTTCGCCGCCGAGGTGGTGGTGCGCTTCGCCGCCGCGGTGGTCTTCTTCGCGGTCGTGCCGGCCTTCTTCGCTGCGGCCGAGGACGTGGCGGGCGCCTTCTTCGCGGTCGCCGCCGTCTTGCGGGCGGCGGTCGACGTCTTCGTCGCCGCCTTCTTGGCGGGAGCCTTGGCGGCGGTGGTCTTCTTCGCCGGAGCGCGCCCCGCCCCGCCGGCCGCCTTCTTGGCCGGCGCCGACGCGGTCTTGCCGGCGGCGACCCGCCGCGCCGGCGTGGTGCGGCTCGCGGCCGTGTTCCGCTCCGCCGCGGCGGTCTTCTTCGCGGTCGTACGTTTGGCGGCCGGGCGCGTGGTGGCCTTCGATGTCTCGGCCATCTCGGTTCCCTCCTCGGGGACGTGCTCTCGCGTGTCTCCTCGCGGAGCACGGAGTACCTCGGCACGGGCCGTCCCGCGCCGTCTACCTGTCCTCCCCGGCCCAGCGGGCGTCCTCGGCGTCCCACGCTTCGTTACGCTCCTGCACCCGCTGCAGTGCGTTCTCCGCGTCGGCTGCCGAGGCGTACGGGCCGAGGACGTGCTTCGCCGGGCACACGTTGTCGTCGGTCTCGACCCGGTGGTGTCGGGTACACCAGTAGAAGTGCCCACCACGTCCGCTGTCGCTCATGGGATCACTGTGCACCGCGCACCGCCGGGCCGCCACCTGAACACCGCAAGTCGCCGCTGGTCTCCACAGTAGATCTGCTAGCGGCACCTCGGGATGAAATCCGGCAAAAAGGGCAGGATCTCCCCGGTCGGTGACCGGGACTGGACGGCCCGGCGGGACCCGGCCGGGCCCTCGACCGAACGGCTGGTTCCGGCGCGCCTCGGCCGTGGGCAGGATCCCTTCGTGATCATGACGACGACGGACACCGCGGTCTGCCCGAACTGCGGCGCGGCCACGGTCACGCTCTTCGACGGCCCCGCCTGGTGCGCCGCCTGCGAGTGGAACCTCGACGCCTTCGACCCGCGGCGTCGCGCGCCCGAGTTCGGCTGGGCGTGGGTCGACCGGTGGACGCACCGGGTCGCGTACCGACTCACCCGCGGCCAGTTCGCCGGACTCGTCGGGCGTCCGCTCGGCAGCGACCGGTCGAGCGCGGCGGAGGTCGCCATCGCGGTCGCCTCCGTGCTGCTGACCCTCGGTGTGCTGGCGCTGGCCGCGACCGGTGTCTGGCTGACCGTCGCGTTCGGCTTCCCGTCGTTCGCCGCCGTGCCGGGCGTCGCGTTGATCGGGCTCGCCGTCGCGCTGCGTCCCCGGTTCGGACGCGTCGACCCGGACCTGGAGGTGCTCACCCGGGACCGGGCACCGGAGCTGTTCGGGCTGGTCGACGAGGTGGCGGCGGCCGTCGGAACACCCGCGCCGGACATCATCGGCGTCGACGCCGACCTGAACGCGTACGCGGGCGCGGTGGGCGTGCGTCGCCGGCGGGTGCTCTGCCTCGGGCTGCCGTACTGGGGCTCGCTGGACGCGCCGGAACGGGTCGCCCTGCTCGGTCACGAACTGGGCCACTTCGGCAACCGCGACCCCCGTCGGATGCTGCTCACCCAACCGGCGTTCACCATGCTCGGGTCGGCCGCCGACCTGGTCCGGCCGGTGGACACGGTGCGGGGCGGCGGCCTGCTCGAGATGGCCGGCGCGGCGTTGGCGACGGTGTTCCAGTGGACGCTGTCCCGCCTTCTCTTCGGCGTACACCTGGTGCTGCTCGCGGTGGCGCAGCGGGACGCGCAGCGCGCCGAGTACCGGGCCGACGAGATGTCCGCCCGGGCCGCCGGCACCGACGCGGCGAGCCGCCTGCTGGACATCGCCCTGCGGGCCGAGTCGGTGGCGCTCGCCGTGCGACGCGAGGCGCGGGCCGGGCACGGCCCGCAGCGGTGGCGGGCGGCGGTGGCCGAGGCCCGCGACGCCGCCGCCGACCAGCTACCGCTGCTCCGTCAGCTGTCGGTACGGGACGACGCCTCGCTGTTCGCCTCCCACCCGCCGACGGGCCTTCGCCACCGGATGCTGCGGGAGGGGCCGCGGTACGAACCGGCAGTGGTGCTCACCGAGGAGCGGTCCGCGCGCATCGACGCCGAACTGGCCCGGGAGTACGAGCGGGTGCGGCGGGACCTGAGCTGGTCGGGCTGAGGTGCGCGCGCCCGGTCGGGGGTCGACGGTTAGGGTCGCGGCATGGGCGTACCGGACTACATCCTTCGCATGCGAAAGCACATCGGCCACGACCTGCTCTGGCTGCCGAGCGTCAGCGCGGTGGTTCGCAACGACGCGGGTGAGCTGCTGCTGGGCAAGCGGTCCGACGACGGTCGCTGGTCGGTGGTCAGCGGTTTCGTCGAGCCCGGCGAGCAGCCGGCGACGGCCGTGGTCCGGGAGGTGCGGGAGGAGACCGGCCTCGACGTGGAGCCGGTCCGCCTCACCAGCGTCGTCTCGCATCCGCACAGCTACCCCAACGGCGACCGCTGCGAGTACCTGAACCTCGGCTTCCACTGCCGTCTGCTCGGCGGCACGGCCCGGGTCAACGACGACGAGTCCGAGGCGGTGGAGTGGTTCCCGCCCGACCGGCTGCCGGACCTCGACGCCCACGCCCGGCTGGTCCTCGCGCACGCCCTCGACGACGCCCAGGGCGCCTGGTACCTGCCGCCGGGCGCGGTCTGGGACGACGCGACCGGGCCGCGCTAGACGGCCCGGTCGTACGCCCACTGCCTTGCTGTCAGGCGGGAATCCGCTCGACGGGGATCCACAGCTCGGACTCCGCCTCGGTCCCGTCCGAGGAGAGCACCGTCCGGGAGATCTGCGGTCCGGGTCGGCTGTGGTACGGGTTGGACGGGAACCACTGCGTGAAGACGTCCCGCCACAGGTACTGCACGGCCGACGGAAACGCGCCGGAGGCCTCGAAGACGGCCCAGCTCCCGGCCGGTACGTCGATCGCGTCCAGGTCCTGCGGCACGTCCGCGCCGGTGACCACCGCGTGCCAGTAGTCCAGCTCGCTGCCCTCGGCCCGGTCGCCGATGAGGTTGTCGCTGACGTTGACGATGCCGGCCGGCTCCTGGTCGGAGAGCGCCTCGATCCGGGCGATGGTCTCCCGGCCGAGGCCCTTGATGAACGCGACGATCGCCGGGTTCATGCCCTCGTGGACGAGCGGCACCCGCGCCTTGCGGCCCACCAGCCGGAACCCGTCCTTCTGCACGATCCGGTATCGCATGCTGCTGCTCCCTTCGACGGTGAGTCGGAAGGACATCCGGGGCTGGGCGTGCAGCGCGGCGCCGGTCCGCCGGGCCTCACCCGGCCCGACGCCGTGCATCGCCTGGAACGCCCGGGCGAACGCCTCGGCGGAGCCGTAGCCGTAGCGGACGGCGATGTCGAGGAGCGTCTCCTCGCCGGCGATCACCTCGGCCGCCGCCACGGTGAGCCGCCGACGGCGGACGTACTCCGACAACGGCAGTCCCGCCAGCGCGGAGAAGAGCCGCCGGAAGTGGTACTCCGACGTCATCGCGATCCGCGCCAGCTCGGCCACGTCGATCCGCTGGTCGAGATGCTCCTCGACGTACGCCATCGCCTGGTTGAGCCGCTCCAGCACCCCGGTCTCCTTCCCTGTCGACGACGACGCTAGGCCGCACGGGCAGGCCCGGACCCGACATGCGGTGCCCGTGATTGTCGGGTCACGACCAGGTCTTCGCCTCGGCGTCGAAGACCTCCGGTGCGGACTCCACCGGCAGTACGCAGAGCAGGTGCCCGCCGGGCGCGCGCAGGATCCGGCACTCCTGCCACCGCGTCATCTCGGTGGCGCCGAGGCCGACGAGCCGCGCCGTCTCCGCTTCGACGTCGTCGGTCTCGATGTCCAGGTGGAACCGGGGCGTGTCGTCGACCGCCTGGACGGCGAGGACCAGTCCGGGCAGCGCGCCGTGCAGGTCGGTGAACTGCGGCTCCGGTTCGTACGTCCGGGCGGGGACGCCGAGCGCCGCCGACCAGAAGGAGGTCGACTGGTCCGCCTCGTCGCGGGGAGCGTCGATCAGCAGGGCGTAGACGCGGCTTCGGTGCATCCGCGAAGGCTAGCCCGCGCGGCTGCGGCCCGTCCGGCCCGGCGGCCCCGGGTTTGACCGCGCGTGCACAGTGAAACGGCGTAGCCCAGGTCGCCGGCCGCGAGGAGAAGCGATGCGCAGAGGTGTGCGGATGCTGGGGTTGTCGGTGTTCGGCGCAGGCGTCGGCATCGGGGTCGGCTGGGGCCTCGGCACGGCCGCCACCCCGTGGGCGGTCGCCACGTGCCTGGTCGGCCTCGCGCTCGTGCTCCTCGGCGCGGGGGCGGCGGCCGAACCCCTCGCCGATCCGCAGCGGCCACCCGCCGAGCGACCCACCTTCGCGCAGCTGGGGCCGCGGGTCGAGCAGATCCTCCGGTTGGCGGAGGAGCAGGCCGAGGCGGTCGTCGAGGAGGCCAGACGCGAGGCGGAGCGGATCGTCGCGGCGGCGCGGTCGGAGGCCGCCACCGTCGGCGACGCGACGCGGAGCGACCTCGCCGGGCCGGGGGCGGAGTTCGGGGCCGCGCCGGACGACCGGCGGCGTAGCGGCGGGTCGGCTGACCCTGACCAACTCGGTCCCGCGTCGTCGGAGTGACCGCCGGCGTCGGGCGCGAAGGTGCGGGGGTGCGACGACCGCCGAACCGGCACCGCCGCAACGCCTGGTGACGAGGCCGGTCGGTACGATCCTCGCCATGCCGCCCGAAGCCTTCGGTGTCGCGTCCGAACCGGGTTCGGAAGCGCTCCCAGTCATGCCGGGCGTCGAGGACGTCTACCGTGACCTGCTGAAGGCGGCACCCGTACCGGAGCGGGAGTTCCTTGCCGACACGGCGCCGGCGGCCCGCGCGGCCCTCGCCGGGCTGATCGGCTGCGGGGCGGTACACCGCGACGGCGCCGGCGTGCTGCACGTCCGGCCACCGCGCGCCGCGCTGGAGAACTGGGCCATGCAGCGGGAGGTGGAGGCGGCCCGGGCCCGCGCCGCGGCGGAGACGCTCACCGGCCTGTACACCGCCGTGCACGGCACGGGAGCCGCGTTCGTCGAGGTCATCGAGGGCAAGCACGCCGCCCGCGAGCTGTTCCGCCAGTTGCAGGTCGGGGCCCGCACGGAGGTACGCGGGCTGGAGCGCGGGCCGTACCTTCGCGACACCGCACGGGTGCCGGAGGAGGTGCAGTACGACGGGCTCCGGCGGGGTCTGCGCTACCGCTGCGTCTACGAGGGCGAACTGCTGCACGACGAGGCGATGCTGGCGGCGGTGCGCGCGGCGGCCGGAGCCGGCGAACGGGCCCGGGTCTTCCCCGAACTGCCGCTCAAGATGATGCTCACCGACACCGACCGTGGCCTCATCATCCTGCCGCGCGACGGCGGAGACGACGCCGACGCGGTGCTGGTGCACCGGTCCCGGCTGCTGGACGGGCTCAGCGACCTCTTCGAGGTGTTCTGGCGGCTCGGCGCGCCGATCCACCCCACCGCCGACGCCGCGGAGCCCGACGCCGAGCCGACGGCCGCCACCCAGCGGCTGCTCGCGCTGCTCACCGCCGGCCTCACCGACGAGGCGATCGCGCGCGATCTCGGGGTCAGCAAACGCACCGTGCACCGCCGGGTCAGCCGGCTCCAGGAGCTGCTCGGGGCGCGCAGCCGGTTCCAGCTCGGGGTGCAGGCCAGCCGACGCGGCTGGTTGTGAGCGGGGCGGCGCCGGGCTGGCCGGATCCTGCCATGTCCGGTCTTCGTCAGCGCGAGACGCGAGCGGCGAAACACAACTCCGTCAGGGTGTAGCCGTATCGATCAACAACGGAGAGGACCCGAGGATGCCTCACCCCTCGATCGGCTCGCGCCGCTCCGCCCGGGCGCGCCGGGCGACCGCCACACTCGCCACCGCCCTCGTCGCCGCCGTCCTGACCGCCGGCACCGCCGTCCCCGCCGCCGCGGCCACGGCGACCGAGCCCGACACCGCCGTCCTGGCCGCGGCGCTCGCCGGTCAGCAGCCGCACTGGGAGCCGTGCGGGCTGCCCGACGTCGCCCCGGAGCAGGAGGCACAGCTGCGGCTGACCTGCGCGACGGTCACCGTGCCGCGGGACTGGCACAACCCCACCGACGGCAAGACCATCCAGGTACGCGTCAGCCGCACCGCCGCCACCGGCAGCGACCGCAAGGGCGTCCTGCTGGTCAACCCGGGCGGTCCGGGCGGCAGCGGGCTGTCGCTCGCGCCGTACGTGGCGCTCTCCGCGCCCGAGCTCGCCGCGCACTACGACGTGATCGGCTTCGACCCGCGCGGCGTCGGACAGAGCACCCCGCTGCTGTGCACGGTGACCTACACCGACGAGGACGTCACCAACGACCTCATCACCCGCGCCAACGTGGCCGGCTGCCGCTCCACCGAGCTGACGAAGTACATCACCACCGAGCAGACCACGTACGACATGGACTTCATCCGGGTGCTGCTGGGTGAGCGGAAGCTGAACTACCTCGGCTACTCGTACGGCACCTGGCTCGGCACCTGGTACGCGGCCACGTTCCCGAGCCGCACCGGCCGGATGGTGCTCGACTCGGTCGCCGCGGTCGGCTCGTCGACCCTGCAGGAGACCTGGGACCTGCAGCCGTTCACCCGGGACCGGGCGTTCCAGGAGCAGCTGCTGCCGTACATGGCGCGGCACGCCGACCTGTACGGCCGGGGCACCGACCCGATGGCGATCCGCGAGATGTTCGAACGGGCCGGCGGCACCCGCCTCGGCATGGGGCCGTTCATGTTCGGCTACTTCATCCTCGGCGCGTTGTACGACACCACGAACTACCCGACCGCCGCCGCGGCGGTGAACGCGGTCATCGAGTACTACGAGGAGTGGAACGGCTGGACGCCGGAGCAGATCCTCGCCGCAGCCACCGAGAAGTTGCTGGCCGCGCCGGGCATCGACGCCGCCAACCGGGCGTACATCCAGCAGTCGCGGGCCGCCGCCGAGGTGGCGCTCAAGGCTGAGCGGAACCGGGTGGCGCCGACCCAGGGCACCGCCGAGTACACGTACGACATCGACTACGTCTTCGAGGTGATCCGCTGCCAGGACGGGCAGTGGAACGACAGCGTCGACTACTGGAACGCGTTCAGCCGACGGCTGACCCGGGACGCGCCGCTGGTCGCCCCGTTCCTGCAGAACCCGCCGGCCTGCGCCTACTGGCCGACGGCGAACAAGATGCCGAAGCCGGATCGGAAGACCTTCCCGAAGGTGCTGATGCTGCAGAGCGAGCTGGACGTCGCCACGGCGTACGAGGGCGCGCTCGCCGCGTCCCGCAAGCTGCCCGGCGCGTCGATGATCAGTGTCGACAACGAGGGCAGCCACGGCGTCTTCCCGTACTACACGCCGTGCGTGGACGACCCGGTCTACGCGTACCTGTTGGACGGCCGGCTGCCCGACGAGCAGTACACCGGCTGCCAGGCCGTGCCGCTGCCCGGCGAGACGACCGTCTACGAGGTGGGCGGCAAGCTGACCGGCAAGGGCACCGTGCGTACGCAGCTGATCAGCGATGACATGCGGGCGGCGAACCGGATGCTCAAGCGGATGCTGCGCACCGAGCCCGGACCGTCGTACCCGGAGTGAGCTGAGCCCGACGGCCACCGGCGCGATGCCCGGCGGTCGCTGAGATCACGTCGCACGCCCGCCATCCGTTCGGATGGCGGGCGTGCCCCGTCTCCGGCCCGGACGATCGGGTCAGCCCAGGACCCTGCCCAGGAAGCCGGTCAGGTTGGTCGTGGTGCGCTCGATCTTCTCCGCCAGCGTGATGGTCTCGTCGAGGTGCCGCCCGGCGTCCTTCTTCCGCCGCAGGTAGAGCGAGCAGGCCAGGTCGGCGCAGAGGTAGAGACCCACGGAGTCGCCCTGTCGCCCGGTCGGTCCGGCCTTGCGGGCGGTCATCAGCGCGACGCCGTCGCCGGTGTGGGTGGTCAGGCAGAGCGAGCACATGCTGCGCCGGGCGCGCCCGGACCCGGTCGCCACCCGCAGCGCCACCCCGACCGGGCCGGTGCCGGGGTCGGCGACCAGGTAGGCCCGCTCGGCCCCGGAGAGGTCCCGCCACCCGAAGAAGTCGAGGTCGGTCCAGGGGCGGTCGATGAGATCCAGTGGGACCGCCAGCCGCTTCGCCTCGCCCTTCGTGCAGTTGACGAAGGAGGCGCGGATGGCGGACTCGGTCAGGGGAACCATAGGATCCAGCCTAACCCCTTTAGGCAGAACCCCAAAACAGTTAGTTGGGACTCGGTGAGACAAGAGCCCCCGGGATCATTCGAGGGCTCTTGGCCTCCCGTCACCTCCGCATCACGGTGACGAGATGCCTGAGGTCAGGCCGGGTGTCAGGCGTCGCGCCTACGGCGAGCCAGGATCAGGCCGGCACCTGCGCCGTTGGCGACGACGCCGATGGCGAGCAGTGGCAGCAGGGTGCCGGTGCCGGCGCTGCCGGTGATCGGCAGTTCGGAGCGGGTGGGGTGGGAGTGGGAGTGGGTTGCCCTCCCGCACGGGCATTGAGCTTCCCGGCCGAGCCGGCGACGGCGTAATACGGCGATTTCAGCCGGTGCGGCAGCCGCCTTCGACGAACCGACTGCCGCACCGCCTTGATCAAGGGGCGATGTAAGCCGTGTCCCAGAAGTCGGCGTTCCTCATATTGAAGAGCCGAACCTTGCAATTGCCCTGATTGCCGACGCTGAACACGTAGGAATACTCGCGATTGGCCTCGGTGCGGAAGCTGCCGCCGTCACCGAACCACCGGTTGTTGTCACAAATCAGGTTGAAATCGAGTATCAGACCGCCGCCGTTAGCGTTGGTCGTGAACGCCGCCCGGTAGCCAGGACTCGGGTCGATATTCGCGCACAGCCGTCCGAACCCGATATAGGGGGTGCTGCAGGTGCTGGTAGCAGCCCGGGCTGCCGTGGGGACAGCCAGCAGGCCCAGCCCTGCGACTACCGCGCCTGCCACTGCGGTGGCAGCCCTGCCGATAGATTTCTTAATCGCTCTCACTCCTCATTCGCCTGACCGGTCAGCGTCACCGTCGATGATGGGCTTCATCCGGGACAGACGATGGCGAGCGACTCGCGTTCACTCGTCACCTCGACCAGGTTCGGCGACGCAGATCACGTCGCACCGCATTCTCGCCCCCACCCCAGACCAGCCCCGAACCTGCGCGCACGCGGCGCATCCACGTTCCTGGCCGATGCCGGCCGGGCGGCACCGGATCCGGTGTGCGCAGCCATGTCTTCGCTGGCCCGACGGTCAGGGGACAAGGGCTACGAAGCGGAGGCCCGTGGCGTGCTCTGCCAGGTCGAGGGCGGCCGCCGGGTCGTCCAGGCCGACCGTATGCATCTCGATCGCGGAGAGGTCCAGGAGTCCGGAGCGGATCAGGTTCCACACTGTGGTCACGGTCTCTTCGTTGCTCATCCAGGAGCCGCGCAGGGTGAGCCTGCGGCGCATCAGGTCGCCGTACGGGATGGTGAGGTCTTGGCGTACGCCGCCGATGACCACAAGGGTGCCGCGCCCTCGCAAGCTGTCGTAGGCGGCCATGGTCGCGTTGGCCGTTGGCGTAGCGCCGAGGGCGTCGAGGGCGACGTCGACCGGGCCGATACCCGCCGCATCCGTCGTACGGTCGCCGGTCAGCCGGTGGATGCACACGCGGGGGTCGAGCTCGGCCAGCCGGTCGAGCGCCTCCTTGTTGCGGCCCACCGCCGTCACCGTCGCGGCGCCCTCGGCGAGCGCCATCAGCACCGCCGCGCCGCCGAGTTGGCCCGTCGCACCGATCACCGCGACGTCGCGGCCTGTCAGCGGGCCCGCCGCGTGCAGGCCCGTGGCGGCGATGCAGAGCCACGGCAGGAACGACAGACGGGCCGGGTCCGGGTAGTTCTCCGCACCGGGCAACTTGACAAGTGTTTCCTTGGCGCAGAGCGCCGTCTCCGCGAAGACGCCGTCGCGCCACACCGTACGCATGCGATCCGTACGCTCGCTGCCGGCCCCGGAACCGCCCAGGCCGACCCAGCCCACCAGGATCTCGTCGCCGCCGCCCGCGTCGAGCAGCGCCGTGTCCAACACGACGTCGCCCGGGGCGACGTGGAACACGTCGGGCGCGACGTCAGTCACCCGGCCGACGCAGGAGGGACCCAGGATGAGCGGCACGGGCAGGCCGCCGCGGCTCCCCTTCACCACCATCTTCGTGTACGCCGGCAGGTGCGCGGCGAGCACTTCCACGAGCACACCACCGCCCTGGAGTGTCGGCGAGGCAACCTCGGAAAGTCGTACGTCGTCGTCTTCTGAAGCAACAGTCCAAGCACGCATGGGACAAGCTTGGCGACCAGATAAGGTGGTATCCAGAGCCGCATTATTCTGGTATCGGAGGTCCCAGGGTGAGCAACGAGCTGGGCACGTTCCTGCGCAGCCGGCGCGAGCGGATAGCCCCGGCGGATGCGGGTCTGCCGGTCACGCGGCGCCGGCGCACACCAGGGCTGCGCCGGGAGGAGCTGGCCCTGCTGGCCGGCATCAGTGCCACCTGGCTCACCTATCTTGAGCAGGGCCGCGACGTACGCCCCTCCGGCCAGGTGCTCGACGCCCTGGCCCGGGCGCTGCGGTTGACCGGCGCCGAGCAGCAACACCTGCACCGCCTCGCCGGGGCGGGAGCCACGCCCGAGCAGGACGCCCCCGAGGAGGCGACGCCCGAGATCGCAGGGGTTCCGGCGTTGCTGGGCGACAACCCCGCGTACGTCACCGGCATCTGCTACGACCTACTCGCGACCAACGACGCCGCGGTGGAGCTGTTCCAGGGCATGGGGCCGGGTGGCAACGTCGTACGCTGGGTGTTCACCGAGCCCGCCGCCCGTCAGGTACTGGTCGACTGGGAGCGGGAGGCGCGCAGCATCCTGGCCCGGCTGCGGGCGATCGCAGGACAGCATCCCGGTCACCCGCGGGTAACCCGACTCGTGGCCGAACTCACCGAGACCAGCCCCGAGGTACGCCAGTGGTGGCCGCAGTACGACATCCAGTTCAGCCACGCGGGCCGCAAGCGCCTCCGGCATCCCCGACTGGGCGTGATCACCGTGTCGCACACCGCGTTCCACGTCGCTGAGCGAGCCGAACAGACACTGGTGGTCTACCACCTGCCGGACAGCACAGACCTCCCTGTGGGAGCAATACCTCCCGCATGAGCCGCCATGCGTAGGTGGCTGAGTTGGTGAGCGACGGACGAGTCGACCTGTACGCCGGATTATGAAGTTCATTCGCGCCCTGAGCAGGCGTTTCGTTCGCCATGCACCCGCTCAGGGCGTCGCCAGGGCGTCAGGGCTTTTCGTCGGGGCTGAATAGGTTGTCGATCGCGTTGCGGGTGCGTTCCTCGCTGGCCGGCATCAGGTGCGTATAGACCCGGAGGGTGAAGCCCGGATCGGCGTGGCCGAGGTACGACGCGAGGGCCTTGATGCTCTCCCCCGCGTCGAGCAGCGACGAGGCGTAGAAGTGGCGTAGCGCGTGCATCCCGGTGAAGCGGGTCGGCGTGATACCGGCCGCCACGACAGCGGGACGCCAACTCTTGTTGTCGAAGGTGCGTCGGTTGATCGCGCCGCGCCGGGTGGTGGTGAACAGCAGCGGGACCGTGACCCGCTCGTCGGTGGCCGGGTCCTCCCACGGCAGGGTGAGCGACACCGGGGCGAAGTCGTCGACGTGCTGCTTCAGCACCTGGGCTACGGAGTCGGGCAGCGGTATCCGGCGGTCACGGTCGTTCTTGGGCAGCCCGAACACCAGCCGGGAGCGGACGAGCTTGACCTGACGGCAGACGTGCACCCAGCCGGCGTCAAAGTCGATGTCATCGACCCCGAGGCCGAGGATCTCCCCCTGCCGCAGACCGCAGCCGGCCCCGAGGTCGACCATCGGGCGATATCGCTGGGCGAGGCCACCGCGGATTGCCGAGACCTGGTCGTACCGCCACGGCACCACCCGGCGTTGCACCGGTCGCGGCGGCTTGACTGACTTTGCCGAACACGGGTTCTTGGCGATCCGTTCGTCATCGACGGCCGCGCCGAGGATGGTCCGCAGGTGAGCGAAGACCACGGCCCGGGTCGCCGGGGCCAGCTTGCCGACCATATCCGCGTCCCATGCCCGGATGTGGCCCGGCTTGATCTCGGCCAGCTTCTTCGAGCCGAAGAACGGCAGCAGGTGCTTGCGTACCCGAAACTCCGTGCTCTCCCTAGTCGACTCGTCGAAGGACCGGGTGCGAAGCCAGGTTTCCGCGTACTCGGCGAAGGTCATCCGACCGGCGACCGGGTCGACGTACGAGCCGCGCAGCTTGTCCGACTCAGTCGAGACGAGGAACGCCTCAGCCTCACGCTTGGCGCGATCGGGGAATGACTTCTTGCGTTCCTTGCCGTCCGGGCCGATGTAGCGCACCCGGTAGCGCAGGCCCTTGCCGAACAGTTCCGTCTTGACCCGCTCCCGTTGCCCGCCCGGGTGACGCAGCGTCTTGTACCAGCGATCCTCTACGTGTCCCATCAGGCCGCCGCCTGCTCACGTACCCAGGACCGGACCGCTTCCGGTTCGTACCGCAGGTGTCGGCCGACCCGTGCCGCAGGCGGACCGTACTTGACCTTGCGCCAGCGGTACAGCGTGTCGGTCGGTACCCGCAGGTACGCCGCCACGTCCCGGATCGTCCAGAGCCCATCGTTCGTCACCGTCACTGCCCCTCCCCCGTCTTGCCGTCCGTTTCCGTTCGTGTGGTGTCGGGGAGTTGGGCCGCACGGTCCTTGGCCGCGAGGAGTTCGGAACGCCAGCGGGCACGTTCGCCGATCGCCCGCAGCAGCCGATGCGCCAGCGGCCCCACGTCGGGATCGTCGGGGCGAGCGAGTTCCCAGGCGTGCCGGACGGGTTCGACGGTGGCGCCCTGGTCGTCGATGCCATCCAGACCTACGCTGACGCCGAGCAGTGCGCGCACCCAGGCCCAGACGTCGTGCTTGTGGTCGGAGAGGGTCTTGCCGGACCAGTCGCGGGAGATGAGGATGCGCCGGCCGCCGATGCCGAGGGTGTCCCGTTGGTGGACTTTGCCCTTGCAGCGGCCCGGCTTGAGTTTCGCGTGTGCCCGCTTGGGTTGGATGCCGTAGAGCAGCCAGTTCGCGCAGCGGTCGGTGCAGGGGGTGATCTGGAGTTCCTGCCAGAGCCGATCAAGGTGCGCCCGTTGCCGGTCGGTGGTGGCCTTGTGAACGTCGCCCGTGTGCTTGGTGATGTATTTCGTGACGTAGCGGATGGTCCGTTCGGCGTCTTCGGTGCCAGGCATGACGCCGCGTGCGTCGACCTGGGAGCCGAAGCGCACCACGTGCACCGGTTGCGCGTCTGGGTCGTCGTCGATGGCGTCGAGGGCTTCCGACCAGGTGGTCAGCGGCGCACGGGTGTCCGGGTCGACCCATGCCGAAGCCTGCTCGTCCCAGACGGGGAGCCGGTCGAGGGTATACCGCTGGACATCCACGGCGGGCCACCACACCTGGTGGTAGGTGGCCGCCGCCACGGTGCGGAGCACGTCGCGGGGGATGGTGCCCCGGATGGCGAAGTGAGCGTGTGGGGCGAGTCGACGTTGGGGCTCGACGCAGCCGGCGTACTGAACGTTCCATCCCTCGCAGCGGCGCAGGTTCTGCCAGAACCGGTCGAGCAGCCGAGGGAAGTGGACGGCGTCCCAGGCTGCGCGGCGGTAGTCGTACCGGTCGGGGTTGAGCGGAGTGCCGTCGGGGCGGACCGGGCCGTAGGAGTCGAGGGTGAGCGTGAGCCACATCGACGGCCGGTAGGTGGTGCCGTCGGGGGCGGTGTAGGTCTTGCCGACGGTGCGGCGCTCGACCTTTCGCCGAGGTAGGTCGGGGGCATCCTGTCGACGGCGGGTGGAGCGCTTGCGGCGTCGGCCATTGTCGTCGTCGGCCTGGACGTCGTCGCCGGTCGAGTGCGGCGGGGCAACCCGGCCCCGGAGCCCTTCGGCCGCGATGGCTTCTTCTACTTCGCGGATTGCCTCGTCGAGGTCTTCGACCTGGTCCCACTGGCTTGCGCGGGATGCCTCGTCGCGGGAGAACTCCAGGTGACCGCGCAGCAGGATCAGCGCCTTCTGTTCCTCGGTCGCCGGTTCCGGTGGCGGTAGCGGCTCGTCGTCGCGGTGCCAGCCTTCCCGGATCTGTGCCTGCCGCAGCCGCCGGTTCTTCTTGGCGCACGGCGCGCACTTGTCTTCGCGGGTTGCGCCGCAGGGCAGGTCGATGATCTCGGTCAGGCCGGTGTTCAGGTCGGTGCGCCGCATCGCGAGGGGGCGGACGCAGACGCCGTATTCGGCGGCGATCTCTTTGAGTACGTCGACGGAGCGGGGTAGTGCCATGCGGGCCGCCCGCGACCCCGGCCGAGGTGGTGCAGCCGGGGTCGGGGCGGGTTCGAGGCCGGGCAGGGTGGCAGCGGTCATCGGATGATCCCGACGACGTGCGGCCGGTTGGGCTGAACGACACGGGGAGGCAGCGCCGCCGGGACGACAGCCGCTGGCTCAGCCGGGCGGACCGGTTCGACGGCGGTGGCCGGCTCAGGTTCCTCGGTCCGGTACGCGGTCGGCTGGTCCGGCTCGACGGCCGGTGGCGTGACCGGAGCGTTGGACAGGACGACCTTGACCAGGGCGAGGAAGGCCAGCGACGGCACCGCCGCGACGATCCAACCCCACACGGACGGTTCGGCTCCGGCGACCTGGGCGGCGAGGGACAGCAGCGCGAACGCCACCAGGAGCGAGCCGACCAGGCCGACCGGGCGACCGGTGCGACGGCGGGCGCGTAGTTCCAGGCCGAGGTAGATCGCCATCAGCTCGACGGCTACGGCGTTGGCCCAGCCGATCCAGTGTGGTTGGCCATGGGCAACGGACAGGTCATGTACGTGGGTGAAGGCGGCAGCGCCGGCCATGGTGCCGATGGCGAGCAGGATCACCAGGCGTACCGCGGATTCGGTGCGCGTGGTCATCGCCACTCCTGCAACGGCTTTTCGCGGATGGTCAGGTCGATGCGGATGCGCCGGCCGTTCATGTCGTGGCGGCGGTTGACCATGTGCGCCAGGCCGTGCAGTGCGGCGGCGGTCTGGTGGGAGGGGCCGACGAGCCGGATGTGCAGCGGACGCCGGAGCCGGTTGATGATGCGGGTGAGGGTGTTCACGGCGGTTACCTCCGGGCCGGTCGGATGTCGGTGCGGATGTAGTCGGGTGGGGTGCCGAGGGAGGCGACCGCTTCGGAGAGGCAGCGCCACAGCGCCCACGCTTCGTCGGGGGTCAGGGACATCCGTCGCCGGCCCGCACCCACCGCGAGATAGACCGGGTACGGGTCGGGCCGGTCCGGGTCGACGCGGACGGAGACGGCGGTGACCGGTTCGGGGGTACGCAGCCGGTAGAAGCGGCGGCCGGTCGCGGTCATCGGCCCTCACCCCCGGTGTCGCGGTCGAGGAGACTGCGCAGCGATTCGGGCAGCAGCGGCCCGGACGGCTTACGCGGCAACGGTGGCCGGGCGGGTTCGGGGGCGGTTTCCCGGCCGACCTGGGCGAGGATGTCCGCCGCGTCGACCGGCGCCGGGTAGTGGCGGGCCATGGCCCGGATGTCGTCGTCGGAGACGTACGAGAAGCGGACCCGCATGGGGTCGGGGGTGCCGTCGAGGATCACGTACCCGACGCCCTTGGCCCACCTGGGCATCTGGTCGGCCAGCGCGCCCCGGTTGCGGGCACCGTCACCAAGGACCATGTCGACCTGCGACGCCTCGGTCAGGCCGAGCGCGATGCGGGTCGGGAACAGGTCCCGAAACGGCAGCACATCCTTACGCGGATCCTGCAACGCCGCCACCACGAGGACCCCGACGCCGGCACCCTGGGACAGCAGCAACCCCAGCGACGACGCGATGCGCTTACGCAGCTCCACATCTTGCAGGTACGCGGTCAGCGCCGCCATCTCGTCAACGACGACTACGACCAGGGGGTCAGCCTCGGTCGGCGTGTGTACGCGCACCGTGCCCGCAAGGCGGGACTGCCGTTCGCGTAGCACGGTGACGGCCTCGTCGAGGAGGTCGGCCATGGCCTCGAACGACTTGCAGGCGAACCGGGCGAACATCGGACGGCCGAGCGCGAACTCCATCCCGCCCTTGGGGTCGATCACCCAGAGCCGGACGAGGCCGGAGGCGATCCCACCGCCGAGGACACGCACCAGCGACCACAACACCGAACCCTTACCGGAACGGGTCGCCCCACCGACGAGAACATGCGTGGCAAGCAGGTGCAGTGACCAGGGGCGCAGGTCTTCCCGCCGGGCCAGGGGCAGCGCGGTGAAATCCGGCACCGTCGGCACCGGGAACGGTGGGACCACCGTACGCAGCGCATCGGTACGCACCACCGCCAGGTAGACCAGCGTCGGCCGATCCCGGTACCGCACCCGGTCGACCAGCCGCAGCAGCCAGGCCGCCTGGCCGGTGCGGGTCGGCGGGTCGCCGGGGCTTTCCGAGTAGACCCGGACGTGTCGCCGGCCGAAGGCGTATGCCAGGTTGGCGCTGACCGCCTGGAACTGTTGCGGTGTCTGGCCCCGGACCATGCGGACGGTCAGCACGTCGAGCGCCTGATCTGATCGCACCCGCAGGAGTTGCGGCAGGACCGGCCGATGGTCGTACGTGTCGGCGAGCCGGCACAGCGTCATGGCCTCACGCCACACCCGCCGGTAGACGAACACCCGCCGGAACGTCCCGAGCAGAGGACCCGCCAGCCAGGTCCACCAGGACGACTCGTCCCGCCACCGCCACACCGCCGAGACCGCCGACGCGAGCACCAGCGGCACCACCAGACCAGACCAGCCGAACTCGACGTACAGCCACAACGCCAGCACCGCCGAGCCGGTGGCCACCGGATGCCGCAGGCACCACCAGACAGCCCGCGCGGACCAGCGCAGCACCATGCCGAACAGCACCGCCCACAGCGGCAGCGCGAACCGCTTCGGCCGGATCACCATCAGATCCCCGGCCGAGGTCATCACCACTTCACCGCGAGGCCGCCCGATCACCAGGCACCCCGCAACAGCCGAACCCGACACACGCCACACCCGGGCCAGCCACGGCCAGCCCGACGCCTACCCTTGGACACGTCACGACCTCTCTCGACAGAGCAGGGGAAGAGACACCAGGGGGCGGGGCTGCCGTCCGCCAAGACCAGACAGCCCCGCCCCCACCTGATACGGCTACGCCGCCGCCTTCTTGCCGCCGGCAACCGGAGCCCGCAGCCCGGTCGCCCGCAGCGAATACGCCATCCGACCGTTGTTCGCCACGTACGGCGTCACCGTCATCCCGTCGAACTCCACCGCCTCGAACGGCGCACCCGACGGCGGGACCGGCTGATAGTCAGCCGAGATCTTCACCGTCGTCTCCCGCGACCGCTTGCCCAGCTCAGGGTCAAGGTCCATCACCCGGACCTGCCACACGCGCTGACCGGTCACCTTGTCCTTGGCCGGGGACCGCCGGCCGGTCTTCTCGTCGTAGTCCTCAACCTCACCCAGCGACTCGGGCACCAACGCGCACCCCGCCGGGAACACGTCCTCGAACCGCACGGCGAACCTCGTACCGCCACGCAGAGCCATCGCTCATCCTCCAGGTTGTTAACTTGTCTGCCAAGTTGCGGTCTAAGGTAGACGGCACTTGGCAGACAAGTCAACAAGTTCCTCGGCGCGCGCATGTCAGCGCTGACTCACGATCTTGACGCTCCGCAGGCTAGCGAAGCGGAGGCGATGCAACTGACGCCTAACCGAGCACGTCAGGGCAGCGCAGCACCGGACCAGGTTCTGGACCAATTCCGCCCAATGGGACAAAGATTGAAGCAAATTAGCTTATCAAGCGTGCGTCGAAATTGCCTACCGCTGACACACGCAGCTGAAAACACACCATCGCCACCAAATAGGCCGCTGCTAGTCCTCGGCCATCTCGCGATGTTCGCTTCGGTGATGCCGTACTACCTTGATGGTTCCATTGACCCACGCACCGCCGGCTCGGCGAATCCTTCTGGGCCGATACTGACGCCGAGGGAGCCCGAAAGCCAACAGCGCCGCCAAGAAGACCGCGAGCACTGCTACGTAGCTAATAAACGAACCGGCCACGCCAAGATTCGCAAGGCCTTGCAGTGGACCGGACAGGGTGTTGGCCACCCCCTCCCCAGGAATCGATCTCACCAAATTTAGGGTCTGATCAATCGCAGGCAGCCCAAAGATAACCGCAACTATGAATGCAGCCACTGCAGCGGCAGTTGATCGGGCAGCAACTCGCTCCGCCCGCTCGGATGCATCAATAGCACCAAGTTGATCGAGGCGCTCCCCTATTTGTGCACGAATACGCTCAGCGCCAGACTCTCGCAGGAGAGCTAACACCTGATCCTGCGCACTTCCATAGGACAGCGCGGAGCGATGGAATTCCTGTAGGCCGAATATGAGCCTTCGCTGCAAGGCACGCGCACCCTTAGCCGTACGTTGACTCTCGATCATCTGCAAAGACTTGTCCAACGCACGGAGCTGCCAGTATTGAAGAAGGAAGCTCTCGCCCAGCAACAGCGTCCACAGATGGTCATCGAAATGCCTCGACCCCTCCCCCCAATGCATGAGCAGCGTTGATGCGTGGCCATGCCAGACCGAATGATCCATCCTAATAGAGGTATCTGGCGGAAGCTTAAGTGTCGCCGCCTCACGCAACCCTGCGTAACCACCATCACGCAGCAACATTCCCGTCAGCTCGGCTCGATGCCGGCTGGTCCAGGCAGACTGCGTCTCGCAACAGCCTAGGCGATCGATACAAACAGTGGCATGACACAACCACTCATCGCCCGATGCGCCCGAAGCTTCGAGTATTGCATGCTGATACGTGCGGAACAGATCAACGAGACTCACCGGTTCAGCGTGATCGAATCGCCGCCATCGCGTCCCCTCACGCACTTCACTCAACCACTTGCCGGGCATTCTACGTCGGTCGATGTTAAGCCTCTTCGAGGCAAACAGTAGGACCGGTTCGGCGACTTCGCTCCAACTAAATTCAACACCCGATCCAATGGATCGCGATATCAGCTCATCTGTATCTATTCCTTCCGGCATCCGAACCGCCACAGTTAACTGGAACACGCCTGATTGGTGCACGAGAAGAAGGACCTCTCCGGCCTGTCCAGCCGCGCCCCCTTCCTGACCGTCGAAACCAGCAAGCGCAAAGTTCGCGCTCCGCAACGTCAGCCGCAGGTACGGCTCGGACTCCAGATATGCCGGCTGATACATATCCTGCTCGCGCGCATGCTGAATAGCATTCAATGCTTGCCGCTTTGCAACAGCATGATTAACCTTATCAATGAGGTCGCGCATCATACCTTCGACACCCTCATCAGTGTCAGACGGTTTACCAGCACCATCGATTTTCCGTCCGATGGCCCGCTTCAGCCTTCTGCCAAATACCAGCACCGCCACCTCGGCCGCAAGTAACGGATTTTTGCATATCCAGCCCAATAGCCGCCCGCCATCTATAGCGCGGCCGACCTCGGCAATCCCCTCGGCTTTACGAATAGTTCTGGCAAGTTCCTTGTATCGAGGCGCCATAAGCACCTCACCATCTGCAGGCGAGGTAACCGTCTCGGCAAGCTCTGCCGCTAAGAGTCGGTCAGCAACAGCGTGCGGGGAGACAGGTGAATCACCAAAGACGAACGTATAATAGATGACTGCTTCGGTATAAGTGGCGATGTGTTCCGGGGGCACGTCCAGAATCGGCAAAGTCGGGTTGTGCAGGCGACGCAGAGCATCGATGATGCGTCCGAACCTCATGCGCCGGATCCTACGAGGACCGTGCGACTCTCGGTCAGCTTGACCGGCGGAGGCTGCTTCCGGCAACCGCGCCGCTGGACGGATCTGGCCCTCGTTGAAGGGGCACGACGAGGTCGCCGCCGGAGTTGAATAGAAGTTGCTGGCCGCAACGTCCAGCGAGCCGGTAGACCTGATCAAGAACGGGCTTTACCCGCGAGGCTACGGCGCAGGGGTGATCGGCAGGCCGTTCGGGAGCATTGAGGCCAGGGCTTCGGCTCTG
This sequence comes from Micromonospora sp. NPDC049366, assembly GCF_044466625.1. Lineage (NCBI taxonomy): Bacteria > Bacillati > Actinomycetota > Actinomycetes > Micromonosporales > Micromonosporaceae > Micromonospora > Micromonospora sp. NPDC049366. The sequence continues at coordinate 40,240 of NZ_JBITMV010000024.1, forward strand.
GCCTCGATGATTTTCATGCGGCCTTCGTACTCGATGGGTTCGCGGTGGGCGGCTTGGCTGGTGACTTGGCCGGGCCATTTGCGGTAGAGGAGGCCGTGTTCGCGGGTGAAGTAGCCTTCGCTGACTGCGCTGGCGGCCAGGAGAAGGCCGGTGTCCTCAGAGGCCGGGAGCGCCATCCAGCCGCCGAGGGCCAAGAGCAGGTCCCGGCGGATGCAGAGGGTGGCGGGGTGGACCTGGGCGCGGTAGCCGTTGGCTTGCCAAAAGCCGAGGACGGCACCGCGGCTGATGGGGCCGCCGTCCGGATCCTTGTCCCATCCGACGGTTGACCCGTCGGGCATCAGATCCAGGACGCGCGAAGTCGTCCAGCCGATGTGCGGATGCGCCTCGAAGGCGGCGATGTCCCGGGCGAGAGCACCGGCCGTGAGTTGGTCGTCCGCGTCGAGCACCTTGACGTGTTGCCCGGTGACACGGGAAAGAGCGAGGGTGCGGGCAACACCTGGGCCGCCGGGACGACCGCCGCCGATGCTGATGCGAGGGTCGTCCGGCAGTACCCCGTTCAACGCGCCGGTCTGCCCGTCTTCCTGGACGAGCCATTGCCAGTCCCACCCGTCGGGCATGTCCTGCTTGACCAACGAGTCGTACGCGCCAGCCAGGTATTCGATGCTCGGGGCATGGACGGGCGTGATGACCGAGACGAGGTGCGTCAAGTTTTCCACCGTTGCAGTTTGTGGGAGTAGACCAGTTCCGTCCGGTCCCCCGGCATCACCACGTCGGCCACCTCGACGACACGCCCGGTGATGTCGATGGAGGTCTTCCGCACGGTCAGCACCGAGACGCCGGGGTCGATGTCGAGGAGTTCGGCCTCATCCGGCGACGGCGGACGCGCGCGAACCTCGTCCTCGATGCGGTCCAGCTCGACGCCGACCGTGTAGAGCTGGTGCTGCGAGCCGCCGGGCCAGGGCTCGTTGCTGGCGTCGAGCAGGTCCGGGTTCGCGGCCACCAGCTCATAGGGCAGGTACGAGTACGACATGGTCAACGGCGCATTCTCATGCCGCGACGACGTCCAGTACACCCGCCGCAGCAACGGCGTACCCGGCTCAACGCGCAGCGCCGCCGCCATCTCCGCGTCCGCTTCCACGCGGGTGTACTCGGCGTGGAACTTGAGATCATCGACAGTCAGGCCGGTGTCATGCTCGGTCGCACCCGTCTTGAGCCGCTCGGCCTCATCGAGCAGGACCCGGTCCTTTTCCCACTGGTACCGCTCCGCGTTACGACGCCGTACCCGCTGACGCGGTGCCCGTACGTAGGTCCCGCGCCCCTGCTCCGCACGGACCAGACCCCACTCACGGAGCTGCCGGATGGCGTTGCGGACACTCGTACGCGACAGGCCCGATGTCTCGGCCAACTCCGTCTCCGACGGCATCAGCGTGCCGGGGGCGAGTTCCCCGCTCGTGATTTTGACCCGCAACTCTTCGGCGAGTTGCAGGTAACGAGGGCGCCAGTCCCGGCCATGCACACCGGTCACCGTACCCCCTAGACGTTCCAACGACTGCCAGGTGGTCCCACCCGCCGGCCGCTCCGGCACCGGAGGTACCTCGACCACCGGCCGACGCAAACGATGCGCGGATACCGGCGTACGGCGGGAGCTGCGGTCAGTGGCGGTCATCGTGTCCCTCCAATGGTTGTCCCTTGGTCATCACCCGCCACCGGGCGTAGGTCAGTTCGTAGATCAGCCGATCGAGCTGCGCCCGCGACAGCACCACCGATCGCGTAGCACCAGAGCGAGTCGCGTCGACCTTCACGACCGGGTCACGGCGGCGGAAGCGGTCCAGGAGCAGTTGCAGGCTCACCCAACCGCCGCCCTCGCTGCCGATCGTGGCCAGCAGCCCCCGGTGCATCGGATCGTTCGGCCCGCAGCCCCGGCACCAGTCAGGACACGACGCCTCCTCGGCAGTGATGGCCGCCGGGATGTTGGTTGGCTCGTCACTGCCGCCCATGCTGGTCCTCCCCTGGGCTGGCGGCTTGCGTCAGGAGCGAGCCGAGTTGGTCGACCAGTTGCACCGCTTGCGGGAGGGTGAGTTCGGCCCAGCCAGCGCCGGCACGGCAGGAGGCGTGCACCGCGACCGACGGCGGCTCGTCGTCGGAGCCGATCAGGTATGACGCGACCATCCCAGAGGACCGGACCTCACCAACCCGCAGCAGTACGCCGCGATGACGTCGCGCCATGTGCGCGAGCACCGGCGGCACCAGATGCCCACACCGATCCAGCGCACACCACGCAGGATGACTCGCCACGGCAGGCCGCCGACCTGTCTGACTCATCGCGGCCACCGTCCACCGTTGCCCCGAAAAATCTGCCCCCGGGTCAGCAGCGGCGCATGACGCAGTGCTGGCAGCTCACGGGTCCGCTCCATGGCCCAGCGCAGCGGAGCGGCGTTGCGAGCAGGCACGGATTCGCGTGGTCGGTTTCCTGCTGCTCCGGCCTGGTCCGGCTGTCGGCGGGACCGCCAGAACGAGAACCAGGGACGTCGACGATGAGAGCCAGGCATCGCACCTCCAGGTATAGGAGAGCCGGCGGCCGACCAGGGGGAATCAGCCGGCCACCGGCCCGACACAGGGCACGGCGCACCGTCCGACACCGGACGGGTCGGGTATCACCGAGCCACCTTGTACGCGCGGCCACCGCAACCGGCCCACCAGGACGCCGCGCCTCACCCACGACCAGGCCGACGCAGCACCACCCCTGATACACGCCGTCAACCCAGCCGCACATCCGAAACGTACCTACAAGTGGACGGGTTGTCTACACATCAAAGCGACACTCCCGCTTGGCACTTGGTAAGACAAGTGCCATGTACGGTGACCAAGTGCCCACCCCGCGCTACGGACAGCCGCGCTACCGTTTGATCGCAGAAGAATTGAGAGAGCGCATCGAGAGCGGCCTCATTCCACCCGGGACGCTCCTGCCCGCCGAAAGCACTCTCACAGCCGAGTTTGGCGCGAGTCGTGGGACTATACGACACGCAATCGCCACGCTTAGGGACGAAGGGATTGTTGCAACACAGAGCGGCAGAGGGACTTTTGTCGCGCTCCCACAAACCGACAGGTCTGAAGCGCCCACCCAGCGTCAGATCATCGCAGATGAGCATTTAGCGAAGCTGCTAGGTGTTGCGATTGGGGCTCTGCTGGTTGAGCATGAGAGCGTGATTCGAAAGCCAGGGAAAGCCAATCGAGTCGTCAGACTTATCGAACCGACACAAGGACCAGATAGCTAATCCTAACCAAGTCCAAAAGGGTGGCATCACGGCCAGTTCCAGCAATAAAAATGATCCAACTAGGGCACAGAAAGGCCCTCCGGCACTCGGCACTTGACACTGGCACTCGCCAGTCAAGTGAAAGTCGGACTTCTGACACTCCCGCAGATCCTGGAAGTAAACGAGAATCACCCTCGGTAGGATTCCGCCTCATTCAACCAACCCCTCGAAGGAGACGGCGTGGCTCCTAGTGCTCAATTGACATACCGTCAGGCAATGAAAATCATCGCAAACGGGGATGAACAAATCACGCGGCTCGACCGTGCCCTAGGAGGCGTCATACTCGGCGCGTCACCCCTCACCGGAGGCGCCAGCCTTGCCTTGGTAGACCCAAAGAACGAACTAGTCGCGCTACTTCGGCACGCAACAGGAAATGCCGCCGGAAGAATTAAAGGCAAGACTGGCAAGAGTCATTATGATCTCCTAGAGGCTGCGCACACAGTTCTGGGGCTATCCGCCTTTTTCGACGCCTTTAAGAATGAAGTCGGTTCACGATACAAAGAGTTGAATATCTCCGATGACGAGAGGCATCGGATTGCGTCAAGGTTGAATGACGTCGGCATGGCAGGCGACCTCGAGGGAGAGATAGACAGCGGAACGATACCGCTTCCGTCTCCAATGCGGGGATTCGTTGAGAATCTACCGCACGTAGAGGAACGCTACCGGCGCCTGGCCGACCTTACTCTAAGCTTCGTCGAAGGGTTATCTGCGTGGCCCGCAGTTCGCCCTACTGCCAGCAGAAACCGCCTACAAGAAACAGTTACAAAGAAGGCGGCTGCGCTTTATCGTGATAGATATACCCGCCTAGCAGTTGACATTCCAGAATTCTCATTCTGGGCATCGTCCGATGAGCATGCGGCAACTCGGGCAGAAGTTCGGGCTATAGCGCAGCAAATTGACAGAGTCCAGGGAAACAGCACCGAAACCCTGGCTGCTCTCGAACAGAGGCTATCCGCAACCATACTAGGCCGACAAGCCGCAGACATCGAGGCTCGTTTAGCCTCATCATCAGCCGGCGTTCTCACCAAGAACCTATGGCGCAGTGAGCACTCTAGCGACAGGCTTACCTTCCCGAGGGTCATTGACGGATTCATCAGTCCTCGATACCGCCTCGCTGTCTACGAACAAAACGAGGATCTCACAAGTGAAAGCTACTGGGAAGAAAAGCCAGTCAAGGCCGATTTAGCGGGCTTCCTCGCGAGCTACATCGCACACCCGGACAGCACCCAGAAGCCCCTCATTATCTTGGGCCACCCTGGCGCAGGGAAAAGCCTACTGACAGAGATCGTCGCTGCAAGGCTACCGCCTGCCGCGTTTACTCCGATTCTTGTTCGGCTTCGACGTGTTAACGCAGATGCGGAACTACATCAGCAGATTGAGGCAGCCATTGAGGCGACGGCAAGGGAGCGCATAAGTTGGGGTGCCCTATGCCGCGAATCACCGACAACGAAGGTCGTTATTTTTGACGGCTTCGACGAGCTGATCCAGGCAACCGGGGTAACACAGTCCGGATACATAGAAAAAATCGCCCGCTTTCAAAGTGAAGAGTGGCAAGTCAACCATTCAGTAATTCCTATTATTACGTCCAGAACGCTAGTCATGGATCGCACAAGAGTTCCTAAGAACTCTGTCGTGATCCGACTTGAACACTTTGATGATGCGCAGGTGACCCGTTGGGTTGATTCGTGGAATCACGTCAACCGACTTAGCGAAGAGTTCATCCCCCTAGACGCCACCCGGCTCATCGGTCTAGGCGGACTCGCTAGACAGCCCCTTCTTCTGACACTGCTGGCCATTTATGACGCAGAGAGCGGAATCGAAGCCCTCGCCGCTGGAGCTAATGGCGATATCTCTCAAGCCACACTGTATAAGAAACTTCTTGATTCCTTCATCAGTCGTCAGGTCAGGGAGAAGGCTCCAACTGAAGTCGGCGAGCCCGAACTGCGCCGGCAGGAGAAGGTCCTTCGACGTGACTTAGCCCTAGCCGCCTTTGCCATGTTTAACCGTGGCCATCAGTATATCGCCGAGGAGGATCTTGCAAGGGATCTAGACGCCTTCATGACAGACGATCGACGTTCCTACGAGAAAGGGTTTGCCGAGCCCGTAAGTCGCGCAAGTAAGACAATCGCTGCCTTCTTCTTCGTCCATGTAGCACAGGCGGATGAACACATAGGGGACGTGAGCCGGAGAACCTATGAGTTCCTACATGCCACTTTCGGCGAATACCTCGTAGCGGAACACGTCTGTTTCCTTCTAGCTGACCTCACTCAAGACTGGGAACGCACTCGGGAACGTCTCTTCGTCGCACGTCCCGACGACGGAGTATTTCGCGCACTACTTTCTCATCAACCACTTACCAGTCGAGAAGCAACAACCGCCTTCGCTAGAAGCATCATCCGTGAATCTTTCCAGGATACGGAGCCAGTACGCAGGACGCTGAGCATATTGTTTCGAGACGCTAGAAAGCGAGGATCGGGACTTGAAGATTACGAGCCGGTCCCCTTTGACCCAATCGTACGTTTGGCAAATTACACCGCCAACATCGTAACCCTTGCGGCTCTATCACGCGATGAGGGTATGGAGATCGAAGAGCTTTCGAACGAAACGGTTTGGCGATCGACTGTCTACCTCTGGCGGGCGGGTTTGTCCGGATCAGCCTACGACGGTCTGATGCTGAAGTTGAGTAGGGTGCAAGATCGCATAGTCGCGACGCCGACAGCTGGAGTCGCGTTGCCAGACCAGATCGCCGAACTTATTGCCGGAAATCTGACCCGGGAGGCTCACTTCCGTCTAGGCCACAGTGCCGGCGCAGAATTGATCCGATCGAGATTCTCACTCGATCTGCACAATGCTTTAGTGAATACGGTCACAACGAGGTGGCCAGTGCCCCAGTTTGAATATCTAACCTACTGGGACCTTCGCAACTACTATTCAATCTTTCAACTGCTTCGCAACCACCCCGACGAGATTATCGCTCCAAACACCGCCATGCTGCTAGTAAACCTGCTTGTGGATGACGGCCCATGGATGCCGCAGGATCTCGTGACGGAGATAGTTGGCGCGCTCCTGCATGCGATCACGAAGAATGATCCAACCGAATATCGGCATCCCCTGCCTTCCATGTACGCCTTGGTGGTTAGGTGTCCCTACTTGCTAGACGCGCACCACGAACTGCTATCCCCAATGCTCTTGAAAGGGCGTTTCAAAGGAGCATTGGACTCTCTCCTCCTCCTCCGCAGCGCCCAGTCTGTTCCGGATGCGCATAGAGATGCTTTTATAACGGCCAGCCAGAATGTGGTGCGTACGACACGAGCCGGCGACTACGGCGAGCCGGTCGTTAGCTTCGACATGGTCAAGTTGGTTGAAGAAGCTGCCACACCTGATCAGCAAGTTCTGTATCTACTTGATACGCTCCGATCCTTCGGAGAGATTGCATGGCGTTCTGTACCCCCCTCCACGCTCGTTAGGATTGTGGAGGGACGTCAGTGGCGTGGGGTGCGAACAATTATTGGCTCAATTATTCGTGATTACCTATCGTACTACGGTCGCACCCCCGCTTCCATCGGTCTGCCATCAGCCATCGAGGAACTTCGAGAACTCGCTCGGGAAAGCTGGCAGCCTCCCCGCTTAGCCGAAAGCTCGAAGGCAGACCCTAGACCGACCTGAGTACTGCCGATTTCCTCTGTTCTGGATCAAGGCACCGCGCTCCGCGCGGTGCGGGGCGGCAAGCCCGGCCGGCAGCAAGCCGCCCCGGCCGCCTACGGCGCCGGGGCGGTAAGCCACCGACAGCCGCCGGGACACCGCCCCCACGGGAAGAGGAGCCAGCCTCAGCTATGCCGTGACGGAAGCCGGCAGGTCAATCCGGTCGAGTGGTCGGGGCTTCCGCCTGCCGCGCCAGTCCAACCCCGGGACTGGCTTGCCACCGGATCACCGGTCGCGGCACCAGTTCCACCGCCAGGACATGCCCGGCCCTTCCCACAGAGCCGCCGGCTCCGATCCGAAACGATCGAGCAACAGGCCCCCTCAGACGGCCCACAGCGACACAGCCAGCCCGACCCGGCAAGAGGTCAACTGAGCCGGCGCTCAGGGCGCCTCCAGGGCGTCAGGGCGTCGTTAGGGCGTCAAACGCCGCCCAATGTTGACCATGAACAACCACCGACGCCTGGACATAGAACCAGCTCAGAGCCTTGATCGGGGCTCTGAGCTGGTGGGCGACGGACGAGTCGACCTGTACGCCGGATTCTGTGCGCGGCGCGCGCCCGTGGGCTCGCGCCGGCGGCGGCCATCCATCTCGGCCTACCGTTGCCGGCAGGCTCCAGCGGCCTACCCGCAGACATCGGACGGGCCGTCCTCAAGCGTCTGCGCGGGGCGTCGTCCTCGCGGTCGACAACCCTTCTTGGCCTTGCTCCGGGTGGGGTTTACCGAGCCACCCCGGTCACCCGGGGTGCTGGTGGGCTCTTACCCCACCGTTTCACCCTTACCGTCCCCGTTGGGGTCGGCGGTCTGTTTTCTGTGGCACTGTCCCGCGGGTCGCCCCGGGTTGCCGTTAACAACCACCCTGCCCTGTGGAGTCCGGACGTTCCTCGGCGGCGGGCCGGGGCCCGCCGACGCGACCGCCCGGTCGACTCGTCCGTCGCGCACTCATCCTAACGACGGCAGGGCGTCACCTATTGCCACCCCGCCCGCCGCACGATCGCGCCGCGCGGCACGAGCCCGCCGGGCCACCGGGCCGCCGGGCCCCCGGGCCGCCGGGCCCCCGGGCCGCCGGGCCCCCGGGCCGCCGGGCCGCCGGGCCGCCGGGCCGCCGCACGATCGCACCCGCGGCACGAGCCCGCCGGGCCGCCGCACGACCGCGCCGCCCGGCACGAGCCCGCCGGGTCGCCCTGAGCGACAGCCGCCGACGAGAGCCGCCGCATCGGCGATCGGCACGGTGACCGAGCGCGCGCGTCGATCGCTCGGGTACTAGCCTGCGGGGATCATGGATCTCACCTCCGCCGTGCTGCTGCTCGCCGCCGGCCTCGCCGCCGGCACGGTCAACGCGGTGGCCGGCGGTGGGTCGCTGATCACCTTCCCGGCCATGATCGCCGTCGGGCTGCCGCCGGTCGCGGCGAACGTCAGCAACTCGGTGGCGGTCTTTCCGGGGTACGCGGCCAGCGTCGCCGGGAGCCGGATGGACCTGCCCCGGGGGCGGTCGCTGGCCGCGCTGGTGCCGACCACGGTGCTCGGCACGATCGGCGGGGCGCTGCTGCTGCTCGCCACGCCGGCGCGCGCCTTCGAGGTGGCCGTACCGTTCCTGGTGCTCGGGGCCACGGCGGTGCTGGCCTTCCAGGACCCGCTGCGCCGCCTCGTCGGTCACCCCCGCGACCTCTCGCCGCGCCGCCGTACGGTCACGGTGCAGGCCATGGTCGCGCTCGGCGCGGTGTACGGCGGCTACTTCGGCGCGGCGCTCGGGGTGATGCTGGTCGCCGGTCTGGCGCTCGTCCTCGACGCGACGCTGGCCCGGGTGACCGCGATCAAGAACCTGTTGTCGGCGGTGGTGGGGCTGACCACGGTGGTGGTGTTCTCGCTGTTCGGGCCGGTGAACTGGGCTGCCGTGGCGGTGGTGGCGCCCGCGACGCTGCTCGGCGGTTATGTGGGCGCCCGGCTGGTCCGCCGGCTGCCGCCGGTGGTGCTCAAGACGCTGATCGTCGTCTTCGGCACGGTCATCGGCCTCTACCTGCTCTGGCGCGCCCTCGGCTGACGGCAACCGGCACCCGACGCCGACGGCAACCGCCACCCCGACGCCGCCCCACCGCCGCTCAGTACGCCTCGCCGACCGGCTCCTCCGGGGCGTGCTCGGCACCGGCGGCGGCGCGGTTCCAGCGGGACCACAGCACGCGTTCGCCGTAACCGGCGGCCATCAGGTGCGCGGAGGCGAGGTACACCAGCACGCCGACCGCGAGCACCGCGAAGCCGACCCAGAAGGGCAGCGCCAGCGAGTGCTCGGCGAGCTTGCCGGCGATGATCGGGGCCGGGGCGGCGGCACCCCAGCGGACCAGGTTGAACGCGCCGGTGGCGACGCGGCGGTCGCGGGAGCCGAGGCCGAGCGCCAGGTCGGTGAGGTTGGCGTTGGCCAGGCCCATGCAGAGCCCGGAGGCGACCAGCACGACCAGCGCCTCGGCGGTGCCGGTGGAGGTGGCGAAGAGGACCATGCAGATCAGCAGCCCGGCGATGGCGACGCCGACGGTCTGCACCGCGCCGATCCGGTGGGCGAGCCGGTGACCGATCACCAGGATGCCGGCGGCCAGGCCGAGGCCCCAGCCGGTGAACGCCAGGCCCAGCGGAACGACGTCCAGGTGCAGGAAGAGCGGCGTGTAGCCGAGGACGAGGAAGAAGACGAAGTTGTACGCCGCGGTCACCACGCAGAGCGCGATGAAGGCGGGCCGGCGGTAGGTGCCGAAGATCTTCCCGACGCGTACGGGGGCCTGTCGGTTGGTCGGTTCACGCAGCTTGCGGGCGGCCACCGCGAGGGCGAGCACCATGAAGACGCCGCAGACGAAGAAGGGCAGCCGCCAGGTGACCTGGCCGAGCAGACCGCCGATGAGCGGGCCGACCGCGAAGCCCAGACCGAGCGCGGTCTCGAAGAGCCCGACCGCCCACTCGCGGTCGACGGCCAGGTTGACCAGCACCACCATGGCGGTGGCGAAGAACATCGCGTTGCCGAGGCCCCAGACACCGCGCAGGACGCTGAGCTGGACGATGTTGTCGCTGAACGACGCGAGGATGGCGGCCAGCCCCACCACGGACACGCCGGTGACCAGCACCGGCTTGAACCCGAAGCGGCCGCTCGCGAGGGTCGCCGGGATCATGCCGACGGCCATCACCGCGATGTACGCGGTGAACAGCAACTCGACCTGCCACGCGGTGACCCCGATCGCCTCGCCGATGGCGGGCAGGATCGGGTCGACCACGGCGATGCCCGCGATGGCGAGGAAGGCCACCAGGGTGGTGGCGTAGATGGCACTGCGGTTCGGCTCGGAACGACGATCCACTCCGACTCCCCATTTAGCTGTATCCTACAGTTACTTATTCTGTATCATACAGCTATGAGCGATGACCACGAGCGCACCCTCGGCCGCATCGAGACCGAGGTGGCCCTGCTGATGCGCTTCGGCGAGGCCACCCGGCGGGCCACCGGCACCGCCGAGCACCGGGTGCTCGACCGGGCCGCGTACGTGATCCTGCGGCACCTGGACGACGCCGGCCCGCAGAACGTCTCCGCGCTCGCCGCCCGGCTCAACCTGGACGGCTCGACAGTGACCCGGCAGGTGTCCGCGCTCCAGCGCGACGGCCTCATCGTCCGCGCCCCCGACCCCACGGACGGTCGGGGCACCGTCATCTCCCCCACCCCGGCCGGCCTGCAACGGATGGCCGCCGTGCAGAGCGCCCGCACGCGGCTCTACGGCGACATGCTCGCCGACTGGAGCCCCGAGGACCGCGCCACGCTGGCCACCCTGCTGGGCCGCCTCAACCAGGCCCTGGTGTCGCGCAACCGTCGCCGCTGACCGCGCGCGACGTCGGCACAGGCCGGCCGACCGCGAGATCACGCAAGATCCTGGGTGTTGTGGCCTTCCGCGCGGTCCAACACCACTACAACAAGGATCGAGCACGATCTTGGCGGTGGCCCGGGCACGGATACGCCCGGGCGCCGAGCGGCGTCGGCACCCGGGCGTACCAGCGGTCAGGCCACCGGTTCGCGGGCCGAGTCGGCGTCGCGGTCGGTGCCCGGGGTGACCCTGGGGTCACCCTCGTCGGCGAAGTAGTCGTCCGGCTCGGTGCCGTCGACCCCGTCGTTCACCTTGCCGGCGCGCAGCACCAGCGTCAGCAGCGCCGCGACGGCCAGGTTGACCAGCACGGCCACGATGCCCACGTAGATCGTCTTCGGGGTGTCGAAGCCGAACTTCTCCAGCGGGAAGGCCGAGCCGCCGAAGTGCTTCCGGGTCGGGCTGGCGACCTGGTAGAGCATCCACATGCCGAGCCCCATGCCGGCCACCCAGCCCGCGATGAGCGCCCCCCGGTGGAACCATCGGGTGTAGAGGCCCAGGGCGACCGCCGGCAGCGTCTGGAGGATGATCACGCCGCCGATCAGCTGGAGGTCGATGGAGAACTGCGGGTCGAGGAAGACGATGCAGGCCACCGCGCCCACCTTGACCACCAGCGAGGTGATCTTCGAGACGTTCGCCTCCTGCGCCGGGGTGGCGTCGCGCCGCAGGTACTCCTTGTAGATGTTGCGGGTGAACAGGTTCGCCGCCGCGATCGACATGATGGCGGCGGGCACGAGCGCACCGATGCCGATGGCCGCGTACGCGACGCCGGCGAACCAGTCCGGGAACTGCTGGTCGAACAGCACCGGCACGACGGTGTTGCTGTCGACGGTGCCCTCCTTCGACCCGGGCAGCGGAGTCACCCCGGCGGCGATCGCCATGAACCCGAGCAGCGCGATCAGGCCGAGCAGCAGGCTGTACGCGGGCAGCGCGGACATGTTCCGCTTGATGACGTCCCGGTTCTTGCTGGCCAGCACGCCGGTGAGGCTGTGCGGGTAGAGGAAGAGCGCCAGCGCCGAGCCGAACGCCAGGGTGACGTACTGGAGCTGGTTGTTGGCGTTGAGCAGGATGCCGTCGTTCGGGCTGGGGGTGGCGTCGAACTTGGCGTCCGCCGCGTCGAAGATCTCGCCCCAGCCGCCCAGCTTGTAGGGCAGGTAGAAGACCGCCACCAGGATCACGACGTAGATGAGCGAGTCCTTGACGAACGCGATCAGCGCCGGCGCCCGCAGCCCCGACTGGTAGGTGTAGGCGGCCAGGATCGCGAACGCCACGATGATCGGCAGGTGTCGGGCGAGCGTGCTGTCGCCGGTCACCCCCATGGTCTTGAGGACCGCCTCGATGCCGACGAGTTGCAGCGCGATGTACGGCATGGTGGCCACGATGCCGGTGATCGCGATGAGCAGCGCCAGCACCGGCGAGTCGAACCGCTTGCGGACGAAGTCCGCCGGGGTGACGAAGCCGTGCCGGTGCGAGACCGACCAGAGCCGCACCAGCACCAGGAACACCAGCGGGTAGATGACGATGGTGTACGGCACGGCGAAGAAGCCGGCCGCGCCCGCCCCGAACATCAGCGCCGGCACCGCCACGAAGGTGTACGCGGTGTAGAGGTCACCGCCGACGAGGAACCAGGTGATCCAGCCGCCGAAGCTGCGTCCGCCCAGGCCCCACTCGTCCAGGTGGGCCATGTCCTTCGGGGCCCGCCAGCGGGCGGCCACGAAGCCCATCGCGCTGACCAGCAGGAGGAGCAGGCTGAAGACGATGATCTCGGTGAGGTGGTCGCGCCACATCAGCGGTCACCCCGCTTCTTCGTCAGCTGGTACACCACGGTCGTGGTGGTGACGCCCAGGATGATGAAGGCCAGCTGGAGCCAGTAGAAGCGCGGGAAGCCGAACAGGCGGGGCGAGTCCGCGTTGAAGAAGGCCGGGACCAGGGGCACCACGATCGGGATGAAGAGCAACCAGTTCCAGGGGCTGTGGTCCTTCGCCCTGGACGACGCCGTGGGTGGCGCCTCCGGTTCGGGTGCAGCCATGTGACACACCTCCGGGATGGGGAAACGCGCGTTGTGACGGCCGGAGGCTACGACCATGTGACCGCTGTCACGCCGGATCGCCCGACGCCGCTGCGCCGAACGGCCGACGATCTGCGCCGAACGGTGAGCCGAGCGCGCCCTTCGACCCGACCCCGGCGCGGCAACGGGCCCGGGCGCGTGTCGCACCCGGGCCCGTCATCGGCTCAGCGCTGGGCGGTCAGCCCCGCGCGGTCACCGCTCGGCCGTCCACAGCAGAGCGCGGCCGAGCTGCGCCTGGAGACCCTTCGGGTGCAGGCGGAACGTCGGGTCGGTGCCGAACAGCACGACACCGCTGCCGCCGGCGGACACACCCCGGACGATGCTGGCCTGGCCGGCCGCCGCGCCTTGCCCACCGGCGCCGCCGACCGCCCACCAGCCGGACAGCAGCGGGTCCGCCGCGTACGACTGCTCGACGGCGACGCCCGCACCCAGGTTCGTGAACCAGACCGGCTGGCTGATGAACGCGTGGGCCGCCGCGCTGGTGCTGACCGGTCCGCCGGCGTTGACCACGTTGGCCACCCCGCTGGCCAGGCTCGGGCCCGCCGTGGCGGTCACCGACAGCAGCCCGGACGCGTTGCTGAACCCGGCACCGGGCGTGCCCAGGCCGACCACACCGCCGCCACGGGCGAGGAAGGCGTCCAGTGCGGCCCGGTTCTCCGGCGTCAGGTTCGCGAGGGTGACGGTGCCCGCCACGAGGAGCACGTCCACGTCGGCGGTCAGCGTCGTGCTGAGCGTGGCGGCGGTCAGGGCCCGGGCCTCGAAGCCGAGGTCGGCCAGGGTGTCCCGCTCCTCCACCGTGCCGAGGTAGCCGACGACCACCCGGTCCAGCCGGACCCCGCTCCACAGGGCCGGCGCGCGCTCGAAGGTCACCCCGTTGGCGCGGACCTCGGCCCGGGCCAGCCTGCGGTTGGTCGGCGTGCCGGGGACGACCACCGACCCGTCGGCGAGGCGGTGGACCGCGACGCCCTTGGCCAGCAGCGAGTTGACCGTCAGCAGGTCGGCGGCGTCGCGCGGGTCGAGGCGCAGGTCGCCGTTGCCGGGTGGCAGGTCACCGCCGGCCTGCCCGTCGTACGTCCGCTCCAGCCGCACGCGGGGCAGCTCGTCCCAGAGGGTGTCCACGGTGGCGCCCCAGGTCAGTTCCTGGCTCCAGGCAGCCGGCCCGGCGTACAGGTCGTCCACCCGCTCGGTGATGTCGATACCCGGCTCCAGCAGCGAGTTGACCAGGCCCCGCTTGGGTTGGTGCAGATCGACGACGTACGAGCCGGTGTCGTAGCGCCGGCCGTCGGCGGTGAACGGCTTCGTCGCCCGCCACACCCGGCCGCCACTACCGATCAGCAGGTCCACCAGGCGTGCCGCGGCCGGCTCGGAGCGCTGCCCGGCACCGGTGGGGATGACGTACGCCCGGGGGAACGTGGTGCGGTAGTCGTCCTCCGGGCCCCAGCCCGGCACGTAGCCGTCGGGGATGTCACGCAGCGGCTCGCCGGCCCAGCCGCGCCGGTAGACCTCGGCCTGGTCGTGCAGCACCTCGGCGCGGTGCTCCTGGATGTACCGCAGCGACGTCCGGATGGCCACCTCGTGCACGTCGGTGTTGATGCCGGACCGACGCACCCGCTCCTCCGGCGTGAGGTTGCCGCCGCGCGGGTTCAGCGGCGCCTCGATGGTGTAGGGAATGCTGCTCTGGAGCATCGCGAACGACGGCACGTAGATCGGCGGGAAGTCGTCCCACACCCCCGGCTCGTCGTCCCGGAACGGGATGCGGGCCCGCTGCGTCTCGGGATACCCGAGGTCGCGCAGCCCCGCCTCGATCGCCAGCGCGTTCGGCAGACCGTGCTTGATGTACAGGTCGTACTCGTTGTTGACGTTGTGCGGCGGGGTGCTGGGGTGCAGCAGCGTCGGGCTGACGTAGCCGTGCAGGTCCAGCGTGATGATCGGCTTGGTGTCGACGATGAGCTCGCGGATCAGGTTGGTCTCCGGCTGCGACACGATCGTCAGGTCACGGTTCAGGTCGTAGCCGGCGGCGTTGGCCCGGGTGCCCGCCACCCGCCCGTCCGGGTTGGACGTGATGTTGAAGACGAGACGGTTGCGCCTCAGCAGCTGGGCCGTCTCGGCGCTGGTGTCGGTGGCCAGTTGCTCGATCACCCGCAGGGCCGCGTCGGTGCCCTCCCACTCGTTGCCGTGGATGTTGGCGTTGACGAACAGCGGGGTCTTGTAGCCGGCGAGCAGCGCCTGGTCTCGCTGGGCGCGGACCGGCTCGTCCTCGATCTCGCGCTTCCAGATCTCCTGCTGCCGGGCCTGCGCGCGGGTCTCCGGCGCGGTCACCGTGACCGCGTACAGGTCGTAGCCACCGGCGGATCTTCCGGCCACCCGGGCGGAGACCCGGTCACTGGCGGCCTGGAGGGAGTTCAGCTTCGGCGCGATGTCGTCGTATGCGATGACGCCGATCGGGATGGAGGCGTCCGCCGGGTTGTCCGGCCAGACCGGCAGGACGCTGCGCTGGGGGAAGCCGCGAATGTCGGACAGGTCGGGAGCGGTCGGCGGCACCGTCGGCAGGGCCGACGCGGCGGCCGGCGCGGTCAGCGCCGCCGTCGCGAGCACCGTCGCGGTCACCGCGGTCGCGGTGAGCCGGGTGAGGGTTCTACGGACGAACAAGGACACGTCTCCTGTCACGAGGAGGAGTGCGCGCAGGCGGACGCGCCGCAGGGCCGGAGACCTGCGGAATCGGGGTTACGCCAGCAGCGTGCGAGGAGGAGGGGAACCCGGCGTCAGAGGGAGCGTCGACAGGCGGCGCTGGCGACGCGCAGGAGGTCGATGTGACCCCGCTTCGTCAGGTGAACGCTTCGCACGAGACCGATCCTCGATCGACGCTCACCACACTGTCAACGGAATCCCAGATCGTCCGACGTGGCGGTCGCCACCCGTCGGAGGGGTTGACGTCAGCCGATGTCGGCCAGGTGGGCCGTCTCGTTGACCGAGCGGACGGCAACCCCGCCGTCCGGCCACAGGTCCACCACGGAGATGCCGGCGGCGTCGAGGTAGAGCCGGTGCAGGAAGGCGTCGTCCGCCGCGAGGGCGTCACGCAGCACCAGCTTGATCGGCGAGACGTGCGAGACCACCACGACGGTCTCCCGGGCGTACGCCTCACGGAGCGCCGCCACCGCCCGGCTCGCGCGCTCGGCGACCTCGGCGAACGACTCCCCGTCCGGCGGGGCCACCCGGGTCGAGGCGAGCCAGGCGTCCAACTCACCCGGCCAGCCCTCGCGCACCTCGGCGAAGGTCCGCCCCTCCCAGGCGCCGAAGTCGCACTCGATGAGGTTCTCGTCGCGGCGCACCGGCACGCCACCGAGGGCGGCGGAGATCGCCTCGGCGGTCCGCGTACACCGGGAGAGCGGTGAGCTGACCACGGCCGCGGCGCCCGGCGCGAGCGCGGCCACCCGGGACGCCGTGGCCTTGACCTGCTCCCGGCCGCGGGCGGAGAGCGCGACGTCGCCGCGGCCGGAGTAGCGGCCCTGCTCGGTGTACTCGGTCTCGCCGTGCCGCACCAGGATCAGCCGGGTGGCGGTGAAGCTGGGCCGCGGCTCCCACGAGGCGGGGGTGGTCGTCGCGTCGCCGCCGGTGTCGCGCGCGGTGGCGGCCCGGTCGGCGACCGTCCGTGCGGTGGCCCGGTCCGCCGGATCGACGCCGACCTCGCGCGGCGGCTCGACGATCCGGGGCGCGTCGACCACCGGCGCGGCCGGCGCGGACGCGGCCCCGTCCATCGCGGCGTTGGCGAGCGCGTCCGCGTGCCGGTTGCGCTCCCGGGGGATCCACCCGAAGCGGACCGCATCGAACCGGGTCACCAGGTCGGCGGCCCGCGCGGCGAGCGGACGCAGACCGGCGTTCTTGATCTGCCAGCGGCCGCACATCTGCTCGACGACCAGCTTCGAGTCCATCCGGACGTCGACCTCGGCGGCGCCCAGCTCGGCGGCGGCCTCCAGGCCGGCGATCAGGCCGCGGTACTCGGCCACGTTGTTGGTGGTCACTCCGATCGACTCGAACCGCTCGGCGAGCACCTCGCCGCTGTCCGGGTCGCGGACCACGGCGCCGTAGCCGGCCGGGCCGGGGTTGCCCCGCGACCCGCCGTCGGCCTCGACGAGGACCACCCGTGGCGCCATCGGTCTACAGGCCCGACTCGTTGGTCCGGACCATGATCCGTCGGCAGTCCTCGCAGCGGACCACGTCGTCCGGGGCCGCCTTGCGGATCCGGGCCAGGTCGGCGCCGGAGAGCTCCAGCCGGCAGCCCCCGCAGCGGCCCGCCGTGAGCAGCGCCGCACCGAGGCCGGTGTCCTCCCGGATCCGGTCGTAGAGCGTCACCAGGTCGGACGGGAGGTCGGCGGCGAGCGGCTGACGCGAGGCCCGCTTGAACTCCTCCTCCTTGGCGATCTCGGCGAGGCTGTCGTCCCGGCGCTGCTCCGTGGCGGCGCGCTTGTCCCGGGTCTCGGCCAGCCGCCGCTCCACCCCGTCGAGGACGCCCTGCGCGGTCTCCCGCTGCTCCATCAACTCCAGCTCGGCGTCCTCCAGGTCGCTCTGCCGCCGGTTCAGCGACGCCAGCTCGTGCTGGAGCGCCTCCAGCTCGCGGGCGGGGCCGGTGCCGGCGGCGAGCCGAGCCTCGTCCTTCTCCTTGCGGGCCCGGACCTGCTCGACGTCCTTCTCCATCCGGGCGATGTCCCGGTCCAGGTCGTCCACCGCCACCTGGGCGCGGACCCGCTCGTCCTCCAGCGCCGACAGCTCCCGGGCCAGGGCGTCCAGCTCGGCGCGCTCCGGCAGGGAGCGACGGCGGTGGGCGAGCTGGGCGAGGGCGGTGTCGATCGCCTGGAGGTCGAGCAGGCGGCGCTGGACCTGGGGGTCAGCCTTCACGGTCGGGGCTCCTTGTCGTCCACCGCGGGAGTGGCGGCGTGTACGGTCCACGGGTCGGTGTCCAGGTCGGACACCAGGGTCTCGACGCCCGGCGCGTCCCGCAGGAGCGCGGCCAGGTCGTCCAACCAGGGTCGCTCGGTCGCCCAGTGGGCGGCGTCGAGCAGGGCGGGCCCGTCGGCGGCGAGGTGCTCGCCGGCGGGGTGGTGCCGCAGGTCGGCGGTGAGGTACGCGTCCACCCCGGCGGCGGTCGCGTCGGCCAGGAAGGCGTCGCCCGAGCCGCCGCTGACCGCGAGCGTACGCACCGTACGCCCCGGGTCGCCGGCCGCGCGAACGCCCCACGACGTGGCGGGCAGCACGGCGGCGGCGTGCCGGGCCAGCTCGGCGAGGGTCATCGGCCGGGGCAGCTCGCCGACCCGGCCGATGCCCCGGCCCGGCCCGTGGGCGGGCGCACCCGGCGCGGCCGGGTGCAGCGGACGCAGCCCGGTCAGCCCGAACCGGGCGGCGAGGGCGTCGGAGACACCGGGGGCGGCCACGTCGGCGTTGGTGTGCGCCACGTAGAGCGCCACCCCGGCCCGGATCAGCTGGTGGATGATCCGCCCCTTGTACGTGGTCGGGGCGACCGAGGACACCCCACGCAGCAGCAGCGGGTGGTGGGCGACGATCATGTCCACACCGGCGGCGAGCGCCTCGGCGACCGTCTCCGGCACCACGTCGACCACGCACAGAACCCGACGCACCGGGGCGGACGGCTCACCGAGCACCAGACCGACCCGGTCCCAGTCCTCGGCCCAGGCCGGCGGGTAGCGCCGCTCCAGCTCGGCGACCACGTCGGTCACCGTCGGCCCGGATCCGGTTGTGCTCACGGCGGGCCAGCTTACCGGCGTACGCGGTGAAGGGCCGCCTCCCCCGCCGGACCGGCCCGGAACGACGCGGCCCGGACCGGGACGGGCGGTGGGCTCAGACCAACGGGCAGACGCGACGGCGGAGCGCGGTCAGGCCGATTCCCCACGGGAAGGCGTGCAGGTGACGCTCACCCGTGCCGGGCGCGTGCAGCGGGAAGACGTGGTCGCCGAAGAGCACCGTCACCCCCCACTCGTCCAGCCGGGCGAGGCCGGCCCGGAACGCCGGGTGGGTGGCCATCGCGGCGTTCGTGAACGGCACCGCCGCGATCGGGACACCCATCCCCTGGGCCTCCAC
Source organism: Micromonospora sp. NPDC049366 (assembly GCF_044466625.1). NCBI lineage: Bacteria > Bacillati > Actinomycetota > Actinomycetes > Micromonosporales > Micromonosporaceae > Micromonospora > Micromonospora sp. NPDC049366. The sequence continues at coordinate 59,295 of NZ_JBITMV010000024.1, forward strand.
GAGCAGCCCAAGGGCGAGCGTGTCGGTGATCCCGGCGGCCCACTTGTTGACCGTGTTGACCGTGGCCGGGCAGACGATCATGGCGTCGGCCGGCGGCAACAGGTCCGGGTCACCCGGCTGTTTGTAGTGCGTCCGCACCGGGTGACCGGTCTGACGGGCCAGCGCCGGGGCGTCGACGAACTTCGCGCCGTCCGGCGTGGTGATCACGCACACGTCCCAGCCGTCCTGCTGGGCCAGGTCGACGAGCCGACCGACGTGTCGGGCCAGCGGCGAGCCGCAGGCGATGACGTAGAGCACCTCACGGCGCCCGTTGCTGGACCGCGGGCCGGCCATCAGGCCGACTCCGCGCTCATACCCCTACTCCCATGTGCTCAGCCAACTCCGCAATCGGAGAAGGCGGCGCACCACGTGTGCGACGGAGGACATCGGACATCACCTCGTGCGCGATCGGCCGGCACCGGATCTCCGACGGCGCCAGCCGGTCACCGAGCAGCAGCATCTCGCCGGCGTTGGCGACGTCGCCGATCTGGGCGTAGCCGCGCGCCACGTCGAGCAGGTGGTGCGCCCGACGCTCGGGCAGCAGCGCGTTGAACGCCGGCTCCTGGATCTTGAGCCGGTGCACCTCCACCGCCCGGCCCCCGTCACCCAGCTCGACGGCCGCCGCGGCCCGGTGCAGTTCGAGGTTGGTCGGCCCGAACGAGGTCCAGTAGTGGTTCTGGTCGCCGCCCAGCAGGGTGGCCGCCTCCTGGGCGCCGCTGATCAGGTCGTCGACGGTGGCGGTGTCGCCGATCCGCGCGGCGGCCATCGCACCCTGCAGCAGCAGCATGCCGTAGACCGACAGCCGGGCCGGGGACGCGTCGTTGCCGCCCCCGGGCGCGAGCCGGTTGGCGATCGTGACATTGAGCTCCAGCGCCGGACGGGCCCGACCCATCGCGACGAGGGCGTTGCAGACCCGGGTGGTGGCGATACCGGCCAGCAGCGGATCGTCGGCCCGCTGGGCGACCGCCATCGAGCGGTCGGCGGCCAGCCAGGCCAGCTCGCACTCGCCGAGCTTGCGCAGCACCGACGACGCGATCTGATAGACCTGCCCGAGCAGGTGAGCGGCCTCCCGGGCGTCGTCGCCGCCGTAGCCGGCGTCGGCGGCCTGGGCGTCGCGCAGCAGCTTCGGCAGGGCCCGCGTCAGCATCCCGTAGCGGCCGTACTGGTAGGTGAGCCAGGCGTGGTTGACGGCCTTGCGCATGTCGGCCAGCGGCGGCGGCTGCGGCGCGGCGTGGAAGTACGCGCTCATCGAGTCGTACCGCTCCAGGGCTGCCCGGATCTCCTCGACCTCGACCTGGTCGATGCAGTTCATCGCGTCGGTGCGCCGCTCCGGGTCCTTGCCGAGCAGCAGCTGCACGTCGACCTGGAGGATGTCGGCGATCTCGTAGAGCACCGAGAACTTGTCCAGCCGGCGCACCCCGCGCTCGACCTTGTCCACCCAGCTCTTCGACTTGCCCAGCCGGTCCGCGAAGACCTGCTGCGACATCTTGCGCCGCCCCCGCCAGTAGGCGACCCGCCGACCTATGGGTAGCTCGTCCATCTCCCCATCCCTCCCCTGTTCGAGGCCCAGGCGATGACCGGATGACTTCCTCGCGGTTGCGGTCGCGCGGTACGTCTCAGGTTTTCGCTGGTCGCACAGCCAGTGCGTCAGCCGTACAGCCAGTCCTCATAGTTTTCGTGCAAGTTGCATCAGCCGTTCGTCAACTCAACGATCGCGGGTTACGGCAGTGACGGTGCTCGACGTAAGACCCGGTGGCCGCCGGGCCCGACGAGGGGAGATGGCAATCATGTGGGGGAATGTCGGCCCGCGGGTCGCGCAACTGTCGCCACTGGAACGGGTCCGGCTGCGCCGGGTCGCGGTGCGCTACGCGGCGCACGGCTGGGAGGTGACCCCGGGCGCGTGCCTCGCGCGCAGCCGCTTCGTCTGCGGTCGCGCCGGCTGTCCCACCGTCGGCTGCCACCCGGCGCTGGAGAACTGGGAACACGCCGCCACCACCGACCCGGCCCGGGTGGCGACCTGGTGGCGCACCCGACCGCACGGCGTACTGCTGCCGACCGGCCGCGCGTTCGACGTGCTGGAGGTGGCCGCCCACCTCGGCCGCCGGGTCCTCGACGCGGTGCAGGTCCACCCCGCCGGCGGCGGCGTACGCGGGCCCGTGCTGGTGACCCCGACCGGGCGGTGGATGTTCCTGGTCCGCCCCGGCGACCCGCTACGGCCGGAGTTGGAACACTGCTTCCACGTGGTCCGGCACGGGCCCGGCTCGTGGATCCCCGCGCCGCCCACCCGGCTGCCCGAGGGCCTCGTCCGCTGGGCGGTGGCTCCCGAACAGGCCCGGTGGCAACTACCCGACTCCTACCTGGTGCAGAACACGCTGATCGACGCGCTGCGGGCCACCGGAGTCACGTTCACCTCCGACCTGCTCCCCGGCCACCTCCCACTCCCCCGCCGCGGCCTCTGACCCCACCCCCGGTCGAGGCGACAGCTTTGGGGGAAGTTGCTGCCTCCCCAGCCGGCGGAGGCGACAACTCCCGGGACGTTGCGCGATCTCTCCCACGGCGACAGGCAGCGCGCCGGCCGCCGCGTCGGCGCTCGGGGCGCGTCCCCCCACCGGGCGGCCCGTCGGCAGCGTCGCCGGGGCGCCTCTCCTCGTTGAGCAGAGCGACGGGGCGAACGCGCCCCGGGAGCGGGGAAATGATGTCCACCGACGACACCACACCGCAGACCGGCGGCAGTGAGCCGCCGTACCGCTACCGTCCACGGCGCCGCTGGGCCGGCACGCGTCCCGCGGGCTCCCGCCCCGGCCGACCCAGACCGACCGGCACCCGCCCGGCCAACACCCACCGCCCCATCCGCTGACCACACCCACCGAACCTCCCCACCCCCACCGCGCTGACCACCGCCCGCGATCTTGCAGATCGCGCCCCCGGCATACCTGACATACCGGGCGCCCCACGGGCCGAACGTGCAAGACCACGGGGAGACGCGGCGGGGGTGGGAGCGCGGCGGGTGGCGGGGGTCAGGTGGTAACGGGGAGGTTGGTGGAGTGCAGGAGGCGGCCGTCGTCGGTGACGATCGCGTGGGTGTGGCCGGGTAGCCGGTCCAGCCAGCCGATGCCGGCCACGCCCATGGCCACCGCCGCGGTGGCGTACGCGTCGGCCAGCCCGAGGTCCGGGCCGACCACGGTGACCGACCGCAGCCCGACCGCCGGGGTGCCCCGTCGCGGGTCGAGGACGTGGGGGCCGCGTTCGTAGACGCCCGAGGTGGCGACGGCCAGGTCGGTGCCGCTCAGCACCAGGCAGGTCGCCATCGGGTCCCACGGGTGCCGGACCCCGATCCGCCACGGCCGCCCGGCCGCGGAGTGGCCCCGGGTGCGGACGTCCCCACCGGCGTTGACGCAGTGGTTGAGGGCACCGGCCGCCACCAACCGGTCCGACGCGACCTGGGCCGCCCAGCCCTTCACGTAGCCGGAGGGGTCGAGTTCGCCGGTCGCGTACGCGTCGAAGAAGCCGTCGGTGCTCCCCCACAGCTCGGCGCAGGTCGCCAGCACCGCCCGCAGGTCGGCGGACGCCTCGGAGAGCAGCAGCTCGCCCCGGACGAAGCGGCGCACCTCGCTGTCGGCCCGGTACGTGCTGAACCGGGCGTCCACCTCGCGCATCCAGCCGAAGACGTCGTCGGCCAGCCCGTTCAGGGTCGCGGCGGGCAGGTCGTCGGCGAGGTCCAGGCTGATGGCCGTACCCATGATCTGTTCGGCCCGGCGCAGACCGGGCCGGGTCAGCGGCGCCGTCACGTCAGCGGGCCTGGTCGATCGCGGCCTGCAGCGACCGTTGGTACGCCGCGCTCGTCGCGGTGGCGCCGGAGACGGTGTCCAGGTCGGCGCTCTGCCGCTGCACCACCTGGCCGGACGTGCCGCTGTAGGCGGCGTCGACCCGATCGCTGCGCTGCGTCGACTGGCCGCCGTCGGGCAGCTCCAGGGCCACCGCCTTCGTGATCCGGGTGCCGGAGACGGTGATCTGCACCTGGACGTTGCCGTACTCGTTGGTCACCACCGGCCCGGTGACCGTGCGGGTGGCGCTCGTGGTCCGCGGTGCGGCGGTGGTGCGGCGCGGCGCCGCGGTGGTCGGTCGGGTGCTGGTGCCGCCGTCGCGCGCCCCCGGGGTGCGGGTGGGGGTGGCGCTGCGGCCGGGGCGCGGGGAGGCGGGCGCGCCGGACGCCGCCGGCCCGGGAGCGGCGTCCGGCGTGACCGGCTCCCCGGGGAGCGCGGACGCCGGACCGGCCGGTACGGCCTGGGCGGTCTGGGTGGCGCCCGGTGGGCCCTTGAGCACGACCAGCGCGGTGGTGCTGGCGGCCAGGCCGGTGATCGCGAGGAGCGCGCGACGCATGGGTGGTGCCTCTCTCCGACGGCTACAGCTCGAACGTGGCCAGGTGGATCTGGCGGCGCGGCACGCCGGCGCGGCGCAGGGCGCGCACCGACTCCTCGACCAGCCCGGGTGGTCCGCACAGGTAGACGTCCCGGCGGAGGAGGTCGGGCACCAGGTGGCGCAGCCCGTCCGGGCTCATCACCTGCCGGGGGCCGGGGTCGTCGCGGCGGCCGATCACGTACCAGATCGACGTCTGCCGGGCCTGGGCGAGCCAGTCCAGCTCGTGGTGCAGCAGCACGTCGGCGGGGGTGCGGGCCCGGTAGATGAGCGCGGCGCCCGGCGGCAGCTCCTCCAGCATCGCCCGCAGCGGGGCGATGCCGCTGCCGCCGGCGATCAGCAGTGCCCGCTCCCGGGTGCGGTGCGCGGCCGTGAACGTGCCCGACGGGCCTTCGGCCCAGACCAGCGTGCCGGGGTCGAGGTCGCGCAGGTCGGCGGTGTGCGAGCCGACCACCTTGACGGTCAGCCGCAGCCAGCGGCCGTTGCCGGCGGCGGAGAGCGAGAACGGGTGCGACTGCCACCAGCAGCCCCGGGTGAGGAACCGCCAGCGGAGGTACTGCCCGCCGAGCAGGTCGGCCTGGTTGAGCCGTCGGCCGGTCAGGTAGATCGAGATGGTGTCGGGCGTCTCGGCGACCACGTCGGCCACCCGCAGCCGGTGCCGCAGGTTGAACCGCAGCGGGGCCACCAGCCGGCCCCACACCAGGGCGGCGAGCACCAGCAGGTACGCGGCGATCCAGCCGGTGCGTACCGGGCCCGGCGGGAAGAGCTGGGCGCCGTTGCTGAACTGGTGGGCGAAGCCGAGCAGCAGGGCCGCGTACGCGGTGAGGTGCAGGTGGTACCAGAGCTCGTACGGCAACAGGGTGCGGATCGCCCGGACACCGGTGAACCCGACCGTCACCAGGATGCCGGCGGCGGCGAACGCGGAGACCATGTCCTCGTAGTCGCGCAGCAGCACCCCGACCTGGCCGGGGACGGAGTTGCCCTCCACGTCGGCGTAGGCGACCACGATGAGGGCGGCGTGGGCGAGCACCGCGACGAGCAGCGTGGCGCCGAGATCCCGGTGGAGGCGGGAGGTCCGCTCGCCGCCCACCCACCGTTCCAACGCGCCGAGTCGGCTCATCATCAGCACCTGCACGAGCAGCAGGTAGCCGGCGACCAGTCCGGTGATCCGCCCGGCCGCGGTGAGGACGTCGGCGGTGGTGGCGAAGGAGCCGGCCGGGGTGTCCAGCCACCAGGGCAGCACGGCGGCCACCAGGCCCGCCCAGAAGAGGACGGCGAGCGTACGGCGGCCGCCGGCGCCGCGCCGCGGTACCGCCGGCGGTGGAGGGGACGGCCGGCCGCCGGTCCGGGGGTAGGTCCCGGTGTGGCGGCCGGCCGCGTATGTGTCCTGGTACGTCACGCGTACAGCTTCATCGGGGTGTACTTCTGCCGGGGGAAGATCTTGTCCACCTCCGCGTTGGTGAGCCCGAAGCGGCCCTGCGCGACGGCTCCGTAGACGTTGAACATGTTGTTGTACTCAGGTACGTCGCCGGAGTCCAGGTCGTTCAATCCGTTCCAGGTGCCGAGCAGCGAGCCGGCCAGTTTGCGCCCGGAGAGCAGGGTGACGACACCACCGTGGCCGTGGTCGGTGCCGCCGCTGTTGGAGGCGACCCGCCGGCCGAACTCGCTGGAGACCATGATGGTCACGTCGGCGGCCTGCGGCCCGAGGTCGGTGAAGAACGCGGCCATCGCCTTGGCCAGCTCGTTCAGTCGCCGGTGGAGCTGACCGCCGGAGCGGGTGCCCTGGTTCTCGTGCGTGTCGTAGCCGCCCATGCCGACGGTCGCGACGCGTACGTTGGCCCCACCCTTGATCAGCTGGGCGAGCTGCTGGAAGGCGTAGCCGACGCCCTCGTACGTGACGCCCTCGGCCGGCTGGTACGGCTTCGCGGCGAGGCTCTGCGCGGTGGCGAGCGCCCCCAGGCCGGTCTGCACGGCCTCCTCGACGGGGTGGTTGATGCCGGTGAAGAGCCCCCGGATTGCCTTCTCGGTGGCGGCCCGGAAGCGGTCGCCGCCGTTGAGCCGCAGCGACCCGACGCTGTTCAGCGACAACGCGCCGTTGTTGCCGACCAGCGACCGGGGCAGGGTGCTGCCGATGCCGACGCTGCGGAACGCGGTGCCCTTGCCGAGCGCGTCGACGAGGCTGTCCAGCCAGCCCCGCCCGCCGGTCTCGTTCGGCAGCCCGCCGAGGTTGCAGGCGTCGGCGGCCTGGAAGTGGCTGCGGGACAGCCGCTCGTCGGAGACGGCCGGGATGAATCCGAGCTGCCCGGCCTTGAGCCACTGCTCCAGCGGCTTGAACGCGCTGGTCAGCTTGAACCCGCGGCCGAGAGCCAGGGAGTCCTCGCCGAGCAGCAGGTCGGGTCGGGCCTTCGTGAGCACCGGGTCGTCGGCCGGCGCGACCAGGCTCAGCCCGTCCAGGCCGCCGTAGAGGAAGACGTGGATCAGGGTGCCGGTCTTCGTGGCGGCGAAGGACGCCGAGGTGGTGACGAACTGGGCGGTGGCGAGGGCGGTGGCGGTGGCGGCCGCACCGGCGACGAAGGTACGCCGGGTGACCCCCCGCCCGTCCTGCTGCGCCTCCTCCAGCTCCTCCAGGCGGCGGTAGCGGTCGGCCTCGGCGGCGTTCTCGGCGGCCACGATGTCGGCCTCGGCCCGCAGCAGGGCGTCCGCGGGGTCGTCGGCCAGCCGCCGCAGGTCCGGGCAGTCGGGGTGCAGGGGGTAGCTGTGCACAGTCTTCTCCATCGGGTGCCTCACCGGAGGTGGTGCTGGGGGGATGCGAGGATCGCCCGCGCGACGGCGGTGATGGCCCCGTTGAACGTGGCGTCCACCTTGGCGGTGGCCGGCGCGTCGGCCACGCCGAGGATCAGCGCCTTCTCCCGAGCGCTCAGCTTCTGCTGCACGAGCCGCTGGGCGAGCGCGTCCACGTACGCCCCGGCGGTGGCCGGCGGCTTGGCGACCAGCTTCTCCGGCTTCGCGTACGTGAACTGGGTGCGGTTGCCGGCGACCAGCTCGCCCGCCTCGTTCCAGCCGTTGACCATCGCGCCGGCCGACGTCCAGGCGACGTACACGTCCGGGTAGCCGTCGGGGGTGGGCTGGCCCATCGGGAACTGGCCCAGCTCGCGCAGCTTGTCGTGGATCTGCCGCAGCCCACGGGCGAACGGCGTCCGCTTGTTGTCGCCGTTGTCGTGCTTCGGTGACGCCTCCGGCGAGACGCCCAGGGTCCGGTACGTCGCCACCAGGTACTCCATGGGGCGGCGGACCTTCTGCCCGACGGCGGCCCAGAACTCCGAGGAGCTGAAGAGCGTCATCAGCACCGGGCGGATCATGCCCTTGTTCGCGGTGTAGGTCTTGGCCAATCGCTCCACCAGGGACTTCGGCGGGGTGTCCGAGACGAACCGGGTCGCGAGGCTCTGCGCCACGTACCGGGCGGTCGACGGGTGCAGCGCGATGTAGGTGATGTACGCGTCGATCGCCGCGTCGGCCTTCTTCGGGTCCTGCGAGTTGTTGGCGTGGGTGAACCCGAGGATCTTCACCTTGCCGACGTAGTGCCGGTCGGCGCGGAAGACGTACTTCCCGTCGTTGACGCCGCGCCCGGTCTGCAGCAGGGCGGCCTGGCGGACGTCCTTCTCGGTGTAGCCGCCGTCGACGCCGACCGAGTACAGCTCCAGGTTCTCCCGGGCCAGGTTCTCGTTGACCGCGTCGGCGCGCGAGTCGTTCTGGTTGAGGTACAGCAGCAGCGCCGGGTGCTTGTTCGCCGCGACCAGCATCTGCGGGTAGCTGCCCAGCGCGTGGGCCCGGATGACGTCGACGTCGAACGAGTTGCGGTAGACCTCGCCGCCGTCGAAGTCCGCGGCGACGTGCAGGAAGTCGTTCCAGAAGTCGACCATCACCTCGAAGAGCTGCCGCTTGGACCAGATCTGCCGGGCGAGCGTGGCGTCGACCATCTCCCGCTCGGGCTGCGCGCCCCGCTCGTTGAGCTGGTCCCGCTGGTCCCGCAGCTGCTGCACGGAGAGCTTGAGGCTGGGCAGCTCGGCGAGCTTCAGCTCGGCCCGGCTCGGCGCGATCTTCTCGGGCTCCAGCTGCGCCCGGATCCAGGCGTCGATGCCCATTCGCCTGATGTCGGCGACCACCTCGGGCGTCGGGCCGAAGGTGGCGCGCCGGGCCAGGTGCAGCACCGGGTCCTTGGCGAGGACGGTCTTCACCGTCACCTTGGTCTCGGCGGCCGCCGCGGCCGGGCCGGAGAAGGAACGGCCACCCGAGGGCGTGTTCTTCTTCAGCGCCTCGCCGGCCCGGGAGCCCATGTAGCTCTCGTTCTGCTCGGTGTAGGTGCGTACGGTGCTCGGCTGCTGACCGCTCGGGCGCGCGGCGGTGCCGTCGGTGACCGTGGTGCCGGTGGCGTCGCCGGCTGTGGCGTCGCCGAAGAGCCCGCGTACCTGCGGGGTCATCGCCAGGGCGGCGCCGCCGGCGACGACGGCGGCGGTGCCGCCGAGCGTCACGAGGGCCCGCCGGCGGCCGACGGGGCGGCCCGGCTCGTCGTCACCGTCCAGCTGGGGCAGTCCGGAGTCGACGGGGGCGGGTCGGTCGAGGCCGTCGGGGCCCACCCACTGCGGGCCGCGCGCCGCCGGGCCCGGGTGTCCCGGGTAGGCCCGGGGGTCGGTCTGCGCCGGGTATCCACCCTGCGGCGACTCGGGCGAGACGTACCCGTACGGGGTGGACGGGGTCCGGTCGTGGTACCCGCCGGGGGTGGGGTGCGGACGCCCGTCCCAGCCGCGGTCGTCCCGCGGTCGGCGTGGCGGCACGTTCTGGTCGGCCATGTACCCATTCCGATTTCTGCTGGAGCGCCGGCACGCTGCGGCCGGGCAGGGGCGGCAGTGACGGCGGCTGATGCCTGAGGGGGTTGCCCCGGGAACGTAACCAAGGGGTGTGGTGCCGACAAGACGCGTCGAACCGCCCCGGAAGGGCACTTAAGACGGCCCTCAGCGCGCGGCGCGAGGTCCAGCCGGACGGGCATCCGGTTACGGTCGCCCGGAGCAGGACGTACGCGCGCGGGGACGACGACGATGTGACGTTTTCGCCGCTCGCGACGCCGCCGGCCCCGTTCCCGGGCACAGGCAAACTTAAGGCCCGGATAAGCCGGCGCTGAGACGTCTCCCGGGGGGCCCGCGGGGTCCCCGAGGGGCCCCACCCGGGGTACGCCCCGAATCCCCCGCCCGTCGCCCGCGTCGGCGGCGGCGGAGCGGGAAAAGGACCAGCGGCGGTCGGCGTGAGCCGCCGTCGCAGCGGGTAAGCCGCCGAACCGCTGAACGCGTGAGGGGAAGGCACCGCCATGCTCAGCAAAGAGGATCAGCGCAGGTTCGAACAGATCACCCGTCAGCTCCGGGAGAGCGACCCGGCGTTCTTCGCCCGGTTGGACAACCGGGCGAAGGGCCGGCGCGGCCGCTACCTGATGCTGTTGACCATCCTGCTGTGGGCCTCACTGCCGGCGATGACCGTGCTCGCGGGACGGCTGGCCGGCGCGATCTGTGCCGTCGTACTGGTGGCCAACGCGGTACTCATGTGGCGTTTCCGCCGCCGCTGGCTATGAACGCCGTGACCGCGGGCCGCCCGCGGCCCGACCCCTGGGGACTGACCGCGGGCCGCCCGCGGCGCGGCCGACGAGCCGGATCAACGAGCCGCACGGCCCGACCGACGACCGTGGCGACCTGGTGAGCCGGGAGCACGCGACCGGTCCGGACGGACGGCCTCAGCGGCCGAACGCCCGGTACGCCCGGCGCAGCCGTTCCACCAGGCCGGGCCCGCCGATGGCGGGAGCCGGCGGGCCGAGCTGCCGCAGCAGCAGGTCCGGACCGGTGGCCAGGCTCGGCGGCCGGTCCGGCAGCGGCACCGGTGGCAGCCAGAACCGGTCGGCGGCGTCGGCGAGCGATGCCGGCGGCAGCCCGGCCAGCGCCCGGGCGGCACCGCCGGGTGGCGTGGCCACGGCGTCCGGGTCGTCCGAGCCGTCCCCACCGTCCAGATCGGATGGTGCTGGTAGGGCGACGCCGGTGGCCTCGGCCCGCAGGGCGCGGAGCCGGTCGAGCAGGTCGGCCCGATCACGTCCACGCCAGTGGAGCAGCTCGAACGGGTCGGCGTCGAACGCCTCGGCCAGCAGGTAGAACGTGGCCGCGAGGTGTTTGCACGGCACGGCGAAGTCGGGGCAGCTGCACCGCTGGGTCAGCTCGTCGACGCCGGCCGGGAAGAGCGGTGTGCCCGCGCCGGCGAACAGGTCCTCCAGCTCGGCCGGGAGGTCACCGGCGAGCAGTCGGGCGCTGAAGAACGCCTGTGCCGCCAGCTCCGCCTCGATCCGCTGCCAGGTGGCGGCCGGGAAGGCGGTCAGTCCGATGTGGACGTCGTACGGTCTCGGTCGGGAGCCCTGCACCACCGCGGTCACCGCGCCGGGGGCGATGGTGAGGCTGAGCACCTGGCCGGCCCGCGCGTACGAGCGGCCCCGGGTGAGCCGGGTGCCGAGCGCGAACGACTCCAGCACCTCCAGGAAGCGCCGCGACCACCAGGACCGGCCGATGGCGCCCCGGGTGCTGCGCGCCCGCAGCCCGCCGTCGACGCGGCGGGGCCGCCCGTAGTCGGCGAAACGTCCGCTCGTCGTCGTGCTCACGTCACCGCTGCCCTCGGTCACTCGACCACCGCCCCGGACTCCAGCGCGAACAGCTCGCGCAGCTGGGCGGTGGACAACTCGGTCACCCACTGCTCGCCGGTGCCCACCACGCTCGCGGCGAGGCTGCGCTTGTCGGCGATCAGCGCGGCGACCTTCTCCTCCACCGTGCCGGCGCAGACGAACTTGCGGACCTGCACCCGCCGGCGCTGGCCGATCCGGAACGCCCGGTCGGTGGCCTGGTCCTCGACCGCCGGGTTCCACCACCGGTCGACGTGCACGACGTGGTTGGCCGCGGTCAGGGTCAGCCCGGTGCCGCCGGCCTTGAGCGACAGCACGAAGATCGGCGGGCCGTCCGAGGACTGGAACCGGGTCACCAGGGCGTCCCGGTCGGCCTTGCCGACGCCGCCGTGCAGGAAGAGCACCTCCCGCCCGAACCGCGCGGAGAGGTGACCGCGCAGCATCGCGCCGAACTCGGCGTACTGGCTGAAGAGCAGCGCCTTCTCCCCCGCCGCGAGCACCTCCTCCAGGATCTCCTCCAGTCGGGCCAGCTTGCCCGAGCGACCGTCCAATGCGGACCCGTCGCGCAGCAGCTGCGCGGGGTGGTTGCAGACCTGCTTCAGCCGGGTCATGGTGGCCAGCACCAGCCCTCGCCGCTCGATGCCGTCGCTCGACTCGATCTTGGCGAGCATGTCGTCGACGACCGCCCGGTAGAGCGACGCCTGCTCCGCGGTGAGGTTGCAGACGACCTCCATCTCCAGCTTCTCGGGCAGGTCGGAGATGATCGACGAGTCGGTCTTGAGCCGGCGCAGCACGAACGGGCCGGTGATCCGGCGCAGCCGCTCGGCGACCTCGGCGTCGCCGTGCCGCTCGATCGGCTCGGCGAAGCGCTTCTTGAACGTCGCCGCCGGCCCGAGCAGCCCCGGATTGGCGAACTGCATGATCGACCAGAGGTCGGCGAGGCGGTTCTCCACCGGCGTACCGGTCACCGCCACGCGCTGCCGGGCCGGCAGCGCCCGGACCGCCTCGGCCTGCCGCGTGGACGCGTTCTTGATGGCCTGCGCCTCGTCGACGACCACGCGGTGCCAGTCGATGCCGGCCAGCGCGACCGCGTCCCGGGCCGCCACCGAGTAGGTGGTGAGGACCAGGTCCGCGTCGTGCACGGCCGCGGTGAACGCCGCCCCCCGCGCCCGCTCGGCGCCGTGATGCACGTGTACGCGCAACCCCGGCGTGAACCGGGCCGCCTCCCGCTGCCAGTTGCCGACCAGCGACATCGGACACACCAGCAGGGTCGGACCGGCCTGCGGCGGGTCACCGGCGAGCAACGCGAGCAGCTGCACCGTCTTGCCCAGCCCCATGTCGTCGGCGAGCACCCCGCCGAGGCCGAGCGACTGGAGGAACGCCAGCCACGCCAGCCCCCGCCGCTGGTACGGACGCAGCGTGCCGTGGAACCCCGGCGGCGGGTCCAGCGGGGTGAGCCGCCGCTCCACCGCACCGGCGAGCAGGTCACCGAGCGCGCCGTCGGCGCTCACCTCCAGCACCGGCAGCGCGGCGTCGTCGTCGGCGGCGGTGAGCCCGAGCCGCAGCAGGTCGGCGACGGTCAGCTCCCCGGCCGAGCGGAGCAGCCGCAGCCCGGCGGCGAGCCGCTTCGGGTCCAGCTCGACCCAGCGGCCCCGCAGCCGCACCAGTGGAGTCTTCAGTGCGGCCAGCTCCGCCAACTCGTCGGCGGAGAGCGGCTGATCGCCGAGCGCCACCTCCCAGCGGTAGTCCACCAGCGCGTCCAGGCCGACGCCGCCGCCGCTGACCGCCACCGTGCCGGGCGCGGTCCGGCTGCGCGCCCGCAGCCGGGCGCCGAGCCGGGAGGAGGGACGCTGCCACCACGACGGCAGCAGCACGCCGAAGCCGGCGGCGTGCAGCACCGGCGCGCCCTCGCGGAGGAACCGGTGCGCGCCCTCGACGTCCAGGGCCAAAGCCTCGGGCGCGGCGGTGCGCAGCGCCGGGTCGAGGTCGGGCCAGAGCCGGCTGGCCCGGCCCAGCTCGGCGAGGAGGGTCTCCTGCGGGCTGGCCGCGCGTCCGGCGAGGGCGGCGACCGCCACCGGGTCGCGCCACACCTGCCCGGCGTCGACGTGCAGGCTCGGCTCGTCGGCCGCCTGGAGGCCGAACTCCAGCCGCCACCGCCCGGCCTCGGCCCCCGCTCCGGCGGGCGCCGAGTCGACCGGAACCAGCCCGGCCGCGGACGACCCGGCCGGCGCCGGATCGGGCACGGTCACCACGACCGGCTCGGTGATCTCGTCGGCGGCCGGTTCGACCAGCCGGAAGCTGGCGCGGACGGCGCCGCCGGCCGCGTCGCGCTGCCAGGCGTCCAGTTCGGTGCGGAGGGTGGCCAGGGCCACCGGGTCGGCGGTGAAGTCGGGTCGCGGCCCGGTGAGCGCGGCGAGCCACGCGGGCACCGCGCCGCCCGGGCGCACGCCCCGGGCCAGCGCGGTCCGCTCCAGGGCGGTCCGGGCCGCCGCGTCGGTGAGCGCGTCCAGCGCGTCCGCGACCAGGTCGCCGGCCGAGGCCTCGGGGTCGGCGGCCCGCGCGGCCGGCGGCAGGGCGAGGGCGAGGGACCGGGCCCAGCCGGCGTCCGTGCCGGTGAGCAGCGGCCGCCACACGGCACGGACCGGCACCCCGCCGCCGTCGGCCGGACCGGCCGCTGACGCACCCTGTGGGGGCGGGTCGGTGACGCCGGGCAGGACGCGGCCACGGGTCACCAGGTCGACCGCGAAGTCGGCCAGCTCGGCGAGGTGGCGCAGGGCCGCGCCGGGCACCGCCGGCAGGTCGTCCAGGGCGCGCAGCAGCGCCAGGGCGGCGTCCGGGGCGTACCGCAGGACGGGCACCCGCCACCCGGCGAGGGTGACCCGGCCGCGGGCCGGCGGTGCGACGTCGGTCCGGATCAGCTCCGGTGAGTCGAGCGGCGCGCCGCCGCGGGTCGGCAGGGTGAGCTGCGCGGAACCCAGCCCGGTCGGCTCCGCGGCCTCGGCGAGCACGGCGGCGAGGGCGGGATGGCCGGCGGCGAAGGGGTGCGGACGCTCGCGCGGCGCCCGGCCCGGCCGGCGCGGCACCTCGGCCGGCAGGGTGCTGTCCTCGGCCCAGACGGCGAGATCCCCGTCGCCGGGCAGCCACAACCCGTGGACGACCAGCACGCGCTCCCCCTCCCGACGCCCGGGCCAAGGATAGGCGGGCGGGGCCGGCCGTCCGCGCTCAGATCGCCCCGGTCTGCCCGTCGGTCAGCTCGCGCAGGATGTCTGCGTGGCCCGCGTGCCGAGCGGTCTCCTCGATCAGGTGCGTGAGGATCCACCGCAGGGAGACCTCGCCGAGCTGTGGGTGCGGCACCACGTGGTCGAGCGCGAAGCGGCCGGCGACCGTGCGGGAGCGCTCGCAGGCCCGCTCGTACGCGGCCGCGACACCGTCGACGGTGTCGTCCTCGGTGACGGTGAAGCTGGCCAGCGCGTCCTCCTCCGCGGTCAGGTAGACGTCGTCCGGGCCGGGCGCGAGCAGGGACGGGAACCAGTTGCCCTCGACCATGGTGAGGTGCTTCACCAGGCCCATCAGGGTGGTCGCCGACGGCACCAGCCGGCGGGTCGCGTCGGCGTCGGAGAGCCCGTGCAGCTTGCGCAGCACCACGGCACGGTGGAAGTCGAGGAAGGATTCGAGGACGGCTCGTTCGTCGCCGGTACGCGCCCGCACGGGGCCGAGCGTGGGGTCGATCGTCATCTCCGCCATGACGGCACGTTAGCCAGCCGTCGCGGTACGCGCTGCCCCGCTATCGCTGCGCGTCCCGTCCGTTGCAGGGAGGATGGGCGCATGGCCTCAACGGTAGAGATCCCTCTGGTGGGTGGCGTGGCCGACGGTCAGACCGTGACCGTCGAGCTCGACAGCAACGGACGGCCGCCGCTGACCCACCATCACCTCGGCCCGCAGGGGCTGGTCGAGGCGCAGATATACGAGTTGGAGTCCGTCGCGGACGGGGCCTCCGACTGGCGCTACTGCTGGCGCGGCCCGGCCGTCTGAGCGGCCCGGGCCGGCGCCGCACCCGGCGCGGCCGGCTACCCACGCGGCCCGGGCGGCTCTGCGCCGGCCCCCGCGCCGCATGCGGGCCGGCGCGGGCGGCGGTCAGGCGCGGGTGAGCCGGCGGGACCGGATGCTCTCCAGCACCGCGCGGGTGACCTGGGAGGTGCCCCGGGCCTGGTCGCAGACCTCGGCGACCCGGCGGGCGGTGGCCGCGGCGCGCTGCTCCCGCTCGTCCCACAGCCGGTCGACCTCCGCGAGCAGCGGGCCCTCCACCTCCCGCTCGACACCGCGCAGGGCCGGCACGCCGAGCCGCTGAGCCAGGTCGAAGACCTTTCCCGCGTACGGGAGCGGCAGGAACGGCGTGTTCACCATCGCGGCGAAGATCAGGAAGTGCAGCCGCATGCCGACGGCCAGGTCGAAGTGGCGCATCAGGCCGAGCACCTGCTGGGGCGAGTAGTTGCCGTGCAGGATGCGCCCCCGCTCGGCGGCGATCATGTGGGACAGCACCCCGTGCGAGTGCCGGATGTCGTCGCGCTCCATCGGCACGAACAGCACGTACGCGTCGATCCGGTGCACCAGGAAGTCGCCGATCTGGGCCAGCAGCCGGTGGTAGCCGTCCACGTCCAGCCGTTCCGCGGCCCGGCCCGGCTCCCGGACGCTCATCCCGACGAGGCGCTTGCCGGCCGGCACGCCCTCCTCGCGCAGCAGGTCGGCCGGGAACTCCGCCGCCTCCAGCAGGAACGCCGGGTCGGCGGTCACGGTGATCGGGTTGACCAGCCCGGCCTCCTCCAGCACCATCCGGGACTCCTGGTCACGAACGGTCAACTGGGTGGCCCCGCCCAGGGTCTCCCGGACCATGCCGGTGTCGACCCCGTCGCTGAGCGGCCCGACGCCCACCGCGTACGTGATCAGGGGCAGGCCGCGCTCCTGCGCGACCCGGACGACCCGCAGGTAGCGGCGGGCCTCCCGGTCGTACAGGATTCCGCCACCGCCCAGGATCAGCAGGTCCAACTGGGCGAGCACCAGGGCGGAGTCGGTCCGGCTCACCCCTTCCCAGGGCACCGCCTCCACGTCCGGGTGGGCCACCCGGGTGTGCGCGGGGTTCCGGGAGAAGACGATGATCCGGGCGTTCGGCTCCTGCTGGCGCAGGTCGGTCAGCAGCCCGGTGAGGATCGCCTCGTCGCCGAGGTTCCGACCGCCGTACGAGCCCAGCACACCGATCGTCAGTCCGGCGCCATGCGTCATCCGTCGCTCCCTCCCAGGTGCGTCGGGACGCGTTTTCCCGCTGCCGGGAGGAACAGTCCTCGCAGGTCAGCCGACGGTCACGGGGCGGGCGGGGCGAGCGGCTTGGCCATCTGCTGTGCGGTGACCCGGAAACCGAGGCTCTCGTAGAGGCCGATGGCGACGGTGTTGGTCCCGAAGACGTTCAGGCCGAGTTCGGTCACCCCGCGCGCGGCGAGTTCCGCCTCGATGAGCTGGATCATCCGCCGCGCGTGCCCGCGTCCCCGGTGCGCCGGGTCCACCTCGATGTTGTGGATCCAGGCCCGGCCGGAGCCGGCCGGGGCCTCACCCGCGCCGGGCAGCGTGACCCAGATCCAGCCGACCTCGACGTCGTCGACACGGGCGATCCGCAGCAGCACCCCGTCGGTGGCGGCGCCGGCCGGCAGCAACGTGGCGATCTGGCTGGCTGCCAACTCCCGGGCCGCGTCGGGCGTGAGGCCGCGGTGGCGGGCCACCTCCTCGGCGTACGACTCCTCCAGCGGCCCCAGCAGTCGCGCCAGCTCGTCCGCCGTCATCGGGTCGAGTGCCAGTCCCATCCCCGTACCGCCCTCTCCGCGTCGCTGACCCGTCCCCGGTGATCAAGAGGTCTGCGTCAGCTCCGAGGCTATCCCCGACGTAAACCTCTTGATCACCGGCACGGGGGGCGCGCACGGTAATGGGGTGACGGAGCTGACCAAGTGCCGGATCGGCTGGGCCGAGCTGCCCGCGCGGGTCCGGGCGGCGGTGCAGGAGATCCTCGGCGACCTGGTGGTCGAGGCGGTGTCCCAGCCGGGTGGTTACTCCCCCGGCTCGGCCGACCGGGTCCGCACCGCCTCGGGGCGGCGGGCGTTCGTGAAGGCGGTCAGCCCGGCGCAGAACCCGGACAGCCCCCGGCTGCACCGCGCCGAGGCGCTCATCGCCGCCGCCCTGCCGGAGGCGGCGCCGACGCCCCGGCTGCTCGGCTGCCACGACGACGGGGACTGGGTGGCGCTGGTCTTCACCGACGTGGACGGCCGGCACCCGGCCACCCCGTGGCTCACCGACGAGCTGACCACCGTGCTGTCCACGCTGGAGGCGATGGCGGCGCTGCTCACCCCGAACCCGGTGCCGCACGCGCCGACCGCCGCCGAACGGCTCGCGCACGACTTCGCGGGCTGGCACCGCATCGCCGCCGACCCGCCCGCCCGGCTGGACCCGTGGGTCCGCGACCACCTCGACGCGCTGCGCGCCGCCGCCGACCACGGGCTCGACGAGCTGGCCGGCGACACGCTCTGCCACGTCGACCTCCGGGCCGACAACCTCCTGGTCGACGCCGCGGGCGGGGTGCACGTGGTGGACTGGCCGTGGGCCTGCCGGGGCCCGGCCTGGCTGGACACCGCGCTGCTGCTGGTCAACGTGCGCCTGCACGGCGGCCACGACACCGAGGCCCTGCTGCGCGCGTTGCCGCTCACCGCCGGCGTCGATCCGGCCGTGCTCACCGGCGTGTACGCCGGCCTGGCCGGCTACTTCGCGGACGCGGCCCGGCGGCCGGCCCCGGCCAACATCCCCACCGTCCGGGCGTTCCAGCAGGCCCAGGCCGACGCCCTGCTCCCCTGGCTGGCCAACCGCCTCCGATGACCCGGCCGGCGGGAATCGGACCTGGCGCTCGGTGGGTAACGCGGGGTCCGATCGCCGCCAGACCGGGGCCGTGCCGGGCCTCCATGATCGTCGCATGACGACACTTATCGGCAAGGTCGCCCTGGTCACCGGTGGCGCCCGGGGCATCGGGGCGGGCATCGCGCTGCGCCTCGCGCAGGACGGCGCCGACGTGGCGCTGACCTACCGACAGAGCGCGGACCAGGCCGCCACCGTGGTGCGGCGCGTCGAGGCGCTGGGCCGACGGGCTCTCGCGATCCGGGCGGACAGCGCCGACCCGGCGGCCGTCCAGGAGGCCGTCGACCGGACGGCCGCAGAGCTGGGCCGGCTGGACATCCTGGTGAACAATGCCGGCGTGTTCCTGGTCGGTGCCGTAGACCAGCTGGGCACGGACGAGCTGGAGCGGACGCTGGCGGTCAACGTCCGGGCCCCGTACGTGGCCGCGCGGGCGGCGGCCCGGCACCTGGGTGACGGCGGCCGGATCATCAGCATCGGCAGCAACGTCGGCGAGCGCGCGGTCTTCCCCGGGCTCTCGCTCTACTCGATGAGCAAGACGGCGCTGGCCGGGCTGACCCGCGGCCTGGCCCGGGAGCTGGGTCCGCGCGGCATCACGGTCAACCTGGTCAACCCGGGGCCGACGGACACCGACACGAACCCGGCCGACGGCCCGAACGCGGCAGCCATCGCCGGGTTCACCGCCCTCGGTCGCTACGCTCGCCCCGCCGACATCGCGGCGACCGTCGCGCACCTCGCCGCGCCGGACGCCGGCTACGTGACGGGCGCGGTGGTCAACGTGGACGGCGGCTTCACCAGCTGACGCAGCACCGGGCGCGGCAGGCGGTGTCCGGCCGCGCCCGGTCCTCAACCATCCGCGGGGTGGGTGGCGTCTGTAGTGGCGAGGAGGTGGGCATGCCCGAGACGTTCCACGACTTCGTGGTGCACCGCACGCCGGCCCTGTCCCGGACCGCCTACCTGCTCACCGGCGACCACCAGCTCGCCGAGGACCTGTTGCAGGCCGCCCTGGCCCGGACCTACCGGCACTGGCGGCGGATCCGTGGCGGTGACCCCGAGGCGTACGTCCGCCGGGTCATGTACCACCAGCAGGTCTCCTGGTGGCGGCGTCGCCGGGTCGCCGAGCGGCTGGAGGCCGAGCCCACCGACCGGGCCACCGCCGACGACAGCGACTCGACGGCCCTGCGGATGGCCCTGACCGCGGCCCTGCAACAGCTCACCCCACGGCAGCGGGCGGTGATCGTGCTGCGCTACTACGAGGACCTGACCGAGGCGCGGGTCGCCGAGGTGCTCGGCTGTTCGGTCGGCACGGTCAAACGGCACGGCCACGACGCCCTGCGCCGGCTGCGGCTGATCGCCCCCGACCTCGTCGACGGCACCCCGGAGAGGAGCCCGCGATGACCGCCCGGCTGCGCGAGGCGCTGCGCTCCACCGCCGCCGCCGCCCCCACCTACCCGGTGTACGAGCGCGCCCTGTCCACCGCCCGCCGGTCCCGCCGCCGTCGCACCGCCGCCGCGCTGGCGGCCCTGGTCCTCGTCGTGCTCGCCGGTGCCGCCCTGCCAGTGCCGCTCCGCCCCGACGCGACCCCGGCGGCGGGCGCGCCGGCGGCGCTGCCGGACCGGATCGGCCTGCCCCCGCTCGGCACCCTGCACGCCACCGACCGGCCCGCGTTCGGGCCCGCGTCGGTCATCTTCAGCGGCCAGGCCGGGCGGTTGCAGGGCTGGGACGAGGACGGCGGCATCGGGATCGTCGCCGCCGGCTCCGACGACTACCGGAAGATCTCGATGGGGTACGAGGCGCCGGTCGGCGAGAAGGTGGTCCTCTCCCCCGACGGCCGCTACGTGGCCCGGCCGTCCGGAAGCGCGGAACGTCCCCGGATCGACGTGATCGATCTGGTGACCCGACGCGTCCGACAGCTCGCACCGGCCGCGTCGGGCAGCGTCGACACGGTCCCCGCGGCCTGGTCACCGGACGGGACCCGCCTCGCGGTGCGGGACAGTGTGCCGACCGGCCCGGAGCGGGCCGACTACCGGCACGTGTTGTCCGTCGTCCCGCTCGACGGGAGAGCGCCGGTGCGGCTGGCCGAGTTGCCGAGCGGGCCCGTCGCCGGGTGGCCGGTCGCCTTCGCCCCGGACGGGAGCCGGCTCGCGTACCAGGTGGGCCGCAGTGTCACGGTGGCCGCCGCGGACGGTGGGGCGTCGACGTCCTTCCCGCTGCCGGACGAGTCGTGGCTGGCCGGCAAGGGCGCGTGGACCGCCGACGGCAGGCTCACGGTCGCGACCCGACGGGCGGGCACCACCACGTGGAGCCTGCGCCGGGTCGACCCGGGCACCGGCCGGGAGACGGGTGGGCCGACGCTGCCCGCCGTGGCCGGGGTGACCGCCATCCAGCTGCTCGGCTGGGCGCCGGGCGGGTCGGCGGTGGTGGTGGCCTACCGCCCCGAGCCGCTCGCGCCGACCCGGTTCGACGAGCCCCTCGACCTGGACCAGCGGGTGGCGTACGGGAACGTGCGCGCGGTGCGGGTGCTGGCGCTGGACCCGGGCGGCGCCGAGCCGCGCACCCTGATGACCGCCCCCGAGCAGGTGCTCGCCGTCGACGTGGCCGACCAGGTGATCGCCTCCGGGCGTACCCGGGACGCGCATCCGCCGGGCGGCGTCGGCGGACGGTTCTGGTACTGGACCGTCCTCACCACCCTGCTGGTGGCGGGCGTGGCGGTGTTCCGCGGCCGGGAGCGGCTGGCGCTGTGGCGCGACGACCGGCGGGTCCGGCGGGCACGCCGGGCCGGTGGTGGGTGACGGTCGGCGCCACGAACGCCTGATCGGCGGTGTCGGGGGTAAGCGCGGCGGCAGCAGCCGCGCCCGTCCCAGGAGGAATCGTGACCCTCACCGCACCGGCCGCGACGATCGGCCTCGACACCGTCGCCGACGTGGCGGCACAGCTCCGGGTGGATTCGGTGCGGTCCAGCACCAGTGCCGGGTCCGGGCATCCGACGTCCAGCATGTCGGCGGCCGACCTGTTCGCGGTGCTCGTCACGCGCCACCTGCGCTACGACTGGGACGACCCCGGGTCGGCGGCCAACGACCACCTGATCCTGTCGAAGGGGCACGCCTCGCCGCTGCTGTATTCGCTGTTCAAGGCCGTCGGCGTGATCTCCGACGACGAGCTGATGAACGGGTACCGCCGGTTCGGGCAGCGCCTGCAGGGTCACCCCACCCCCGCCCTGCCCTGGGTGGATGTCGCCACCGGCTCGCTGGGTCAGGGCCTGCCCGACGGTGTCGGGATCGCCCTCGCCGGCCGCTACCTGGACCGGCAGCCGTACCGCGTCTGGGTGTTGTGCGGCGACAGCGAGATGGCCGAGGGGTCGATCTGGGAGGCGCTGGACAAGGCGGCCTACTACCGGCTGTCCAACCTGACCGTGCTGGTCGACGTCAACCGGCTCGGCCAGCGCGGCCCGACCGACCTCGGCTGGGACGTCGACGCGTACGCCCGGCGGGCCGAGGCGTTCGGTGCCCGCGCCCTGGTCGTCGACGGACACGACCTGACCGCCGTGGACGAGGCCCTGACCGCCGCCGGGAACCCGCCGGACGACCGGCCCACGGTGATCCTCGCGCGCACCGTGAAGGGGCGCGGGTTCTCCGAGGTGGAGGACAGCAACGACTGGCACGGCAAGCCGTTCCCGCCGGACATGGCCGAGCGGGCGGTGCGCGAACTCGGTGGCGTCCGCAACCTCACGGTCCGCGGCCCACGACCGGTCGCCACCGGCACCGACGGCGCCAGCCCCACCGCGGACCCGTCGGCCCGCCCGGTCACCACCGAACCGACCGTGCCATCGACCCCGGCCCGCTACGACGTGGGCAAACCGGTGCCGACCCGCAAGGCGTACGGCGACGCGCTCGTCGCGCTGGGCGCCCGCAATCCGCGCGTCGTCGCGCTGGACGGCGAGGTGAGCAACTCGACGTACGCGGTCGAGTTCGCCCACGCCCACCCCGGGCGGTACTTCGAGATGTTCATCGCCGAGCAGCAGATGGTGGCCGCCGCCACCGGGCTGGCGGCGCGCGGCTACCGCCCGTTCGCGTCCACCTTCGCCGCGTTCCTGACCCGGGCGTACGACTTCATCCGGATGGGTGCCGTCTCCGGTGCCGATCTGTGCCTGGTCGGCTCGCACGCGGGCGTCGAGATCGGACCGGACGGCCCGTCGCAGATGGGTCTGGAGGACCTCGCGATGATGCGCGCGGTCCACGGCTCGACGGTGCTCTATCCGAGCGACGCCACCAGCACGGTCGCGCTCACCGAGGCGATGGCCGTGCTGCCCGGCATCAGCTACCTGCGCACCACGCGGGGCAAGTACCCGGTGCTGTACCCGGACGGCGAGGCGTTCCCGGTCGGCGGGTCCAAGGTGCTGAGCTCGTCCGACGAGGACGTGGTGACCCTCGTCGGCGCGGGCGTCACCCTGCACGCCTGCCTCGCCGCCGCCGACCTGCTCGCCGACGAGGGGATCCGCGCCCGCGTCATCGACTGCTACTCGGTCAAGCCCATCGACGACGCGACGCTCGCCGCCGCCGTGGCCGCGACCGGCGGCCGGATCGTGGTGGCGGAGGACCACCACCCGGAGGGCGGCCTCGGCTCGGCGGTGAAGGACAGCCTCGTCGCCGACGGCCGGGTGGCGCCGGCGATGGCTCACCTCGCCGTACGCGGGATGCCCGGCTCCGGCTCGGCCAAGGAGCTCCTCGCCTGGGCCGGCATCGACGCCGACCACATCGCCTCGGCCGCGCGCTCGCTCGTGACGGGCTGAACCGCGCCGCGCCGCCGGTGCCGAGCGCGGGACGCCGGCCGGCTTCGACGTGGTTCCGGCGGGTGCGATCGACCCGCCGCATCGGGCACCGGCACCGGCTGGCGGGACGAGGGCACGCGCTCAGCGCCCGTTTTGGTACTGTCACGCTCCCCTTGATCGAAAGAGGACACGGCATGACCGGCACCGGGGCGTCCCCTGGCACGGACCCCACATCGGACCCCGAGCCGACCCGGGACGCCGCGTCGACATCCACAACTCCTGATCCCGCCCCGGCTTCGGCTTCGGCTTCGGACCCGACCCCGACTCAGGCCCCGGCCCCGGACCCGGCTTCCGCGCTCCCGGCCGACGGCGGCTGGGCACCGCCGTCCGACCTGCCCGCGACGCCGCTCAACCAGCCACCACCGGCCGGCTGGCACACGCCGCCGTCAGCGCGGCGCAACCACACCGTCCTCATCGCCGCCGTGACCGCCTGCGTGGTGCTGGTGGCGGCCTGCTTCGGCCTGGCCGGCGGCCTCGTCCTGCTACGCAAGACGACGCACACCGCGTCCGGCCCGACCGCCGGGGCCCCGTCACCCAGGACCGACGGCGACCCGGACTTGGCCGACCGGCCGTCCGCCTCCCCGGCCGCCGACCCCGGGCCGAGCCTCAGCGCACAGCCGGTGCTGGGTCCGGAGGCCAGCGCGTACGGTCCCACCGAGGTCCAGGACCTCAACCGGATGTGCGACGACAACATCTACTACCCGCAGTCGCCGCAGCGCGCCGGCAAGGCGCCGCACCCGGTGGTGGTGCTCGTCGACGACGGCTCGGGCCTGCGTCACCAGGACAGCGGCTACTACTACCCGGAGGGCCTGTCCGACCGGGTGGAGCGGACCTGGGCGGCGCAGGAGCCCAGCAAGGTGCAGATGGTGGCGTGTCTGGACCGGGTCAGCGCCGGCACCACGATCCGCCAGTGTGCGTTCGACGATCCGAGGCCGGACAAGCTGCCACTGGTCCGGGCCGGCTGGCGCCTGCGCGTGTACGAGGTGGCGACCGGCCGCACACTGCTGGACAAGGCCATGCCCGGCGACGACCGCTCCTGCCCGTACGTCGTCATGCTCTTCGGCGAACGGAAGATCTACGCCAAGGTCAGCGACAAGGCCCTTCTCGCGGCCCTGCGCAAGCTCGTCACGACGTAGGCACGTCGGAGGCGGCCCGCAAGCTGCCCGACGAGGTGACCGCGTACTACATCGGTCTGCTCGCCGACCCGGAGTCGCTGCGTGGCAGCTCTCGCGACGTTGAGCACGTTCCTGGCACCGTACGGCGAACGCGAGACGGTGAGCCGCCGGTAGCACCCCGCGCGCCCGGACCAGCCCCGACCTGGCCGGCATCTGGAGCCGCCGGGTCAGGGCCGTCCGCTCCGTCGGCGGTGCCTCGGGAACGCCGGGACCGACCGGTTACTGGGCGGGGGTCAGGTTCTGGAAGCCACTCCCGATGGCCACGCCCGTCTTGAAGCCGCCGTTGCCGTCACCGGAGAAGCGGTAGAGGGAGCCGTTGCTGTAGTTGATGGCGAGCAGGTCTCCCACGCCGTCACCGGTGAAGTCGCCCATGCCGGCGATCTGGTAGTCACCCCAGCCGCAACCGAGCTGCTTGGCGCCGTAGAGCCCGCCGCTGCCGTCGCCGTACCAGCGGTAGAGGCACTTGTAGCCGGCGCTGAAGGGGTCGTCGTTGATGGCGACCACGTCGCCGTTGCCGTCCCGGTTCAGGTCGCCGGCGCCCGTCAGGTTGTGGCGGTAGGCGGTCCAGCCGCTGCACCCCACCGTTCCCGGGCTGTTGAAGCCGCCGTTGCCGTTGCCGTTGTAGCGCAGGAGGCAGCCGTCCGAGAGCCGGTAGGTGAGCAGGTCGCCATTTCCGTCGTTGTTCAGGTCGCCCGCGCCCGCCACGTCCGCGTAGAGGTTCCAACCGCAGCCCACCGTGCTCGGGCCGCCGAAGTCGCTGTTACCGGTGCCGTACCACCGGGTGAGGCAGTTGTTGCTGCTGTCGATGGCGACGAGATCGCCCACGCCGTCCCGGTTGAGATCGCCGGGGGTGGCCGTCATGCCGTGGTAACCCGACCCGTACTCGATCAGGAGGCGCTTGCCGCTGACGACGTCACCCGAACCGTTACCGGCGTAGAGGTAGATGTATCCGCTCGCGTTCTCCGCGACGAAGTCGCTGATCCCGTCGCGGTTGAAGTCGTTGCGCTTGTCGGAGATCGCGGCCTGCGCCGGACCACCGGTCATCACCATCATCAGGGCCGCCGTCGCGACGGCCACCGTCTTCCACGTCCTACGCATCCGGGTACTCCTCCGACCGCATTTCCTCGTGGGACACGAGCAGGGGCTGCTGAGCACCGGACGCTATCAGGATCTTCCCTGTATCGATGTCCTGTCGACACGGGCGGACGGTCGAACCGGTGAAGCCGCCGGGAGTGGACCCGGGCCGGAGGGCCACTCCCTGGCGTCGACTCTCAGGCGACGGCGGTCTCCATCAGCTCCGTGATCTTCTTCTCGACCTCCGGGCTCCACGTCGTGAGCGCGTACGACACGGGCCACAGCTCCCCGTCGTCGAGGCGGGCCGCGTCCTGGAACTCCAGGGTCGAGTAGCGGGAGTTGAACTTGCCCGAGTTCTTGAAGGCAACGACGATCTTGCCGTCCGCGTTCGCGTACGCGGGCATGCCGTACCAGGTCTTCGGCGACAGCTGCGGAGCGGCGGCGGTCACCGTCAGGTGCACGCGCTCGGCGAGGACGCGATCCTCCGGCGTCATCTTCGCGATGCTGTCGAGGAGCGCCTGAAGATCGTCCGCCTTCTTGGCGCCCTTCTTGCCCTCGGCGCGCAGCTCGGCGGCGCGGGCCTTCATCGCGGCGCGCTCCTCGGCGCTGAAACCGTCGGACGCGGTGGTGGGGTTCTTCGTGGCCATGTCTGGGCTGCCTTTCGTGCTCTGTTCCGGTGCGCGCCGGGATCGGTGAGAGCAACGCTAGGCCCCACGGCGCCCCTGTGCTTCTCGATTCCTGACCTGATGGGTGCCGCTCGGCCGCCGGCTTCACGACTTCCTGAATGTCGGGTGATCGCCCGACGCGAACACCCCGACTTCCAGGAACCGGAGTCGATCACGTGACCACATAATCGCGACGTGCTCACCTACGTCCGTTGGTACCACCCCGACGAGGATCGCTGGAGCTACGACGAGCTGGACGCCGACGGATGGGCGGTACGACACGTCGAGATGCGCGGGGCGGATGGGGCGATCCTGGCAGCGGCGTCACTCGCGGAGGTCTTGGCAGCGCGAGACTCCGGCGACACAAGGGCGTTGAGGCGTTACGAGAGACGGTACGGATTCGTGCCAGAGGCACCGCTCCCCCAGCCCGGCAGTGACGTCGAGCCGCCGGTGGAGGAGATCTCGGCCGAGGAGTTCGAGAAGCTCTGGCGGATCGCGCGCCGGGATCTCGTCGGACGCCTCAAGGAGTACGGCCGCAGCTCTCGATCTCGCAACGGGATGGATCCCAACGATCGCCAGTACGGCCGCAAACTTGGAACCCAGATCAAGCGGATGCGTCCTGAGGACCTCGACCGCCTGATGCGGGACGACGAAGACAACGACCAGTAGCCATCGACTGTCAGCTCGGGAATCGCGTTGATCTGCACCGCGGGTAGCGGTACCACCTGGCAGGCGAGCACGCCGCGTCCAGCTGTGCCGCAGCCAGAGCCCAGTTGGTCACTCAGCGGCGGCGCAGCCTTGCCACCAGCAACCAGCCCGCCAGCCCCCACCCGAGCGCCATCAGTGCCGGCACGGCCAGATTGCGTACTGCCGCAAGAGGTATCCCCTCACCGTAGACGGGAGTTGCCCCCTGGTCCTGGACACTTGAGCCTTGGATCGTGATGGTCCGGGGAAATCAGGAGTCCCTGACAGATGGTGATGAAGCACTACCCCGCCGAGTTCAAGGCCGACGCGGTCGCGTTGTACCGGTCCCGGCCGGGGGCGACGAT
>NZ_JBITMV010000025.1:0-85650 GCF_044466625.1 Micromonospora sp. NPDC049366
GCGTTGTCGGGGGATCCGGCGGCGATCGGGTTGGCTGCCGGTGGTTTGGCGCTCGGGCTGGTGCCGGGCGGCCGCCTCGCCGGCCGGATCATGAAGTTCGCCACCAAGGGCATGATCAAGGACGGTGTCAAGGCCGGCACCCGACAGCTCACCAGCGTGAAGAGCCCGGGCACCACCGGCACGAAGGTCCCGGACATGGCCGCGAGCTACGGCCCCGGCAAGGTGATCAAGGGCGCGTTCACGTCGGCCGGACGGAACCTCGGCGATCTGGGCGAGGTCGTGGCGGCGCGGTTCAGGGGCCGACCCCCGGCGAGCGGGAACACCATCGTCGGCAAGAACAGCTGGGGCATCACCACCCGCTTCGACGTCGGGAACGTCCGGGCCGAGCCGGTGCTCAACAGTCAGGGCCGGCAGATCGGCGTGAGCTTCCCGTTGAGCCCCCGCGACAGCGAGAGTCGCGCCGCGTGGGCGAGCGTGCCCACCAACATCTCCACCGGCAACCACCAGGTCCCGAACCTGCCCCCCGGCGCGGTCTTCAAGAGCGTGCCCGACTACCGGCCGACCGAGGCGGCCGGCGCGTCACGCAGGGGGCCGCAGCCGGACTTCGAGTTCGACCAGCTTCGCCCCGCGCCCTGGGCCGGGGACACGAACTCCCCGATGTTGGTCATGGCGCACACCAGCCCGAAGGACGTCGCGCTGCAGTTGCAGAACGGCAAGGTGGTCAACGTGTCGGGTGGGGAGTTCGCCAAGGTGCTGCACCACAACAGCGTGTTCCAGAGCACGACCGGCGCCAACCCCGACAGTTCGATCGTCATGATCGCCTGCAAGTTCGGCGCGCGGGACGGCACCGTCGCCCCGGACTTCAGCCAGGTGATGCAGAAGCTCGGGAACGATCGGCAGATCTACGCCGCGACCGACACCGTGTGGACCACCCGACCGAAGGACTTCCACGGCACCGTCACCAACCCTGGCGGGGACTTCACCACGATCGCGGTCTCCCACGGGGGCGAGTTCCGCCCGCTCGTCTCTTCCGTCCGCAGTCGGCCACCAACTCCCGCCCCGCAGCTTCCGCCTCTGGACTTCGGCCCCCGGATGCCCGATTTCAGCACGTGAGTCGCCCCTGGGAGGTGAACCGTGTCCGGTGTTGCCACGTGTGGGAGTCGGGCGAACTCGCCGATTCGAGCGGCGTGATTCCGAGTGAGGGAGTGAGCAGGTGGGCGTAGCGGACGACAGCAGTAACTGGATGCTGCTGCTGGACAGTGACTGGTCGCCGCCGCCGGAGGCCGACGACCAGGTCGGGGTGGTGCCGCCGGTGGAGGCGATCGTCGGAGGTTGGCTCGTCAAAGACGACGGTACGGTCGGCGTGTTCGAGCCGAACCCGCTCTATCTGCCCAGCGGGGAGGATGCGCCGACCGGACCGGTCGATGCGGCGGCGAGGCTGGTCGTGGCGGGGCGTGCCGAACCGGGCCTGGTGCTGCTCGCGCTGCGGGACAGTCTGACCGGGATCGCGGTCGACGAGGAGGATCGGATCATCGTGGCGCCCGCCCCGGACGGGGCGCCGTGTGTGCTGGTCGCCACGGGGACGGCGGACCAACGCCGGGTGCGGGCGTCCGGCTGGCGGCAGGTCAGCGGCGCCGAGCTGGTGGGGTTGCTTCCCGAGGACGTTGACGTGCTGCTCAATCCCGGCGGCCCCGCGTCGATGCGGTTGTTCGGCGACGCGCTGCGAGAGGCCGTCACCGTGTCCGGATAGCCCGGCGGACCTGGTATGGCGCTCCGCTCGGCGGACGGGCAGGTGAGGGTCGCCCGCACCGATCGGACGTAGCCGTCCACCCGCCCCGGCCGGTCAGCGGCGCCGGACGGCCTCCTCGACGAGGTCGAGCACCGGACCGAGGTCGCCGGCGGGCCGACCCATCGCCAGGTGGAGCACCAGACCGTCGTAGGCGAGTTCGAGGAACTGCGCGAGGACGGCGATGGGGACGTCCTCGCGCAACACGCCGGCCTCGCGCTGCCGGACCAGCCGCTCCCGGGTCGCCTCGGCGACGGCGGCGGAGCGTTCGGCCCACCGCTTGGCGAAGGCGGGGTCGGTACGCAGCCGGCGGGAGACCTCCAGTTGGGTGCCCAGCCATCCCGTCGTGTCGGGGGAGAGCGCCCCGGCCAGGAGGTCCCGCATCACCTGGACCAGACCGTTGCGGGCGACCGTCTCCACCATCGCCGCCGCGTCGTCCTCCGCGACGGCGAGGAAGAGCGAATCCTTGTCGCGGAAGTGGTGGAAGATGGCCCCCCGGGACAGCCCGGTGGCCTCCTCGAGTCGGCGCACGGTGGCGCCCTCGTAGCCGTGCCGGGCGAAACACGCCCGCGAGGCGGCGAGGATCTCCTGTCGCCGCGCGTCGAGCTGGTCCTGGCTTACTCTGGGCACACGTCGATCGTTCCAGGTCACCCCACGTCACGCAAACCGTACGTACGGCTTGGGAGGGTGTCGGGGGATCGTGCCACCGGCCCCCGCCGGTCTACCATCGCCCGGTGACGCCCCCCGCCACCGTCCCCCAGGCACCGCTCACCGTCGCCGCCGTCCAGGCCGAGCCCGTCCCCGGCGACGTCGCCGGCAACGCGAAGACCGCCGCCCGCCTCGTCGACCGGGCCGCGCACGCGCGGGCCCGCGTCGCCGTGCTGCCGGAGCTGTTCCTACCCGCGTACCATCCCCCGGCGCTCGCGGCCGACCCGGTCGGCACCGACGTGGCCGCCGCCGAGGACCGGACGGTCGACGACCCCCGCCTGGCGCCGCTGAGCGCCGCCGCGGTGGCCGGTGGCCTCACCGTGGTGGTCGGCGCGGCGGTGCGGCACCCGGACGGGCGGCGGACCATCTCGTCGTTGGTGGTGGACCGCGCCGGCGTGGTCCGGGTCGGCTACGACAAGCAGCAGCTCTGGGGCGACGAGCGGGAGCTGTTCAGCCCCGGTACGCGCGGCGCGACCCTGCTGGTCGACGACTGGCGGCTGGGGCTGGGCATCTGCTACGACGGCTGCTTCCCGGAGCACGCGCGGGCCGCCGCGGCCGACGACGCGCACGGCTACCTCTGCCCGAGCGGTTACCTCGCCGGGTCGGAGCACCGCCGGGACCTCTACTACCGGGCGCGGGCCCTGGACAACACCCTCTACGTGGTCTTCGCCAACTCGGTCGGAGGCGTCGACCCGTGGCGCTTCAACGGCGGGGCCGCCGTGCACGACCCGCAGGGGCGTACGCTCGCGCGCGGCGCCGACGACGGCGAGGACGTGGTCGTCGCGAGGCTGGACCCGGCGGAGCTGGCGGCCACCCGGGCGGCGCACTCGATGCTCGCCGACCGGCTTCCCGACCAGGGTGCGGCCCGACTCGCACTGCTCGGATGAGAGTTAACATCGCGGGCCTGTCGGGCGACTCCCGTGTCCCGTAGGGTGCCCGAGTGCCACTGCTCCTGCTGGACCTGGACAACACCCTGCTCGACCGGGCCGGGCCGTTCCGCGCCTGGGGTAAGCGCTTCCTCGACGGGATCGGCGCGCCACCTGCGGACATCGACTGGCTGCTCTCCATCGACGCGGACGGGCTGACCGACCGCTGGGACGTGGCCGACGCGATACGGGAGCGGTACGACCTGCGGATTCCCTCGATCGACCTGGTCGAGGAGCTGCACGACGGGGTGGTGGCGTTCACGCGGCTGGACCCGCTGGTCGCCTGCGCGCTCCAGATCGCCGACGGGGCCGGCTGGATTCCGGTGATCGTCAGCAACGGGGTGGTCCGTCAGCAGGAGACCAAGATCCGCCGGACCGGGCTGGACCGCTACGTGGCCGACTGGGTGATCTCGGAGGAGGCGGGCGTGAGCAAGCCCAACCCTCGGATCTTCGCGCTCGCCGCCCAGCGGGTGCGGACGCCGCTGCGCGGTGCCTGGGTGGTGGGCGACGGCCCGGAGGCGGACATCGGCGGGGCGGCGGCGGTCGGGCTGCCCAGCGTCTGGCTGCACCGGGGGCGCGCCTGGTCGGACAACCGGTTCGCGCCGACGCGTACCGCCGACGGGCTGATCGCCGCGGTCGCCTCCGTCCTCGCCGGCTGACCGGACCGCCCGCGGCCGGTAATTCGGTTGACCGGCGTCGCGTCGCCGGTGAGCATTGTCCGCGCATCGTGCACCCCGGGCTGCGCCCGGTCGAGGAGAGGGGGTCGGTCATGGCCGTCTTCGCAGGTCGCTTCCACCTGCCTCCATCAGCCTCGATCAAGGGATCACCACCGCAGTGCGCGAATACGACTTCCCGGCGCGTGGGCGCCGGACCCGCGGCAAGGGCCGCTTCGACGACGACGAACCGCAGTTCCTGAAGCGCGGCCGGCCTTCCGAGCCGGTCGTTACCGACCCCGACGACGCATCCGACCCGGAGACGGGGGAGCGGTGGTCGTCCTGGGACGACGCCGTGCAGGGGCCGGAGCCGTACCCGGCCTGGCTGGTCACCGAGCTGGCCGCGAAGGACACCGAACTCGGTGTGCTGAAGACCGGCAAGGAGGCGGACGTCCACCTGGTCCGCCGGGCGGTGCCGGGCACCGACCGCTCCTGCCTGCTGGCGGCCAAGCGCTACCGGGACGCGAGTCACCGGCTGTTCCACCGGGACGCCGGCTACCTGGAGGGGCGGCGGGTCCGCCGGTCCCGGGAGAACCGGGCGATGGCCGGGCGGACCGCGTTCGGCCGACAGATGATCGCCGGGCAGTGGGCGGCGGCGGAGTTCGCCGCGCTGGCCCGGCTCTGGGAGATCGGCGCCGAGCACGGGACCATCGCGGTGCCCTATCCGGTGCAGCTGCGGGGCACCGAGCTGATGCTGGAGTTCCTGGGCGACCCCGAGGAGGGGCAGGCGGCGCCTCGGCTGGCCCAGGTCCGGCCCGATCCGGCCGGCCTGCGTGACCTCTGGGCGCAGCTGGTCGACGCGCTGGTCGTGCTGGCCCGCGCCGGGTACGCGCACGGTGACCTGTCGCCGTACAACCTGCTGGTGCACCGGGACCGGCTGGTCCTGATCGACCTGCCGCAGGTGGTCGACGTGGTGGCCAACCCGCAGGGGCCGGAGTTCCTGGCCCGGGACGTCCGGGTCGTCAGCACCTGGTTCACGGCACGCGGGTTGCCGGCCGCCGTGACCGACCCCGACCGGCTGACCGGGGAGCTGCTGCGCGAGGCGGGTGTCCGCTGAGCCGGCGGCCGGGCGGTGGGCGCTCCGCTCACCGCCCGGCCCGCGCGCCGGTCACTGGAGGTAGCGCTCGACCTCGGGCTTGGGGCGTACGCCCTGGGCGTCGGGGTCGCCGTGGGTGGAGCGGGCGGCCCGGCGGCGGCGCAGGAGGTCCCAGCACTGGTCCAGGGACTCCTCCAGCTCGCGCAGCCGGTCCTTGGCCTCGTCGTCGGTGCCCTGCTCGGTGGCCTGCGCGGCCGCGCGGAGGCGGTGCTCCTCGTCGACCAGCTCGGAGATCCGGTTCAGGATGGTCTTGTCGTCCATGGTCAAGAGCCTCGCACAGCGGCCATCCGCATGCCGGCAATCCCCCAGGGTGGCTGTGACGAAGATCGACCGTGAGTCCCATGAGCGGGACTCCGGGCCCCGGTCCGGTCGCAGCGGCCCTCGCCGATGGCTGACTCCGGCCGCCCGGCGCGCCACCTGCGGGATTTCCACGAGAGCGCAGATGCATCGTCATCCCTTGTGGAGCGTGTGAGATGTGCGGTGTGAGAATTTCTCGTTGCACGTCTAGAGAAACTTGACGCCGCAATGGCATGCTCGGCGGAACGGTCACTCCCTAAAGCCGCTTCGACACGTTCCGTTGCCGAAAGGAAACCACCGCAGGTGGCAACGTCAGACACCACGCCGGTCCCCACCCGACGAGCGGGCGCGATACCCCTGCGCCACGTGGTGCCCGGTCTCCTCCGCGAACCGTCCCGTGCCCTGGTCGATTTCGGCGAGCGCTCCGGTGGCGAGGTGGTGAAACTGAACCTCGGCGCGTTCCGCCCCTACCTGATCACCCACCCCGAGCACCTCCAGCGGGTGCTGCGCGAGCGGTCGGGCAACTACGTACGCGCCGGCGACGGGCTGCAGTGGCGGCCGCTCAAGCGGTTGTTCGGCGAGGGGATCCTCAGCGACGGCGAGTACTGGTCGAACAGCCGGCACATCCTCCAACCGCTGTTCACCGCCCGACGCATCGACGGGCTGATCGACCGGCTGGCCGAGGCCATCGAGGACGCCGTCGACGAGCTGGAGGAGCCGGCCCGGGCCGGCCGACCCGTCGACATGGGCACCGAGCAGGCCAGGATCGTCTGCTCGGCGATCATGCGGGTCTTCTTCGCCGACAAGATCTCGGTGCCGGACGCGATGCGGATCATGGAGGCGCAGGACGCCATCGCCTCGTCGGTGATGCCGCGCATCGCGGTCCCGTGGGCGCCGCTCGCCGTGCCGATGCCCGGCGACCGCACCTTCCGCAACGCGGTCCAGCTCATCGACGACCTGCTGATGCCGATCATCCGGCGGTCCCGGGAGACCGCCGAGACCGACGGCGACGACATCATCGCGACGCTGTGGCGCGGTCGCACCGAGGACGGCGGCCGGCTGGACGAGACCCAGGTGCGCAACGACACCGTCGCCATGGTCGCGACCACCACCGAGACCACGATCAGCGTGCTGACGTGGCTCTGGCCGCACATCGAAGGCGACCCGCGCATCGCCGAGCAGCTCTACGCGGAGATCGACCGCGTGGTCGGCGACGCGCCCGTGCGCCGGGAGCACCTCAAGGAGCTCCGCTACACCCGCCAGGTCCTCGACGAACTGCTGCGGCTCTACCCGATCGGCTGGCTCTTCCCGCGCCGGGCGGTCGAGGAGGACGTGGTCGGCGGGGTGCGGATCGAGGCCGGCGCCACCATCGTGGTGAGCCCGCTCATCACCCACCGGATGTCGGTCTTCTGGGACCGCCCGAACGAGTTCGACCCGGACCGGTTCGCTCCGGAGCTGGCCCGCAGCCGGCACCGCTACGCGCACTTCCCCTTCGGCGGCGGCCCGCACCAGTGCCTCGGGATGCACCTGTTCTACCTGGAGGCGACCCTGATCGTGGCGACCCTGCTCAGCCGGTTCCGGTTCCGCCTGCAGAAGCCCTCGGTCCCCGGCATCAAGGTGGCGGCGGCCCTGCGCCCACGGGAACGGGTGGAGCTCACGCTCCGGCCGCTGCGGAGCGTCGCGGCATGACGGCCGGCCAGCGCTCCGGGTCGGACCTGGTCGAAGAGCAGCTGCTGGCCGCCGCGGAACAGGGACGAATCTGCGCCCTGGCCGCCAAGGGCCAGCGAGACCTGCAACGGTGCGCCTCGGCGTACCCCGACCTCTTCCCGCCCCGCCCGTTCGACCCGGCGCTGTTCGGCAACGTCGCCATGGCCATCGCCTTCGGCGCGCCGTGGTGCGACGAGGCCCAGCTGCGCATCACCAACCGGGCGGTGCTGTGGGGCTTCGCGGTCGACTGGCAGGTCGACTACGTGGCCAAGTCCGCCGAGGAGATCGAGCGGCTCGCCGCCCGCTGCCTCGCGGTCGCGGACGGCGACGCACCCGAACCGGACGACCACCTCGGCCGGTTCCTGGCCGAGCTGCGCGACGAGCTGGCCACCGCGCCCGCCTTCGCCACGCACCGGTCGCTCTGGCGGAACGAGCTGGCCAAGGTCCTCGACGCCATGGCGCGGGAGTGGGACTGGAAACAGGCCGGTGACGGCGGGACGTTGCCCGACCTGGAGACCTACCTCGACAACGCCGACAACCTGGCGTGCACGGTCGTCAACGTCGTGCACTGGATCCACGCCGGGGACCCGGCGACCCTCGACCACCTCGACGAGCTCATCGAGGCGAGCGGTGTGGTGCAGCGGATCCTGCGGCTGGTCAACGACCTCGGCACCTACGAGCGGGACCTGCGCTGGGGCGACCTCAACGCGCTGCTTCTCGTGCCGGACCGGGACGAGGTGACCCGGCGGATCGCGGGGCTGGTCGCCCAGGCGCGTGAGCTGCTGGCGCCGCTGCGCGCCACGTCACCGGTGCAGGCGGACTACCTGGCCCGCCAGATCGGCTTCAGCAGCGGCTTCTACCGGTCGACCGACTTCTGGGGAGCATTGTGACCGCACCGATTCCGGGCGGTTGGGGACGGCCGGACGTGGCGGGCGCCGCGCGCGAGCTGTTCGCCGCCATGGCACTGCAACCGTCCGGTCGGGTCACCCCCTCGGTGTACGAGACCGGCCGCGTCGTCAGCGACGCGCCGTGGCTCACCGGGCACCAGCGACGGCTGTCGTACCTGGTCGGCGAGCAGCGACCCGACGGTGGCTGGGGAGCACCCGGCGGGTACGCCGTCGTGCCCACCCTCAGCGCCGTGGAGGCCCTGCTCGCCGGTGTGCGGGGCTGGGACGGGGAGCCGCGCGAGCCCGGCGGACCGTCGCGTGTGGAGCTGCTGACCGCGGCCGTACGCGGACTGACCGCCCTGCGCGGCTGGCTCGCCGACGGGCCGCCCGAGCTTCCGGACACCCCGGCCGCCGACCTGATCGTGCCGGCGTTGACCGACCGCATCAACGCCCACCTCGACCAGCTCGACGGTGAGCCGCGCCGTGGCCCGCTCGCCGGTGGGCTGCCCTGTGCGGTGGACCGGCGCCGGTTCGTCGCCCTGGACGCCCTGCTGGCCAGTGGCCGGCCGGTACCGCAGAAGCTGCTGCACGCCTTCGAGGTGCTGGGCCCGGCCGCACGGGGCCGGGCCGACGTGGCGCCGGTGGCCGGTGCGGTCGGGGCCTCGCCCGCGGCGACCGCCGCCTGGACCGCCGGCCCGGCCGACGCGGATCCGGCCGTGCTGTCCTACCTGGAGACCGCGGTCGCGCAGCACGACGGGCCCGTGCCCTGCTGCACCCCGATCACGGCCTTCGAGCGTGGCTGGACGCTGAGCACCCTGGCCCGGGCCGGCGTGCCGGTACGCCCCGCGCCCCGCCTGATCGCCGAGCTGGTCGAAGCGATCGGGCCGGAGGGTGTCGCGACCGGACCGGGGCTGCCGGCCGACGCGGACACCACCTCCGTCGCCCTGTACGCGCTGGCCCTGCTCGGCCAACCGGTCGACCCCGCCAGCCTCGACCGCTACGACGTCGGCAGCCACTTCTGCACCTGGCAGGGGGAGGACGGGCGGTCGGTCACCACCAACGCCCACGTGCTGGAGGCGTTGGGCTGGCACGCCCACCACACGCCGGGCGGCGCGGCCCGGCACGGCGACCGGGTCGGCGCGCTCGCCGAATGGCTGCGCGCGCGGCAGGAGCCCGACGGCTGCTGGACCGACCGTTGGCACGCCTCGCCCTACTACGCCACCTCGTGCGCGGTGCTGGCGCTGGACGCCCACGCCCCGGCCGGCACCGCCACCACCGCGGTGGAGCGGGCCGTCGACTGGGTCGTCGCCACCCAGCGGCCGGACGGATCGTGGGGGCGGTGGGCGGGCACGGTCGAGGAGACTGCGTACGCCCTGCACGTGCTGCTCGGCACCGCCGGCGCGCCGCGACGCGGGGTGCGCGAGGCGGTGGCCCGGGGTCTGGCGCACCTGGCCGCCGTGGACGACCGGGCGGCGCACCCGCCACTGTGGCACGACAAGGACCTCTACGCGCCGGTGCTGATCGTGCGGGCCGCCGTCATCGCCGCGTGGCAGTTGGCGATCACGAGATCCGACCTGGCGTCGGGGGTGGACCGGGACGCGTCCGCGACGGCTTCCGACGGGCCCATGATCAGGAGCGCTTGAGTGATGGGTGCGGACGCTGCTAGCGTGCGCCGGGGTCAATGCGTGCGCGTCCGCATCGCGCACTGACTGACGGATCACACAGGCCACGCCAGGGACGGTGTAATGGGTTCCCGCAGCTCGAATCTGCGTACCAAGGTCGTTGCCCTGCTCGCGTCCCTGGTGGCGCTCTGGGGGTTCACCGCCTGGGTCACCATCCGGGACGGTGTCAACCTGCTGGGCGTGCAGGCCCTGGACAGCAAGGTCTTCAACCCCACCGAGCCGCTGCTGCTGCAGTTGCAGCTGGAACGGCGGACGTCGCTTGCCCTGCTCGGCCGCCCCGACGACGAGCAGCGCGCCGCGCTGGCCGAGATCCGGCCGCGCACCGACAAGCTGGCGGCGGACTTC
Source organism: Micromonospora sp. NPDC049366 (assembly GCF_044466625.1). NCBI lineage: Bacteria > Bacillati > Actinomycetota > Actinomycetes > Micromonosporales > Micromonosporaceae > Micromonospora > Micromonospora sp. NPDC049366. The sequence continues at coordinate 10,148 of NZ_JBITMV010000025.1, forward strand.
AAGGAGTCCGTGGACAGCTGGCAGGTCGACGCGCTGGGCAGCGGCACCCTGGACCGGCGGATCAGCGAGCTGATCGGCGGCCTGGACCGGCTCGGCGAGACCCGTACGGCCGTCGACGCCAAGACCATCGACCGGGCCGAGGCCGGTGCGGCGTTCACCGGCCTGATCGAGTCGATCTACCGGGTCTACGACGCGCTGGGCAACCTGGACGACGAGCAGGTCGCCGAGGACACTTCGGCGCTGATCGGCCTCAACCGCTCCCGTGAGCTGCTGTCCCAGGAGGACGCCCTGCTCGCCGGCGTGCTCGCGGCCGGTCGCATCACGGCGGCCGAGCAGGCGCAGTTCACCCGCATCGTCGGCGCCCGGCAGTTCACCGCCGAGCAGGCGCTGGTCCGCCTGCCCGCCGCCGACCAGCGGCGCTACGCGGAGATGTCCGGCGGCCCGACGTTCCGTCAGCTCGTCGACCTGGAGAACCGGGTCATGCAGGGCAGCGGAACCCGCCCGCCGATCGACGCGGAGGGCTGGGACGAGGTCAGCGGTCCCGCCCTCACCCAGATCGCCGACACGGTGCTCGCCGGTGGTGACGACGTCGTCGACCGGGCCGCCCCCGTCGCGGTGGGCGTCATCGTGCGGCTCGTGCTCGCCGCCGGTCTCGGCCTGATCGCCGTCATCGCCTCCATCATCGTGTCGATCACCACCGCCCGGGCGCTGGTCCAGCAGCTGGAGCGGCTGCGCCAGGCCGCCATGCGGCTGGCCAACGAGCGGCTGCCCAGCGTGGTGGAGCGGCTCGGCCACGGCGAGGAGGTGGACGTCGCCAAGGAGGCCCCGCCGCTGGAGTTCGGCACCGACGAGATCGGCCAGGTGGGTAAGGCGTTCAACGCGGTCCAGGAGACCGCGATCCGCACCGCCGTCGAGCAGGCCGAGCTGCGCCGCAACGTCCGTGAGGTCTTCCTCAGCCTGGCCCGGCGTACGCAGGCGCTGGTCCACCGCCAGCTGACGCTCCTCGACGCGATGGAGCGCCGCGAGCAGGACGCCGAGGAGCTGGAGGACCTGTTCCGGGTCGACCACCTCGCCACCCGTATGCGGCGCAACGCCGAGAACCTGATCGTGCTCTCCGGCTCGACGCCGGGCCGCGCCTGGCGGCGCAACGTCCCCATGGTCGACGTGATCCGCGGCGCGGTCGCCGAGGTCGAGGACTACACGCGGGTCAACGTGCTGCCGATCGGCCGGGTCTCGCTGGCCGGCCGTGCCGTCGGTGACATCATCCACCTGCTCGCCGAGCTGATCGAGAACGCGCTGTCCTTCTCCCCGCCGAACACCACGGTCGAGGTGCGGGGTCAGATGGTGGCCAACGGCTTCGCGATCGAGATCGAGGACCGGGGTCTCGGCATGACCCCCGAGGACCTGGCCGCCGCCAACGAGCGGATCATCGACCAGTCCGAGCTGAACCTCGCCAACGCGTCCCGGCTGGGTCTCTACGTGGTGAGCCGGCTGACCGAACGCCACGGCGTCAAGGTGCAGCTGAAGGAGTCCGCGTACGGCGGCACCACCGCCGTCGTGCTGGTCCCGATCGAGCTGGTCGCCGACTCCGGCGACGACCCCGAGGCGTCCGGCGGTCTGCCCGCGGGCACGCCCGCCAAGGCGACTCCGGCCGCCCCGGCGAGCGCCGTCCCGGCCGTGCCGGCCGCGAACGTCCCGTCCGTCGAACCGCCGGCGCTTCCCGCCCCGGTGGCCCTGGCCGAGGCGCCCACCGTGCGGGGGGCGCAGTCGCCGGCCGGGCGCGGACCGGAGTCGCCGGTCGTGCAGACCGACGGCGCCGGTGGCGGCGACGGCCTGCCGACCCGGTCCCGCGCCGGACTGCAGGGCCTGCCCACCCGGGCCCGACGCGCGCCGGAGCAGCAGGCCGCGCTGGACGGGCCGACGTACCCGACCGGGTTGCCGACGACGCTGCCCCGTGCCCTGGACGGTGGGACGGCGGCGCCGGCCGAGCGGGGCCCGGCACCGGCCCGCAGCGAGGCGTCCCAGACCGACTCAGGCCTGCCGGTCCGGGTTCGGCAGGCGAACATCGTGCCCGAACTGCGTGACGACCCCGCCACCACGAGCGCCGACGACGACGAGGACACCGTCCGGCCGCCGGAGCAGGTGCGGCGGATGATGAGCTCGTACCAGACCGGGACCCGTCGGGGTCGGACGGAGGCCGCTCGACTGCTGGGCGGCCCCGACGACGAGCCGGACCCGGGGTCCGGCCCGGAGGCCGACGAGCAGCAAGCGACCTGACCCGTGCCGGCGGTGCGGACATCCGCCCGCGACGGAACGGTCAGCCCCATACGAAATCGGCGACATCCGCCGGGGGAGAAGAGGACGACGAGTGGCCCAGAAGACGGCATCGAGTGCCGACCTGACGTGGTTGCTGGACGATCTGGTCGGCCGGGTGAAGCAGGCCGAGCATGCGGTCGCGCTGTCGACGGACGGCCTGTTGATGGCCTCCTCGCAGGGGCTCAGCCGGGACGACGGAGAGCACCTGGCCGCGATGGCGGCCGGGATCCAGAGCCTGGCCCGGGGGGCGGGCAAGCGGTTCGGTGGTGGTCAGGTGCAGCAGACCATCATCGAGATGCAGTCCTCGTTCCTCTTCGTCACAGCGGCCGGGCGCAACGCCTGTCTCGCTGTCCTGGCCAGTGAGGACGCCGACGTGGGACTGATCGCCTACGAGATGGCGATGCTGGTGACCCGGGTCGGCAAGCACGTCGCGTCGCCGACCCGGAGCGCCGAACAGTCGACCGGCGAGAAGTAGGCGCGATGACGGTGCAGGGGGAGTCCGCGGAGCATCAGTGGGTGGACGACCATGCCGGGCCGGTGGTGCGTCCGTACGCGGTCACGCGCGGCCGGGCTCGTCCGGTAACCGGCACGTTCGACCTGATCTCGCTGGTCACGGCGACCCGCGCTGACGTGGGCGCGGAAATCGGCCTCGGGCCGGAGCACGTGGCGATCGTCGGGCTCTGCCAGCGCATGCAGTCCGTCGCCGAGATCGCCGCCCACCTGGACCTGCCGGTGGGCACCATCCGGGTCCTACTGGGTGACCTGGTGGCCCGCAGCCTGGTCCAGGTGCGCGAGCCACGCACCTCGGCCGGCCTTCCCGACAACAGTGTTTTCGAGGCGGTTATCAATGGACTACGGGCACTCTGAGCGGCCGGCGGGAGCGACCCCACTGCCCACCGCGATCAAGATTCTGGTCGCGGGCGGCTTCGGCGTGGGCAAGACGACCATGGTCGGCGCGGTCAGCGAGACCCGCCCGTTGCGCACGGAGGAGGTGCTGACCGAGTCCGGTGTCGGCATCGACGACCTCTCCGGGGTGGAGAGCAAGACCACCACCACGGTCGCGATGGACTTCGGCCGGATCACGATCAGCGACGACCTCGTGCTCTACCTCTTCGGTACGCCGGGGCAGGACCGGTTCTGGTTCGTCTGGGACGAGCTGGCCCTCGGCGCCATCGGCGCGGTGGTGCTCGCGGACACCCGACGCCTGGCCGACTGCTTCCCCTCCATCGACTACTTCGAGGGGCGGGGCACGCCGTTCGTCGTGGCGGTGAACTGCTTCGAGGGGGCCCGGCAGTACCGGCTCGACGAGGTGCAGGCGGCCCTGAACCTCGACCCGGGGGTGCCGGTGCTGCTCTGCGACGCGCGCAAGCGGGAGTCGAGCAAGGAGGTGCTCATCACCCTGATGGAGCACGCGATGAAGACCCGGGACGCGCGCCGCCGAGGCGAGTGACCCGGACGCCGGGCCGGCGCACCGGCCCGGCGTTCCCCTGACGTACGACGAAGGCCCCTCCCGGTTCGCCGGGAGGGGCCTTCTCGGTCGTACGTCAGCCGGCGATCATCCGGCGCAGCACGTACTGCAGGATGCCGCCGTGCCGGTAGTAGTCCGCCTCACCGGGGGTGTCGATGCGGACCACCGCGTCGAACTCCACGCCGGTGTCGGTGGTGACCTTCACCGTGCGCGGGGTCTCGCCGTCGTTCAGGGCGGTCACACCGGTGATGGTGAACGTCTCCGTGCCGGTCAGCCCCAGCGAGTCGGCCGTCGTGTCGACCGGGAACTGGAGCGGCAGGACACCCATGCCGATCAGGTTGGAGCGGTGGATCCGCTCGTACGACTCGGCGATGACCGCCTTGACGCCGAGCAGCATGGTGCCCTTCGCGGCCCAGTCGCGGGACGAGCCGGAGCCGTACTCCTTGCCGGCCAGCACCACCAGCGGCACGCCCGCCGCCTGGTAGGCCACCGAGGCGTCGTAGATCGAGGTCTGCTCGCCGGTCAGGTGGTTGACGGTGACGCCGCCCTCCACCCCGGGGACCAGCTGGTTGCGCAGCCGGATGTTGGCGAACGTGCCCCGGATCATCACCTCGTGGTTGCCGCGGCGGGAGCCGTACGAGTTGAACTCGTGCCGCGCCACACCGTGCTCGGCCAGGTACCTGCCCGCGGGCGAGTCCGCCTTGATCGAGCCGGCCGGGGAGATGTGGTCGGTGGTCACCGAGTCACCGAGCTTGGCCAGCACGCGAGCGCCGTCGATGTCGGTGACGGCCTTCGGCGCACGCTCCATGCCCTCGAAGTACGGGGGCTTGCGCACGTACGTCGAGTCACCGTCCCAGGCGAAGGTGTCGCCGGTCGGGGTCGGCAGCGACTGCCAGCGCTCGTCACCGGCGAAGACGTCGGCGTACGCGGAGCTGAAGCCGGTGGCGCCGATCGCCGAGGCGATGACGTCCTGGATCTCGGCGGTGCTCGGCCAGATGTCGCGCAGGTAGACCGGCTCGCCGGCGCTGTCCTCACCGATCGGCTCGTTGGCCAGGTCGATGTCCATCGTGCCGGCCAGCGCGTACGCGACCACCAGCGGCGGGGACGCCAGGTAGTTCATCTTGACGTCCGGGTTGATCCGGCCCTCGAAGTTGCGGTTGCCGGAGAGCACCGAGACGACCGAGAGGTCGGCCTCGTTCACCGCGGCGGAGATCTCCTCCGGCAGCGGGCCGGAGTTGCCGATGCAGGTGGTGCAGCCGTAGCCGACCAGGTGGAAGCCCAACTTCTCCAGGTACGGCGTCAGGCCGGCGCGCTCGTAGTAGTCCATGACGACCTTGGACCCGGGGGCCAGGGTGGTCTTCACCCACGGCTTGCGGTTCAGGCCGCGCTCCACGGCGTTGCGGGCCAGCAGGGCCGCGCCGATCATCACCTGCGGGTTGGAGGTGTTGGTGCAGGAGGTGATCGCGGCGATCACCACCGCGCCGTGGTCCAGCTCGAACTCGGTGCCGTCGGCGCCGGTGACCCGGATCGGGTTGGTGGCCCGCCCGCCCGCGCCCACCGCGGCGGTCTCGAGGTCACGCGGGGCGTCGGCCGGGTCGTTGACGCCGTTGGCGGGGGAGTCGCTGGCCGGGAAGGACTCGGCGCTGGCCTCGTCGGCGTGGCCCTCCACCCCGAACGGCTTCTCCAGCTGCGGTACGCCCGACTTGCGACCCGGGTCGCCGCCGGTCTCGTCGGCGGCCACGTAGTCCTTGAGCGCCGAGCGGAACAGCGTCTTGGCGCTGCCCAGCGGCACCCGGTCCTGCGGGCGCTTCGGGCCGGCCAGGGACGGCTCGATGGTGCTCAGGTCCAGCTCCAGGCGCTCCGAGTACTCCGGCTCCGCGGCCGGGTCGTGCCAGAGGCCCTGCTCCTTGGCGTACGCCTCGACGAGCGCCACCTGCTGCGGGTCGCGGCCGGTCAGCTCCAGGTAGCGGACGGTCTCGCCGTCGATCGGGAAGATCGCCACGGTGGAGCCGTACTCCGGCGACATGTTGCCGATGGTCGCGCGGTTGGCCAGCGGCACGGCGCTCACGCCCGGGCCGTAGAACTCGACGAACTTGCCGACCACGCCGTGCTTGCGCAGCATCTCGGTGATGGTGAGCACCAGGTCGGTCGCGGTGGTGCCGGCCGGCATCTCACCGGAGAGCTTGAAGCCGACGACCCGCGGGATCAGCATGCTGACCGGCTGGCCGAGCATCGCGGCCTCGGCCTCGATGCCGCCGACGCCCCAGCCCAGGACGCCCAGGCCGTTGACCATCGTGGTGTGCGAGTCGGTGCCGACCACGGTGTCCGGGTAGGCCTGGCCGTTGCGCTCCATGATCGTGCGGGCCAGGTACTCGATGTTGACCTGGTGCACGATGCCGGTGCCGGGCGGGACCACCTTGAACTCGTTGAAGGCGGTCTGGCCCCAGCGCAGGAACTGGTAGCGCTCCTTGTTGCGCTCGTACTCCAGCTCGACGTTGCGCGCGAACGCGTCCTCGCGGCCGAACAGGTCGGCGATCACCGAGTGGTCGATGACCAGCTCGGCGGGGGCGAGGGGGTTCACCTTGGTGGCGTCGCCGCCCAGGTCCCGGACGGCCTCGCGCATGGTGGCCAGGTCGACCACGCACGGCACGCCGGTGAAGTCCTGCATGAGCACCCGCGCCGGGGTGAACTGGATCTCCACGCTCGGGTCGGCGGTGGGGTCCCACGCGCCGAGCTGGCGGATGTGGTCGGCGGTGATGTTCGCGCCGTCCTCGGTCCGCAGCAGGTTCTCCAGCAGGATCTTCAAGCTGTACGGCAGCCGGTCGTGGCCGTCCACCTTGTCGATCTTGAAAATCTCGTAGCTCGCGTCTCCGACGCGCAGCTGGCTCTTCGCACCGAAGGTGTCGAGGCTCGCCACGTCGTACTCCTTCACACCAGCGACCGTGAGTAGTCCTGAGCAGTCTGTCGCACCGGTACGGGTGCCGCCGAGGTTAGGCAACACTTACCCGCGTACCGGCTCAACAAAACCGTACGTCCGTCTTGCTATTCGCGCAACCTCGTGCCATGGTCGGGCCGAGGAGGCACATCGATGATCCACCACGTACAACTCGCCTGCCCGCGCGGCTCCGAGGACGCCTCCCGGGCCTTCTACGTCGGCCTGCTCGGCATGACCGAGAAGCCCAAGCCGCCCGTCCTCGCCGCCCGCGGCGGATGCTGGTTCACCGGGTACGGGGCCGAACTGCACCTCGGCGTCGAGGACGACTTCCGGCCCGCCCGCAAAGCCCACCCCGCGCTGCTCCGCCCCGACCTGGACGACCTGGCTGCCCGGCTCGCCGCCGCCGGGGCGCCCGTCACGTGGGGCGACGACGAGCTGCCCGGCATGCGCCGGTTCCACACCGAGGACGCCCACGGCAACCGCCTGGAGTTCCTCGCCCCGAGCGCCTGACCCCGCCACCCGACGGTCCTCCGACGGGTTCGAGAGCCTGCCGCCGTGGTCCGCGCGGCTCTGGAAGAGGCCCCGGCGGCGAATTGCTTCCGTGCCGGCTCGGCGGGCTCGGGCTCTGCCGGCCCGGCGGGCCTGGCGGATTGCGCTCGCACGTCGTCCCGGCGGGCCTGGGAACCTGCGCTTCCGTACCGTCCCGACCTGCCCGCCGGAGTGCGCTCCCCCGCCGTTTCGGCGGCCCGCCGGAGCGGGCTCGCGCGGGTAGGGTTCGAGGCCGGACCGGGGGAGGGCGCGTGCTCGACGTACAACACTGGCTCGTGGCGCTGCCGCCGCTGGCCGTTTACCTGATCGTCGCCGGCGTGATCGGCGTGGAGAGCATGGGCGTTCCGCTGCCCGGTGAGATCACCCTGGTCAGCGCGTCGCTGCTGGCCGCGGCGGGCGTGGTCGAGCCGGAGTGGGTGGCCGGCGCCGCCGCGCTCGGCGCCATCGTCGGTGACTCCGCCGGCTACGCCATCGGGCGCCGCGGTGGCCGCGCCCTGCTGGCGCGGCTGGGTCGGCGCTTCCCGAAACACCTCGGCCCGGCTCAGCTCGCCCGGGCCGAGCTGAGCTTCGCCCGGCACGGGGTCTGGGCGGTGTTCTTCGGCCGCTTCATCGCCCTGCTGCGGATCCTCGCCGGACCGCTCGCCGGTGCCCTGCACGTGCCGTACCGCCGGTTCCTCGTCGCGAACGCGGCCGGCGGGCTGGTCTGGGCCTTCGCCACCACGTACCTGCTCTTCCACCTCGGACGGGTCGCCGAGCACTGGCTCAAGGACGCCTCCTGGATCGGGCTGGGCCTGGCCGTGCTCGCCGGCGTCGGCAGCACCTGGTGGCTGCGCCGACGGGCCCACCGGGCGGTGCACACCGAGCCCGAGCCGGAGCCCGGCGAGGCGGTGTCGGCCCGCAGCCGGTGAACACGACGAAGGGCCGGCCCCCGTGGTGGGGGCCGGCCCTGTCGGTCGGTGTTGCTCGGGTCAGTTGGTGGAGTAGCCGCGGGTGGCGATCCAGTCGGCGAGGTGGTCGACGGTGACTCGGTAGGAGGCCATGTTGGGGTCGGCGCTGTCGGCGATGGTGACGGTGTGTCCGTCGTCGCGGTAGCCGATGACGCTGATGTAGTGGCCGCCTTCGAAGGAGTGGGTGTTGCCGTCGGTGTCGGTGGTGGTGCCGGCGATGTTGGCGACGACGGCGCGTCCGTCGTTGATGGTGCGGACGATGTCCTGGCGCAGCTGGTCGGTCTGCTTGTCGTTGGCGTTGGGGTTGGAGATCTCCACCGAGTGGTAGGCGTTGCTGCCGGTTTCCTTGTTCAGGACGGGGGTGATGTCGTTGATGGAGTTGGTGCCGGCTTCGGTGGTGCCCATTTCCTTGGCCATGGCGTCGACGTTGATGTCCTTGCCCTGGACGGAGAGGGCGTTGCGGGTGGCGGCGGGGCCGCAGTAGTAGAAGTTGGGCTGGGCTTCGTAGCGGACGTTGAGTTCACGCTCGCCGCCGGTGTTCTTGCGGTCCTGGACCTGGCTGGCGGGCTTGGCCTCGGCGGCGTGGGCGGCGATGGCGGGGCCGGCGATGCCGCCGCCGGCGGCGGCGATTCCGGCTGCGGTGAGGACGGTCTTGCGGATCAGATCGGTACGCATGATGTGTGTGCCTCTCTGTTCGGGGGTGCGCGGCGGCCCGCAGGGGGGCGGGTGCCGGAAGGTTGGGGGTGGAGTCCGGCGGCGGTGTGGCCTGCCTGGTGGCTCCGGGGGGTGTGCAACGACCGGGCTGGGCGGGTGATTCCCGGGAACCGGGTCGGTGACGGCCGCGCTTGTGGGGCTGGCGGCGTCGGGAGTGTGCAACGACCGGGGCGGGCTGGTCCTTCCCGGATCCGGGCCGGTGGCCTGGACGGGGGTCCGGTCGGCCGGTGGTCCGGCGGGGCCGGGGGCTCGGGGCCGCGCGGGCGTGCCATGTTCAACGACCCGGGCCGGTCGACGATTCCGCCTCAAGGGTGGCCCCGCCCACGGGACCCGAACCCCCAAACCCGGACACCCCACCCACCCAAACCGGACACGAGGCACGCGCGGAACGGTCGACGCGGAGGGCGCTTGCGGATCTTGGACGATTAGTGCCCCCATAGGGGGCCACAACTCACCAAGATCTACCGGCCCGTCCGGCCGGACGACCGCTCCGGCTGGTGACCGCGTTGATCATGCAGTTGTGGTGCCTCGCGAAAGGCGCGAATGCGCCCGTTCTGGGCACCACAACTGCATGATCGCCGGGTGCCTGGCGTTTTTCGGCACGGCTTGCGGGAATGCGCCGGGCGGCTGGGAAGCGTGACGATCGGAGGCGACGCTTGCTTCCGACGCCGCCGGCCAACGGACCCGAGAGGAGTCGCCCTGTGTCGCAGCACGGCCTGCCGAGCGTGGCGCAGCGGCCCACCCCGGTCGCCGGCGCGCCGCTCTACTGTGACGCGCGGGAGTTCGGGTTGCAGGGCGACGGGGTGACCAACGACCAGCCGGCGCTCTCCGCGCTGGTGGACCGGCTCGGTGACGGGTACGCGATCGACGGCCGGGCGCGGGTCATCTACTGCCCGCCGGGGCTCTACTCGATCCGCGACGCGGGCACGGTCTGGCGCAGCGGGGTGTCGCTGGTCGGAGCGGGTCCCCGGGCCACCCGGTTCCTGCTCAGCAACGAGGGCAACCGGGCGGACCCCACGCCGTTGGCGTACTGGACGACGGTGCAGCACGGCGCGGACCGGGACCGGCACATCGCCGACTGCATGTTCGCCGACTTCGAGATCGACGGGTCGGGCGTGGCGATGGCCGAGTACAGCTACCTCGCCAAGGGGTTGGGCCTGCAGTACGTCGTCCGTGGTGTCTTCCGCAACCTCTACATCCACCACACGGGGGCGACCGGGCTGGGCTGTGACTTCCTCCAGGACAGCCTCATCGACGGGTGTGTGGTCGTCGGCTGCGGCCGGCTGGACAACGGCCGGCAGATCGGTGGTGCCGGCATCGGCGTCGGCATCGGCGGCTGGGGAGACGTGGAGCGGCTCACCATCGCCAACTGCACCACCATCGCGAACGGCACCAACGGGATCTTCCTGGAGCTTCAGAAGGACTACTGGGCGCAGCCCCGGGGCTACCGCATCGTCGGCTGTCACAGCCAGGCCAACCGCTTCGGCATCTCCGACTGGGGTGCCGACGGGCTGATCGTGTCGGCCTGCACGCTCACCGGCAACCTGGAGGCCGGGTTCGACGTCTCCGCGAACGGCACCGCGGGCATCGCCGGCCGGGGCGGCCTACTGACCGACTGCGTCATCGACCGCAACGTCGGCGACGGGATCAGCGTGGGCAACACCCCGGGGCCGTACATCATCCGAGGCAACCGGATCAGCGGCAACGGCGGGTTCGGCTACCACCAGCACGACCTCGGCAACGGGTACGAGGGTGTCGCGTCGGACATGGTCATCGACAGCAACGAGTTCTGGGACAACGGCCTCGACGGGATCCGGATCGACCGGCCCGTGTCGGACGCGACCGTGGTGAACAACCGCATCCGCAACAACGGGCGCCGCTGCGCGCCGGCCACGTCCGGCGGGGGCGAATCCGTGCGGTACGGCCTCCGGTCGATGAGTGACCGGACGGCGAGCTGGCCCGTCGACGGCCACCGGGGCAAGGTGCTGCGGGTGGGGTCCCGGACGGCGGTGGTCGCCGGCAACTCCGACACCGAGCTGGACCTCGCGGCGGTGCGGCCGGATGAGCGTGTCGCGTGGAACGAGGACACCCCGGCGCCCGGCACCCCCTACGAGTTGCCGGAGCCGCCGCAGATCCGTGCCGGCATCACGATCAACGCGGCGTTCGACGCGTCGACGGTGCGCGGCAATCGGATCTGGGACCACCACGACGACCAGACCCAGACGTACGGACTCTGGATCACCTCGCAGGGCAGCTGTGTGGACTGCCGGATCGTGGACAACGACTTCGCCGACAACGTCGTCGGATCGGTCCGCCTGGACACACCGCTGGTGGGCGGCCTGTGGGATCGCAACTACCAGGAGCGCGGCTGACGCTGGGCGCGGGTCAGGCGTCGTCGGCGCTCGCCGTGGCCTCCGCGTGTCGGGCGCGCAGCCGTTCCCGGATCTCCTCCGGGCTGTACGCGCGTCGCCGCCGCTCGGCTCGTGCGATCACCACTCCGGTCGCCGCCACGCCGGCGAGGCCGGCCAGCCCGAGCACCTTCCACCACCGCATCGGTCGCCGCATCGGCTCAGGGTAGACCGCGGACCTCCGTCAGCCGGGGCGCGACACCCGCTGGACGACACCGGTGCCGGACACGAGCCGGTCGACGTGGTCGGACCACCCGTCGGCGGGCAGCAGCCGGCGTGGCTCCCTCGCCTGGCACACCAGCACCCGGCCGGCGAGCGTGTCGTCGGTCGGGAGGGTGGCGACGGAATCGGTGTCGATCACTGGCGTCGGAGTTGCCCATCGGGGGACCGATCCGCCTAGTGTGGACGCCTATGAGCATCAGCCTGGACGAGGCGGTGGAGCTGACCCGTACCGGCGACGTGTGGGTGTTCCGCGGTCGCAGCGTGCCGGACCGGGCGATCCAGTTCACCACGAACAGCCCGGTCAATCACGTCGGCATGGCGGTGGTGCTCGACGACATGCCACCGCTGATGTGGCACGCCGAGCTGGGCCGGTCCCTGCCCGACCTGTGGTCCGGCACCCACCAGCGGGGAGTGCAGCTGCACGACCTGCGGGACGCGGTCTGCGTCTGGGCCAACCGCTACGGGCAGCGGGCGTGGCTGCGGCAGCTCGACCCGCCGGCCGACGCGGAGATGGAGAAGGCGGTGCTGCGGGCGATCGCCCGGCTGGACGGCACGCCGTTCCCGTCCACCGCCCAACTCGCGTGGCGGTGGCTGCGCGGGCGGGCGCCGAAGCCGCCCCGGCTGCCCCGCCTCACGCTCGGCCCCGAGGCCCGTCCCGCGCCCCGGGCGTCGGCGGGTGGTTCGGACCGGGCCCTGGAGACGGCCTACTGCGCCGAGGTGGTGGCGGTGACCTACGAGGCGATGGGCCTGCTGCCCACGGGCCGGCGTCCGAACTGGTACGACCCGGGCCGGTTCTGGAGCGGCGATGACCTCGGTCTGGCGGCCGGTGCGCGGCTCGGCAGCGAGATCGAGGTGCGCGTTCCGGCGCGTTGAGGTTTGGTCGGGCCGCTGACCGGCAAAGACTTCCGCCGTGAGAGCCTCCGCCGACCTGGGCACGCTGACCGACTTCTTCGACCGGTACGGCGCCGCGTTGACCGGTGCCGACCTGCCGGCCGTCGCGGGGTGCTACGCCCTGCCGGGGCTGGTGGTGGCCGACGCGTACAGCTTCTCGTTCACCTCGCTGACGGCGGTGGCGCTGTCGTTCGTCGGCGCGGCGCCGGACTACCAGGAGCGTGAGCTGGTCGCCGCGCACGCCCTCATCGAGGACGTGCAGCCGGTCTCCGCGCTGCTCACCATGGTCGCGGTGGAGTGGGAGTTCCTCGACTCCCGCGGTCAGCGGGTGCCCGGGGAGCGTTACCGCTACCTGCTGCGCAGCACCCCGACCGGTCCGGCGATCTGCACCGTCGTCCGCACCGGCTGACCGGCCGTGCCGCCTGGCCACCCGTTTTCCGACATGCCTGGGCCGGTCGGCCCGATCCCGGTCGTCGACGTTCCGCGTGGTCGCCACCGCTGACTACGCTGCGGGTCGGCTCGGAGGAGAGGGGACGCATGCCCGTGCGGCCTGCCGGACCACGGGAACCGGGGACCGCGCCCAAGGTGGTGGCCTCGGTGCCGTGGATCATCGTGGTGCTCGTCGTCGTGACCCTGGTGACGATCGTGCTCGTCGCGTCGCTGTCCTTCCGGGGGCGTGAGCCGGAGCCCTCCGGCGCCGACCTGCCGCCACTCGCCCTGCCGATCACGCCGCCGACGGTGACCGCCTCCGCCAGCGGATCGCCTCTCCCGTCGGGCCGGCAGACGGCGCAGTCCCGGCCGTCCCGGTCAGCGACGCGCTCCGCGCCGGCCTCCCGCGCGCCGTCCCGTACGCCTGCCGCGTCGCTCGCGGCGGAGCAGCCGCTCGCCGACGGCGGCGCGGTGGTGGCGACCTACCGGGTCCGTGACGCCGACCGCGACAGCGTCGAGGCGGAGCTTCTGGTGACCAACGACACCGCCCGCGCCGAGGAGTGGACGGTGCGCCTCGATTTCGGGGCCGCGGTGCGGGGTGTGCGCGTGGTCAGCGGCGGCGGTGTCTCACTGACCAGCCAGGGTGACGGCCGGTACCTGTTGAGCGGCAGGCAGCCGCTCGGCGCCGGCGCGTCCGTGGAACTGGGCCTTCACCTGAACCTCCGAGCGGGGGCCGACGTGCGCACCGGCTGCGTGGTCAACGGCGACGAGTGCGTCCTCGCCTGAACCGCTACGCTCACCGGGCGCCGCGCGAGGGGGAGGAAGATGTCGGGGACCGGTAGTACGCCGCGATCGTCGGAGGGCCGGGCCATCGCGTCCTCGCCCTGGATCGTGGTGTTCGCTGGGGTGGTCGTGATGCTCGTGCTGATGGTGGTGGCCCTCGGCACGTACCGCGGCCGTGGCCCGACCGTGGAGGTGTCGCCGGGCCCGCACGTGGCGCTGCCGCTGGTCCCGCCGTCGGACACCGCCGAGCCCGACGCCAGCGCGAGCGGTGCGACCCCGGTCGCGCCGTCGCGATCGTCGTCGACCGCCTCGGCCCGGCCGTCGCCGTCGTCGGCCGGACCGTCCGCCGGCGGCCCGGTCCCCACGACGTCGCCGACCCGGTCGGCGGTGCCCACGGTGACGTTGCGGGCGTCCACCGCGCCGGCGGCGCCGCCCACGGTGACCGGGCAGTACGACGTGGAGCAGCGGTTCTCCGGCGGCTTCATCGGCGAGGTGAGAATCAGCAACGTATCGGGGAGCCGTCAACCCTGGACGGTGGAGCTGGACTTCTCCGGCAAGCGGATCGTCACCGCCTGGGTGTTGAACACGGGCCAGGGGACGCTGCGCCGCGGCGACGACGGGGTTTACACGTACCGCGGCGGGGTCGACCTCGCTCCGGGCGCGTCGGCGCGTCTGCAGTTCCACGTGGACGGCAGCAGCACCACCCCGAACCGGTGCGTCGTCAACGGCACCGGCTGCGGCGGTCTCTGAACCCGCCTCATCGGACGGGCCCCGCCATCGGCGGGGCCCGTCGTCGTCGTGCGTCCCGCGTGGCGGATCGCGGCCCCGGCCACCATCCTTCCGCAAGGAGACTGTCGTGTTACAGCGATGTTTGCAAGGTATTGCAGAACCTTTCGGCAACGGCTAGCGTGCGGGCCAATCAGCGACCAGAGGAAGGCCGTCGATGAAACCCCCGCCGATGCCGCGCAAGGCCCTGCTCGCCCTCGCCAGCCTGCTCACCCTCACCCTCGTCGGCACTCCCGTCGCCGTCCGGCAGCTCTCCTCGGACACCGGCGACACGACCACCGCCTCCGTGACCGCCGCCGGCGCCGCCCAGTGGCGCACCGAGCCGTCCGCCGAGAAGCTGCTGGCCGCAGGCCGGGACGCCGCCAAGGCGGAGCAGTTCTACTTCGTCCTGCCGGACCGGTTCGCCAACGGTGACCGGCGCAACGACCGCGGTGGGCTCAGCGGCGACCGGCTGCGCACCGGGCTCGACCCGACCGACAAGGGCTTCTACCACGGTGGCGACCTCAAGGGCCTGATGGACCGGCTCGACTACGTCCAGGGGCTGGGCACCACCGCCCTCTGGCTGGCGCCGGTGTTCAAGAACCGTCCGGTGCAGGGCCGAGGCGACGACGTCTCGGCCGGCTACCACGGCTACTGGATCACCGACTTCACGCAGGTCGACCCGCACTTCGGCAGCAACGAGGACCTGAAGAAGCTGGTCCGGCTCGCCCACCAGCGCGGCATCAAGGTCTACCTCGACATCATCGTCAACCACACCGCCGACGTCATCACGTACGAGCAGGGACGCAACTCGTACGTGGACAAGGCGACCTCGCCGTACCGGGACGCGCAGGGACGGCCGTTCGAGGACCGCAACTACGCCGATGGCACCCGGGCGTTCCCCTCGGTGGACAAGACGTCCTTCCCGTACACGCCGACGTTCGAGACGCCGGCGGACGCGACGGTCAAGGTCCCCGCCTGGCTGAACGACCCCACCATGTACCACAACCGCGGTGACTCGACCTTCGCGGGCGAGAACAGCGAGTACGGCGACTTCTTCGGCCTCGACGACCTGTGGACCGAGCGTCCGGAGGTGGTGCGCGGCATGACGAAGATCTACGCGGACTGGGTGACCGGCACCGGGGTGGACGGGTTCCGCCTGGACACCGTCAAGCACTCCAACCTCGACTTCTGGCCGCAGTTCAGCCAGGGCATCGAGCGGGCCGCCGACCACGCCGGCAAGCCGGACTTCTTCATGTTCGGCGAGGTCTACAGCGCCGACCCCGAGGTGACCTCCACGTACGTGCGGCGCGGCGGCCTGCCGGCGACCCTCGACTTCGCGTTCCAGGAGGCGGCGCGCGGCTACACCGCCGGGGCCGGCTCCGCCAAGGCCCTCGCCGACGTGTACGCCCGCGACGACCTGTACGCCGCCCGGGACACCGACGCCAACCGGCTCACCACCTTCCTCGGCAACCACGACATGGGCCGGATCGGCTCGTTCATCGCCGGCGGCGGCACCGACCCGGCCACCCACCTCCGCCGTGACCAGCTCGCCCACCAGCTGATGTTCCTCACCCGGGGCCAGCCGGTCGTCTACTCCGGCGACGAGCAGGGCTTCACCGGCCCGGGCGGTGACAAGGACGCCCGGCAGGACATGTTCGCCTCGGCGGTGCCCGACTACCTCGACGACGACCTGCTGGGCACCGCCCGCACCCACGCCGTCGACCAGTACGACCGCACGCACCCGCTCTACCGCACCATCGCCGAACTCGGCGCGCTGCGTCGGGCCCACCCGGCGTTGCGCGACGGTGTCCAGGTCACCCGCCACGCGGCCGACGGCCCCGGCGTCTTCGCCTTCTCCCGCGTCGCGCCGGCCGAGCGCACCGAGTACGTCGTCGCGGTGAACAACGCCGACACCCCGCAGACTGTCACCGTGGACACCTGGTCGGCCGGCACCACCTTCGCCGGCATCTACGGGGCCGCCGGGAGCACCACCGCGGGCGCCGACGGCACGCTGACCCTGACCGTGCCGCCGCTGTCCGCGGTGGTGCACCGTGCCGGGCGGCCGATCCCCCAGCCCACCGGCGCGCCCACGATCACCATCACCGAGCCGGCGCCGGACACCCCGGTCGCCACCCGCGCCGCGGTCACCGCCCAGGTCAGCGGCGACCCGCTGGCCACCGTCACGGTCGCCGCCCGAGTCGCCGGCGGCCCGTGGACGCTCCTGGGCAGCGCGCACCACGCCCCGTACACGGTGCACCACGACCTGACGGGCCTGGCCGGCGGCACCCGGATCGAGTACAAGGCGGTGGCCCGCGACGGGCGCGGCCGGACGGCCACCGCCCGCTCCACGGCCACCGTGGGCACCCCCGCGCTCGGCGGCTCCCGGGACTGGGCGGTCGTGCACTACCAGCGGCCGGCCGGCGGGTACGACGACTGGCGTCTCTACGCCTGGGGCGACATCGACCCCGCGTACGTCACGCAGTGGCCGCAGGGCCAGCCGTTCGCGGGGGAGGACTCCTACGGCCGGTTCGCCTGGGTGAAGCTCAAGCCGGGCGCGACGTCGGTGGGCTTCCTCGTCATCGACGCCGACGGCGACAAGGACGTCGCCCAGGACCGGAGCATCGACGTGACGCGGACCGGTGAGGTCTGGCTCAAGCAGGGCGACCCGACGATTTACCCGACCCGGCAGGCCGCCACCGGCGAGCCCGACCCACCGGTCGAGGAGGGCACGGCCGTCATCCACTACCGGCGTGCCGACGGCACCTACGACGGCTGGGGCCTGCACCTCTGGGACGGCGCCGCCAACCCGACCGAGTGGTCCGACCCGATGGAGCCGACCAGCGTCGACGCCTTCGGCGCGGTCTTCCGGGTGCCGTTGGCCGCCGGCGCCACCGGGCTGAACTACATCGTGCACCGCGGTGACGAGAAGGACCTGCCGCAGGACCAGCGGCTCGACTTCGCCAGCGCCGGACGGGAGGTCTGGCTGCTCGCCGCGACCCCGGGGTACCTGGTGCCGTCGACGACCAGCGGCGTCTCCGCCGACCTGGACATCACCAAGCAGAAGGCGCACTGGATCGACCGGTCCACCGTCGCCTGGTCCGCCGGGCCCACCGACGGCCGCCGGTACGCCCTGGTCACCGCCCCGACCGGCGGGGTGAGCGTGGTCGACGGCGAGCTGTCCGGGACGTACGCCACGCTGCCGCTCACCGCGCTGCCTAACGGACTGACGGAGGCCCAGCGGGCGCGGTTCCCGCACCTGTGGGCCCACGGCGCCTTCGCGCTGGACCGGGCCGACCTGGCCCGGGTGCCGGACGCGCTGCGGGGGCAGCTGCTGGTGACCGAGCGGGACGCGCAGGGGCGGCTGCTCGCCGCCACCGGCGTGCAGATCCCCGGGGTGCTCGACGACGTCTACGCCCGCGCCGTGGACGCGCGTCTCGGGCCGACGTTCGCCGGACGGGTGCCCACCCTGTCGGTCTGGGCGCCCACCGCCCGGGACGTGGCGTTGGAGCTCTTCGACTCACCCACGGCCGCGCCCCGCACGGTCGCGATGCGCCGCGACGACCGCACCGGGGTCTGGTCGGTGCGGGGCGACCGGGACTGGACCGGCCGCTACTACCGCTACCGGGTGCGGGCCTGGCAGCCGGCGGCCCAGCGGGTCGTCACCGCCGCGGTGACCGATCCCTACTCGGTCGCGCTCGCCCCCGACTCCACCCATAGCCAGCTCGTCGACCTCGGCGATCCGTCGCTCGCCCCGGCGGGGTGGTCCGCGCTGCGCAAGCCGGCGGCCGTGCCGTCGAGCCGGGCGCAGATCTCCGAGCTGTCGGTCCGCGACTTCTCGATCGCCGACGCCTCGGTGCCGGTGCAGCGCCGGGGCACGTACCTCGCCTTCACCGACCCGTCCACGACGGGGATGAAGCACCTCACGGCGCTCGCCACGGCGGGCGTGACCCACCTGCACCTGCTGCCCGCGTTCGACTTCGCCACCATCCCGGAGCGCCGGGCCGACCAGGCGCAGCCCGCCTGTGACCTCGCCGCGCTGCCGCCGGACTCGCCCGAGCAGCAGCGGTGCGTGGCGGCGGTCGCCGAGACCGACGGCTACAACTGGGGGTACGACCCGCTGCACTACACCGTGCCGGAGGGCGGCTACGCCGTCGACCCGGCCGGCGCGGCGCGGACCACCGAGTTCCGGCGGATGGTCGCCGGGATCAACGGCGCCGGCCTGCGGGTGGTCCTGGACGTCGTCTACAACCACACGTCGGCGGCCGGAACCGACCCGAAGTCGGTGCTCGACCAGATCGTGCCCGGCTACTACCACCGGCTGCTGGACGACGGGTCGGTGGCGAACTCCACCTGCTGTGCGAACACCGCCCCGGAGCACGCCATGATGGACAAGCTCGTGGTGGACTCGCTGGTCACCTGGGCGAAGGCGTACAAGGTCGACGGCTTCCGGTTCGACCTGATGGGCCACCACCCGAAGGCCAACATCCTCGCGGTGCGCGAGGCCCTCGACCGGCTGACCCTCGCGCGGGACGGCGTGGACGGCCGGTCGATCCTGCTCTACGGCGAGGGCTGGAACTTCGGCGAGGTCGCCGACGGCGCCCGGTTCGTCCAGGCCACCCAGGCCAACATGGCCGGCACCGGCGTCGGCACCTTCAACGACCGGCTCCGCGACGCGGTACGCGGCGGAGGCCCCTTCGACGCCAACCCCCGCGCCCAGGGCTTCGCGTCGGGGCTGTTCACCGACCCGAACGGTGACCCGGTCAACGGCAGCGCCGCCGAGCAGCGGGCCCGCTTGCTGCACCAGCACGACCTGATCAAGGTCGGGTTGACCGGCAACCTGCGGGGCTACCGGTTCACCAACTCGGCGGGCGAGCAGGTCACCGGGGCACAGGTCGACTACAACGGTTCGCCGGCCGGCTACACGGCGGCGCCGGGCGAGGCGGTCACCTACGTCGACGCGCACGACAACGAGATCCTGTACGACGCGCTGGCGTACAAGCTGCCGCAGGGCACCTCCGCGGCGGACCGGTCGCGGATGCAGGTGCTGGCGTTGAGCACCACCGTGCTGGGCCAGGGCACCGGGTTCGTGACCGCCGGCAGCGAGCGGCTGCGCTCGAAGTCGTTGGACCGTAACTCGTACAACTCGGGGGACTGGTTCAACCAGATCCGCTGGGACTGCGCCCAGGGCAACGGCTTCGGAGCGGGGCTGCCGCCCGCGGCCGACAACGAGGACAAGTGGTCGTACGCTCGACCGCTGCTCGCCGACCCGGCGCTGGTGCCGGGCTGCGCGGCGATCGACACCACCGACGCCCGGTACGCGGAGCTGCTGCGGGTCCGCGCGTCCTCGCCGGTCTTCGGGCTGACGAGCGCGGACGAGGTGCAGCGCCGGGTCGCGTTCCCGCTGTCCGGCACGGCGGAGACCCCCGGGGTGCTCACCATGACGCTCGACGGTCGGGGCCTGGACCGGCGTTGGGCGTCCGTGACGGTCGTCTTCAACGGCACCCCGCGGGCGGCGACGCAGCGGCTGCCCGGGCTGCGCGGCGCGGACGTCTCGCTGCACCCGGTGCTGCGGACGTCGGCCGATCCGGTGCTGCGGAGCGCGTCGTTCGAGTCGTCGACCGGCACGTTCACCGTGCCGGCGCGCAGTGTGGCGGTGTTCGTGCAGCAGCGCTGACACCCGGACGCGGACCGGCCCCCTCCCGCTGGTGCGGGAGGGGGCCGGTCCCTGTCTCGACCCGTCGTGCCGCGGTGGCGGCCGTACGTTGCCCGAGGGCGGTCAGCCGAAGCAGTTGGGCGGCGTGGCCGGGCTGCCGAGGCAGTTGGTCGGCCGGTTGGCGGTGACCGCCGACTTGTCGTCGATGATCACGCCCGAGGTGAAGGTGAAGATGCCACCCGGCGGCCGCGTCGCGAAGTTGTGGGCGACCTTCGTCTTGTCCAGGTTGACCTGGCCGAAGAAGTTGAAGATGCCCCCGGCGACGCCCAGCGGACCGACCGCCCGGTTGCCGACGACCTCGCTCTTGCGCAGGACCGTGATGCTGCGCTCGTTGAACAGGCCGGCGCCGAAGAAGGCGGCGACGTTGTCCTTGATGCTGGTCTCCTCGATCGTGGCGTTGCTGCCGAACGCCACCGCCAGGCCGCCACCGACACCGATGGTGCTGTTGGCCTCGACCTTGACCCCGGTGAGGCTCAGCGAGCTGTCGGCCACGGCGAGACCGCCGCCGGCGACCAGGGCGGTGTTGCGGCTGATCGTGGAGTGCTTCACGGTGGTGTTGCCCTCGATGTCGAGGATGCCGCCGCCGAAGCCGATCGTCTCGTTGCCGGTGATCTCGGTCTTCTCGACCCAGACCGTGCCGCCGTCGACGTCGTCGGTGAAGATCCGCGCCGCGCCGTTGGAGATACCGGCGCCGCCGATGCCCGCCTGGTTGTCCTTGACCTTGGCCTCGTACACCTTGAGCACACCGGCGTTGAAGATGCCGCCGCCGAAGAAGAAGGCGGTGTTGTCGGCCACCGTGCTCTTGCTGATCCGGGTGGTGCCGAAGTTGGCCAGGCCGCCGCCGTTGCCGCCGGACTGGTTCTGCACGATCTCGGTCTTCTCGATGTCGGCGGTGCCGCCCGGCTGCACCAGGATGCCCGCGCCGTCGTTGAAGCCCGGGTACTCCACCAGCGTGGAGACGCCGTCCTCGCCCGCCTTCGGCGTGGCCTTCGGCACGGCCTTCAGGGCGGTCCGCTGCGCGACCTCCACCGGCTTGCCGGCCTTGGTCGCCGCCGCGGTGGCCTCGCCGGAGGCGGAGTACGCCGACCAGACCGCCGCCGGCTCCGGTGCCATGAGCCGGTTGAGGGTCTGGCCGCCCTTGATGGTCAGGTCCTTGAGCGTCAGGTGCCCGCCGGGACCGACGTTGAGGATCCGGAAGTACTGGGCGGTGGCGTCCCGGACGATCTTGGTGTCGTGACCCTTGAGGGTGACGTTCTCCGTGATCGTCGGCAGGCCGTTGCCGTACTCGTCGGTGCGGGTCAGGTTGTAGGTGCAGTTCTTCGCGAGCTCGAGCGTTCCGCCGTGGTTCTCGTTGGCGAAGACGATCGCCTGGATCAGCTTGTCCGAGTCGCAGGGCACCTCCTTCCCGCGCTCGTCGTGCTTGCGGTCCTTGTCCTTGTCCTTGTCGTAGTCGTCCTTGCCGTGCCGGTCGCGTCCCTCGCCACCCTGGTCGCCGTCCCGGCTGACCTGGGCGGTCGCCCAACGCAGGCCGTCCGCGCCAGCCGCGCCGGCACCGGTGGCGACACCGACGGCGGCGAGACTGACCACGCCGGTGAGCCCGGCAACACCGCTGACGAGCCAGCGCCTGCGGCGGGTCTTCGCCCCGCCGGCCGGCTCCGCGGCTTCGTTGTTGGTTAGGTAGTTGGACATCGGAGCTCTCTGCCCTCTCCTCGTACCAGACAGGGTCGCCCCACCTCAGGCGGCGTCCCCTGCTACAAATCGGTTGTAGCTCCCGAAACCCAACTTATGAGAATGTTCTTCGTCTCGTGGTCATATCCGAAAGAACCCCGCATTAGGTTCACGTCCGGGCCTAGCGGGCACGGTGCGACCGTGAGGGGCCTGACCAGACGAGGACGCCCTGCGGAGTCCGGGCGGGCATGGACGCCCCTGCGGAGTCCGGGCGGGCATGGACGCCACAAACGGGGAGCGCCCCTCCGCGCCGGTGAAGCGGCGCGGAGGGGCCTCCCGTTATGTGGATCAGCCACCAGCCGGTTCAGGCGAAGCAGCGCGGAACGTTGAAACAGTTGGTCGGGCGGTTGCCGGTGACGGCGGACTTGTCGTCCAGCTCCGTCTCGCTGCTGGGCGAGTTGAAGATTCCGCCCGGCGGCAGGGTGGCGAAGTTGCCCGCCACCTTCGTCTTGCTCAGGATGACCCGGGCGTCGAAGATGGTGAAGATGCCGCCGCCGATGCCCAGCGGCCCGACGGCCCGGTTGCCGACCACCTCGCTGTTGCGCAGCGTGACGGTGCTGTCCTCGACGAACAGCCCGGCCCCGAAGAACCCGGCGACGTTGTCCTTGATGGCGCTGTCCTCGATGGTCGCGGCGCTGTCGAAGGCCACCGCGAGACCGCCACCGACGCCGACCGTGCTGTTCTTGGCGACGACCGAGTGCTTGAGCGTGAGTTGGCTGTCGGCGGCCGCGACGCCGCCACCGGCGACCACCGCCGTGTTGTCGGTGACCTTCGAGTACTCCAGGGCGGTGTCGCCCTCGACGTCCAGGATGCCGCCGCCGAAGCCGATGGTCTTGTTACCGACGACCTCGCTCTTGTAGAGCCAGAACGCGCCGCCGTCGACCTCGTCGGAGAGGAGACCCGCCGCCCCGTTGGCGACGCCGCCACCGCCGATCCCGGCCTGGTTGTCCTTGATCTTGGACTCGTCCACCTGGAGCACGCCGGCGTTGAAGATCCCGCCGCCGTAGAGGAAGGCGGTGTTGTCGGCCACGGTGGTCTTGCTCAGTCGGGTGTGGCCGAAGTTGGCCAGCCCGCCGCCCTTGCCGCCGGACTGGTTGCGAACGATCTCGCTGTGCTCGATGTCGGCCCGGCCGCCCGGCTGGACGAGGACACCCGCGCCGTCGTTGAACTCCGGGTACTCCACCAACGGATTCGCGTCCGTGGCCGCCGCCCCGGTCGCGGGCGCCGCAGCCGGCGCCGCGGCGGCGGTCGGCTTCGCGGCCCCCCTGGCCTTGACCGTGTCGGCCTCCAGCGTGGCGACGTTGCCGGCCTTCGCCGTCGCGGTCAGCTGGCCGGAGTTCGAGTAGCGCGACCAGACCTCGGCCGGCGGTTGCGCGGGAGCCCGGTTGAGGGTCTGGCCGCCCTTGACCGTCAGGCCCTTGAGGACGAGGTGTCCACCGGGGCCGACGTTGAGGATGCGGAAGTACTGAGCCGTCGCGTCCCGGACGATCTCGGTGTGGTCACCCTTGAGGACGACCTCCTGGGTGATCACCGGCAGACCGTTGCCGTACTCGTCGGTCCGGGTGAGCTTGTAGGTGCAGTTCTTGGCCAGGTCGAGCGTCGCGCCGTGGTTCTCGTTGGCGAAGACGATGGCCTGGATCAGCTTGTCGGTCTCGCAGGGCACCTTCTTGGTCCGGTCCTTGTGCTCCCGGTCCTTGCCCTTGCCGCGGTCGTCCTGGCCGCCCCACTCGCCGCCCCGGTCCTCCTCGCCCTTGCCCTCGTCGCCGCCCTCGTCCGCCTTGCCGGCGTCGCTGACGTTCTGCTTCTGCGTGGAGGACTGGGCATCGGAGAGCCGGTCCGGGCTGCCGGACCCGTCGTTGCGGGCGGCGAGCCCACCGAGCGCCGCCAGGCCGACCACGCCGGTCAGCCCGGCCACGCCGGCGGCCACCCAGAGTTTCCGCCGCCCGGATCTCGGCGGGGCCGCCATGGCTCCGCCGTCGGGATTCGTTACGTCATTGGACATCAGAGCCTTCCGCCCTTTCCTGCTACCAGACGGTTCGCACCCACCGAAGGCGGCGCGATCAGCTACAAAACGGTTGCAGCCTCTGATGCCCACCGTATGAGAAGGATCCTCGCGACAAGGATGTATCCGAAAAAAGCCCGCATTACTCTCAGATCGGGCGGAACGCGAGTAGCCGGGTGTGCCGGGCAGGAAGTGTCTGACCTGCGTAAACACGCACCCGACGGGGACGAACGGGAGCCTCGGCCGGGCGCGGAGACGGGACAGGGCCCTCTCCGGCAATGCGGAGAGGGCCCTGTCGGGTCCGTACGGTTCCGGCCCGCCGGGAAAGGCGGGGCGGGCGGATCAGCCGGGCAGGCGCGGGCCCGCCTCACGCTGTGCGGCCAGCCAGGTCTCCACCTCGTCGGCCGCGCGTGGCAGCCCGGCCGAGAGGTTCACCGCGCCGGTCGCGGTGACCAGCACGTCGTCCTCGATCCGGACGCCGATGCCGCGCAGCTCCTCGGGCACCAGCTCGTCCTCCGGCTGGAAGTAGAGCCCCGGCTCGACGGTGAGCACGTAGCCCTCGCCCAGCGTGCCGTCGCGGTACTTCTCCTTGCGCGCGTTCGAGCAGTCGTGGACGTCGATGCCGAGCATGTGCCCGAAGCCGTGCAGCGTCCACCGGCGGTAGACCGTCGACTTCTCGTCCATCGCCTCGTCCACGCTCACCGGCAGCAGGCCGAGGTCGGCCAGCCCCTCGGCGAGCACCCGCATGCAGGTCAGGTGGACGTCGCGGAACTTCACCCCGGGCTTGATCACGTCGATGCCGGCCT
Organism: Micromonospora sp. NPDC049366; assembly: GCF_044466625.1. Lineage (NCBI taxonomy): Bacteria > Bacillati > Actinomycetota > Actinomycetes > Micromonosporales > Micromonosporaceae > Micromonospora > Micromonospora sp. NPDC049366. Next base: position 34,827 of record NZ_JBITMV010000025.1, read on the forward strand.
GCTGCGAGGCGTACACGATGTCGTACACCTGCCGCTGAAGCGGGCTGAACCGGCCGTTGACCGGCACCACCCGGGTGACGTCCGCGGTGTAGAGGTGTCGGTTCTCGACACCCATGTCCATGAGCAGCAGCTGACCCGGGCGGGTGGTGCCGTGGTTGTGCACCCAGTGCAGGATCGTGGCGTGCTCGCCGGCGCCGACGATCGAGCCGTAGCCGACGTCGTTGCCGTCGTGCCGGGCGCGCAGCCCGAAGACACCCTCCAGCAGCCGCTCGGAGATCCCCCGGTCGGCGGGGAGCACCCGGGCCACGTCCTCGAAGCCGCGGACCGTGGCGTCGATGGCGTCCTGGAGCTGAGCGATCTCCCACTCGTCCTTGACCAGCTTCAACTCCGAGATCGCGGCGGCCAGCTCACGGTCGCGGGGCGGCTGACCCTCCACGCGGGGGCCGTCGTACGGGCGTACCGCCGCGTCGACGCCCGCGTCGAAGCCCCGCAGCACCCGGGTGCGCCCCGGCGCCAGGTCGGCCAGCGCCGCGTCCAGCTCGGTGAGGTCCGCCGTCGGCAGGCCCAGCTCGGCGGACTTCTCGCCCAGCGTGTGCCGCCGGCCCACCCACAGCTCGCCGTGCCGGCTGCGGAAGAACTCGTCGGTCTCGCGCGAGGAGCGGGGGCGCATGTACAGCGTGGCGTCGTGCCCGGAGCCGTTCGGCCGCAGCACCAGCACGCTGTCCGGGTCGTGGTCGCCGGTCAGGTACGCGAAGTCACTGCCCGGCCGGAACGGGTAGGCGGTGTCGTTGGCGCGTACCTTCTCCGTGCCGGTGGGGATCACCAGCGTCTCGCCCGGGAAGGCCGCCGACAGGGCCGCCCGGCGCTTGGCGTAGTTGGGCACCTCCGGCCGGGGACCCACGGGCAGCTCGGTGTCCCGCCAGCCCTGCCGCATGAACGACAGGAACGCCTCCGGAAAGTCCGGATCGTGTGATTCGGTGCCATCGGCCTTCGTACCGTCGACCTTCGTGGCGTCGGTGCGCTCCTCGGCCATGCTCCGCTCCCTCCGCGTCGATGCTGGCCCCGACCGTACTCCCCCCGCCGGCGGCGGTGGAGCCGGCCAGGGGAGCGCTCCGGATCGCCGGACGGCCGCGACCGCCGCCCGGCACGCGTGGGAAGATGACCACCATGTGCGGACTCCTGGCCTTCTTCAGCGCGCGCGGCGACGCCGCCGCGCACCGCGACCACATCGCCGGCGCCCTGGAGTGCCTGCACCACCGTGGCCCCGACGAGACAGGGGTCGAGGTGGTCGGGGACGCCTCCGGTCGGTACGCGGACGGCGTCTTCGCGCACAAGCGTCTCGCGATCATCGATGTGGCCTCCAGCCACGAGCCGCTGCCGTACGCCGACGGTCGCTACCTGCTGACCTTCAACGGCGAGATCTACAACTACATCGAGCTGCGCGACGAGCTGGTGCGCGACTTCGGCGCCCGGTTCGCGACCGCCGGTGACGGCGAGGTGATCGTGGCGGGCTACCACCACTGGGGCGAGCAGGTGCTCACCCGGCTGCGGGGCATGTTCGCCTTCGTCATCTGGGACCGGCAGGAGCGGCGGGCGTTCGGCGCGCGCGACTACTTCGGCATCAAGCCGCTGCACTACCTGGAGACCGCCGACGGGCTCTACCTCGCCTCGGAGAAGAAGGCGCTGCTGCCGTTCGCGCACTCCAACTACCAGGGCGACGCGGGCGTCGACACCGCCAACCTCAGCCACTACCTGACGCTGCAGTACGTGCCGGAGCCCGGCACGCTGCACAAGGGGATCAGCCGGATCGGGTCGGGCGAGTACCTGACCTGGACCCCCGGCGGGCGGATCGACGTGCGGCGCTGGTACCGGCCGGTGTTCCGGCCCGCGCCCGTCGACGACGAGCAGAAGCTGTTCCACGAGATCCGGGAGACGCTGCGCGAGAGCGTCCGGATCCACATGCGCTCGGACGTGCCGGTGGGCTCGTTCCTCTCCAGCGGCATCGACTCCACCGCGGTGGTGGCACTGGCCCGGGAGTTCAACCCGAACATCCTCACCTTCACCGTCGGTTACGACGTGCCCGGCTACTCCGAGATCGACGTCGCCCAGGAGTCGGCCCGTCACCTCGACGTGACCACCATCCCGACGAAGATCGGGCCGCAGGACATGATCGAGGCGCTGCCCAAGATCGTCTGGCACCTGGACGACCCGGTGGCCGACCCGGCCCTGGTGCCGCTCTACTTCGTCGCGAAGAAGGCGGCCGAGCACGTCACGGTCGTGCTCTCCGGCGAGGGCGCGGACGAGTTCTTCGGCGGCTACACGATCTACCGCGAGCCGCTGTCGCTGAGCTCGGTCAACGGCCTGCCCGGCGGTGTGCAGAAGGGGCTGCGCGCGGTCTCCAAGGCGATCCCGCAGGGCGTGAAGGGCAAGAGCTTCCTGGAGCGTGGCACCACGCCGATCGAGGAGCGCTACTACGGCAACGCCCGGATGTTCACCGAGGAGGAGAAGCAGCACCTGATGCGCCGCTACGACCCCTCGGTGCGCTACACCGACGTCACCGCCCCGATCTACGCCGAGTGCACCGAGCTCGACGACGTCACCAAGATGCAGTACGTCGACCTCTACACCTGGCTGCGCGGCGACATCCTGGTCAAGGCCGACCGGATCTCGATGTCCCACTCGCTCGAGGTGCGGGTGCCGTTCCTCGACCGCGAGGTCTTCGACGTGGCGGCCAAGATCCCGGTGGACCTGAAGCTGCCGCCGCGCTCCGACGCCACCAAGTACGCGATGCGCCAGGCGTTGCAGGGCGTCGTGCCCCCGGCGATCGTCAACCGCAAGAAGCTGGGCTTTCCGACCCCCACCCGGGTCTGGCTGCGCGGCGAGATGTACGAGTGGGCCCGGCACGTGCTGGCCACCTCCGGCGCGGGCGACCTGCTCGACCTGTCGTACGCGCTGCGCCTGCTGGAGGAGCACAAGAACGAGGAGGCCGACCACTCCCGCAAGGTGTGGACCGTGCTGATCTTCTGCATCTGGCACGCGATCTTCGTGACGAAGACCCTCGACCCGGGCATCCAGCGCAACCAGTCCGCCCTGCTCACCAAGCCGGTGGTCGGCAGCATGGTCCGCTGACCCCGCGCTCATCGATCCTGCCGATCAAGAGGTTTGCGTCATCCGGAGGCCTTCCGATGACGCAAACCTCTTGATCATGTGGACGAGGTGTCAGCGGCCGGTGCAGGTCACCGTGGGCAGGGTGTTGGTGCCGGTGCTGTTCGCCAGGAAGCCGAACGTGGTCGTCCCCTCCGGGGCGACCGTGCCGTTCCAGGAGACGTTGCTCGCCGTCACCGCCGCGCCGGACGTCGTCTGGGTCGCGTTCCACACCTGACTGATCGACTGCCCCGAGGGCCAGGTCCAGGTGGCCGTCCACCCGGACCAGGTCGAGCTGCTGTGGTTCATCAGCATGACCTCGCCCTGGAAGCCGCCCTGCCAGGCGTTGACCACCCGGTAGACCGCCATGCAGTCACCGCTGTGCGGCGGCGGCGTGGTCGGGTCCGGCGGGGGAGTGGTCGGGTCCGGCGGCGGCGTGGTCGGGTCCGGCGGCAGGGTGCCGCCGGGGCCCACCCCGGTGACCTGGCCGTTGCCGCCGTCGAAGGTGACGTCCGAGCAGCCGAAGAAGTTCTCCTGGCTGTCCGAGCGCACCCACCGCGAGTAGATGATGTGCCGCCCGCTCTTGCCCGACGGCAGGTTGCCGCTGAAGTAGTAGTGCCCGTCGTTGGTGCCCACCGCGCCGCGCTGCGGCGGGTTGGTCACCGTCAGGAACGGCTGCTCCTCCAGGTCACTCCACGCCAGGGCCCGGGTGGGGCTCCAACTGTCCTTGGTGACGTAGAAGTAGAAGGTGCCCGGGTGGTGGGCCCAGTTGCTGTACCGGAACTCCATCCGGGCGCCGGCGGTCAGGTGGGTCAACGGCCAGTCGTTGCGGGCCAGGTTGTAGCCGGTGTAGCCGGGGTTGCCGCCGCTGCACAGCTGCCCGTCGGGGATGAAGCCGACGGTCCGCCCGCCGGCGTCCGACCGGAGCACGCTGAACCAGTTGTAGAGCGAGTTGGCGCCGCTCTGCGCCACGGCGGCGGAGCAGGCGGGGTTGTTCGGGCGGATCTCGCCGGTCTGGCTGAGGCCGTCCTTCCAACACAGGAAGGTCCGGCTGCCCGGGGTCATCGCGGCGCCGTGCGCGGCGGCCGGCTCCGGGCGGCTGACCAGGGCGAAAGCCCCCACCGCGAGGGTCAGGGCCGCGACGAGCAACGCGGCGGTACGGGGACGGTTCACGGGTTCTCCTGACTCGCGGGGCGTGCCCTGCGGACCGCCTCCCGCGTCGCGGGGTGGCCCGACCGCCCCGCTGCGACGAGCGGATGCGACGGTCGCGGCGTGCCGCCCGAAGGGGCGTGCGCCGCACTCGGCCCGCCTCGCGGACCGGCGCCCTCGCGTGCTGTGGAACCCGGCTGCCGGCGGCTGCGGCAGCCCACCGCACCGCTCGGCTTGCGCCATCCCACCACGAGGCGCGGCGTCCGCGCAATAGGTGTTGCTCGATGTGTAACTCGGCGCTCGCGAGCTGCCGCCCGGGTCGCCTGGCGCGACTTCGTCAACTCGCGTCCATCGCCCGGCGCGCGACCATATATTCCGGTTCGACCCCTGTGCCCCCGGATGACACGAGGGTCGCGCGGCGGTGCCGAGACGGGAGGGCGGACCGGTGTTCGAGGAGGTGCACCGCCGCTGGCGGGCCGGCGAGTCGGTGGCCGTGGCCACCGTCGTGGCCACCTGGCGGTCCGCCCCGCAGCCACCCGGCGCCGCGATGCTCGTCGCCGCCGACGGCACCGTCACCGGCAGCGTCTCCGGCGGCTGCGTCGAGGCCGACCTCTACGAGCGGGCGCGGGGCGTGCTCGACACCGGCGTCCCGGAGCTGGTCCGGTACGGCGTCAGCGACGACGACGCCATGGCCGTCGGGCTGACCTGCGGCGGGGTGCTCGACGTGTTCGTCGAGCGGATCGACGCCACCGGCTTCCCGCAGTTGGGCGCCGTCGCCGCCGCGCGAGCGGCCGGCCGCCCGGTCGCCGTGGTCACCTGCGTCGCCGCCGACGCCGGTGAGCCGCCCGGCACGGCGATGCCAGCCGGAAACCCGGCCGACACGGCGGTGCCCGCCGACGACCCGCCGAGCACGGCGGTGTCCGCCGGGAACCCGCCCGGCACGAGCGTGCGCGTCGACCCCGCCGGACGGCTCGGCCGACGGCTGGTGCTGGCCGACGACCGGGTCGCCGGATCGCTGGGCAGTGAACGGCTCGACGCGGCGGCCGCCGCCGACGCGGTCGGGCTCCTCGCCGCCGGTCGCAGCGGGATGCTCCGGTACGGCTACGACGGGCAGCGCCGCGGCAGCGGCGTCAGCCTCTTCGTCGCGGCGTACGCGAGCCCACCCCGGATGCTCGTTTTCGGCGCCATCGACTTCGCCGCGGCGGTGGCCCGGATCGGGGCGTTCCTCGGCTACCGGGTGACCGTCTGTGACGCCCGGCCGGTCTTCGCCACCGCCCGCCGGTTCCCCGACGCGAACGAGGTGGTCGTCGACTGGCCGCACCGCTACCTGCGGGCCGAGTTGGACGCCGGCCGTGTCGACGGGCGGACCGTGGTGTGCGTGCTGACCCACGATCCGCGCTTCGACGTGCCGGTGCTCGCGCTGGCGCTGCGACAGCCCCTCGCCTACGTGGGCGCGATGGGGTCCCGCCGCACCCACGACGAGCGACGCAAGCGGCTGCGGGAGGAGGGGCTGGACGAGGGGCAACTGGCCCGGCTCGCCTCGCCGATCGGGCTCGACCTCGGTGGGCGTACGCCCGAGGAGACCGCGGTCAGCGTGGCCGCGCAGATCGTCGCCGGCCGGTGGGGCGGCACCGGACGGCCGTTGACCGACCTGGCCGGGCCCATCCACCACCCCGGCTGACGCGGAGCCGGGCCCGGACGCTCAGTCGAGCGGCGCCTCGCCGGGCGCGTAGCGCGTGACCAGGTGCTCGCGCCCCGGCGGCGGGTCGTAGGGCTCCGGCCAGAACTCGGTGATCCGCGCGATCCGCCCGGCGTCGTCGAGGTCGAAGAAGGTCAGGGCCGCCTGCTGCTCGTCGCCGACGTTGAAGGTGGCCGAACTGGCGGCGTGACTGCCGGACCCGGTCACCCGGGTCACCCGCAGGTGCCAGTCGCCGGGGTATTCCTGGTTGAACCGCAGGTAGGCGTCGCGCCCGGCGATCAGCTCGCGGGTCTGCGGCAGGTGGTAGACGACGTCGTCGGCGAGCAGGGTGCCGAACCGTGGCCAGTCCCGTGCCTCACAGGCATCCCAGTACGCCAATACCGTATCTTCAGCGCTCGTCATGGCGCGCACTGTGCCAGCCTGGTGCGACAGAACTCCCCAGGTGGACGACGGGTACGCGGGCACGGCCCGACGGTGGGGCGCCTGCGGCGACGGGAGGACCGGAATGGGATACACGGTGGTGCTCGGTGAGGCACTGGTCGATCTGCTCGACACCGAGCGCGACGGCGAGCCCGTCTACCGACAGGCGATCGGCGGCGGTCCGCTGAACGTCGCGGTCGGGGTGGCCCGGCTCGGCGGTGCCGCGCAGTTCGTCGGCTCGCTCGGCGACGACGCGCTGGCCGGCCGGATCCGCGCTTTCCTCGCCGCGGCCGGGGTCGGCCTGACCGGCGCGGTCACCGTGCCGGCGCCGACCGCGCTCGCGGTGGTCACCCACGACGGGGTGGAGCCCGACTTCCGCTTCTACGGCGAGCCGCGCTCCTACGGCCTGCTCAGCGCCGACGATCTCGACGCCGGGCTCGTCGAGGGCGCCGACGTGCTCTACTGCGGCTCGATCGTGCTGCTCCAGCCGGTTGTCCTCGCCGCCGCGCGCCGGGCCTGGTCGCTCGCCGGCGGGCTGCGGGTGTTCGACCCGAACGTGCGGCCCCGGCTGCTCGACGGCCCGGCCGCGCTGGACGAGCTGCGCCAGGTCGTCGCCGAGTTCGCCGCCGGCGCCCACCTGGTCAAGTTGAGCAACGCCGACGCCGCGCTGCTCTACCCGGGCGAGCCCGTGGAGGGCGTCGCCGCCTACCTGCGGGAGCTGGGCGCGGGCACGGTGGTGGTGACCCTCGGCGCGGACGGCGCGGTGCTCGCCGCCGCCGACGCCGACCCGGTCCTGGTGGCGGCGCCGAAGGTGAACGCGGTCGACACGACCGGCGCGGGCGACTCGGTGATGGCCGCCCTCATCGCCGACCTGCTCGTCGACGGCGAGCCGACGGACGCGGCGGGTTGGGTCGACCGGGTGGCGTTCGCGCTGAGGGTCGCCGGGGTGGTCTGCGAGTCGCCCGGGGGTGCCACCTCCATGCCGACCCGCGCCCAGGTGCTGGAGCGCTTCAGCCGCTGACGCGGGCCGGTCGGGCGGCGGCGAGGGTCGAGACGGCGGTGAGCGAGAGCACGACCGCTCCCGCCACCACCGCCGCCATCGGCACCGCGCTGCCCTCGCCGCCGAGCCCGACCAGCGGAGCGGCGAGGGCGCCGACCACCGACTGGACGGTGCCCATGAGGGCCGCGGCCGTGCCGGCGGTACGCGGGTGACGGTCCAGCCCGAGCGCGGTGCTGTTGGGCGTCACCATGCCCCGCCGCGCTGGAGGCCGCCGTCCCGCACCTGGACCGCCTCGCCGCGTTGCTGCGCGGCCCCGTGTGACCCTTCCGCGTCGACGGGGCGCGACCGGGTCTCAGGCGGTCGGACCGAGCTCGGCGTAGCCGCGCCGCACCGCGGTCAGGGCGGTGCGCCCGCCGAATGGAGCCTCGGCGGCGACCTCCTCCGGGGCGATGCCGTCGCGGTGACCCGCTCGGATCAGCGCGGCCAACTCCGCCAACAGCCCGTGCTGGTCGCGGACGAACGCCACGTCCACCGGCCCGCCGTGCCCCGGGACCACCACCGTGCCCGGCCCGCTCAGGTCGAGCAGCTCGGCGACGGCGTCCGGCCACCGCAGCGGGTACGCGTCTTCGAAGGCGGGCGGCGTGCCCTGCTCCACCAGATCCCCGGCGACCAGCAGGTCCGCGTCCGGCACGTGCACCACCAGGTCACCGTCGGTGTGTCCCGGCCCGGGGTGCCGCAGCAGCACCCGGCGCCCGCCCACGTCGAGCACCGTCTCGTCCCGTACCGGATGGGTCGGCGCGAGCAGGACGATGTCGGCCAGCGCGGGCGCGAGCGCCGGCCACCCCGCGCTCACCTCCGCGTACGCCTCGCGGCGCAGCCGGTCCGGGTGGTCGCGCAGGGCGGCCACGACGCGCTCGTGCGCGTACACCGGCCGGGGCGGGTCGGCGGCGAGGACCGCGTTGCCGAAGCAGTGGTCGAAGTGGCGGTGCGTGTTCACCACCGTCCACGGCGCGTCGGTGACCGCGCGTGCGGCGGCCGCCAGCTCGGCGGCCTGCCCGGCGGTGGAGAGCGTGTCGACCAGCAGTGCCGCGCCGTCGCCCACCACCAGCGTGACGTTCACGTCCAGCAGCGGCTCACGCAGCACGTGCACCCGGTCGGCGACCTCGGCGAAGCGGAGACTCATGCGGTACGCGAGGCGCGCTCCACGAAGCGCTGGCGGTCGACGAGCACCCGCTCCACCCGCCCCTGCGCGACCGTGTCCGACCCGTCGGTGACGGCCACCTCGAACAGCAGGCGACGGCCGTCGACCGTCACCAGCCGCGCCTGGGCCCGCACCGTCCGGCCGACCGGGGTCGGCGCCCGGTGGTCAAGCTCCACCCGCAGCCCCACGGTGGTCATGCCGGCCGGCATCCGGGTCGCCGTCGCCGCCACCGTCGCCGCCTCGGCGAGCGCGACGACCCGTGGCGTGCCCAGCACCGGCACGTCCCCGGAGCCGACCGCCTGCGCGGTGTCGGCATCGGTCACGGTCAGCTCCACCTGGGCGGTCAGACCCGGGGCGAACGCGGGCTCCGGCTGCTCCTGCATGGCCCACAGCCTAGGGGCTGGACGATCTGCCGGCCACGCCCCGACCGTCCCGGTCCGTCCCCGTCGGCCCGGTCCGCCCGACGCGGCGAGTCGGCCCGTCCGGGCCCGACGGCCACGGTCGGCGTCGGTCGATGCGTGACCCGCCGCTAACCTTGACCGCGATGGCCGTCGTGACTGACCCGCAGCCCCCCGCCCGGACCGACCCGCCCGCGTCGCCCGACGGCGGGCGTCGCCGTCTGGTCGCCATGGCGATCTGGGGGGTCGCCTTCGTCGTCGGTTGGCTCGTCATCGGGCTCCCCACCGACCCCGCCTACGCGTTCCTGTGGATCTGGGCCGCCACCATCGCGTGGCACTCGTCCCGGCCGTGGCGCAGCCACCTGCGCTTCGCCCGCGACTGGGTGCCGGTGGTGCTGCTCTTCGCGATCTACAACCTCTCCCGGGGCTTCGCCGACAACGGCGCCGTCCCGCACGCGTACGAGCTGGTCGTCGCCGACCGCTTCATGTTCGGCTGGGCGACCGGCGGGCAGGTGCCCACCGTGTGGTTGCAGCAGCACCTCTACCGGCCCGAGGTGCAGTGGTGGGACGTGCTGGCCAGTTGGGTGTACTTCTCGCACTTCGTGGTGGCGCTCACCGCCGCGGCGGTGCTCTGGCTGCGCAACCGGGAGCGTTGGGGCGCGTACATGAGGCGGTGGGGTTTCCTCTGCGCCGCCGGCCTGGTCACCTACTTCGTCTACCCGGCGGCGCCCCCGTGGTGGGCGGCGCAGAACGGCCTGATCGAGGAGGTCGCCCGGATCTCGACGCGGGGCTGGAAGGAGTTCGGCATGCACGGCGCCGGCAACCTGCTCAACGCCGGCCAGATCGCGTCGAACCCGGTGGCCGCGATGCCGTCGCTGCACACCGCGTGGGCGCTCTTCGTGGTGCTGTTCTTCCTCCAGGCCACCCGGCGTCGCTGGTGGCCGCTGCTGCTGGCGTATCCCCTGGCGATGACCTTCACCCTGGTCTACTCGGGCGAGCACTACGTGATCGACGTGCTGGTCGGCTGGGCGTACGTCGGGATGACCTTCCTCGTGGTCGGCCTCGCCGAGCGCTGGTGGGCCGCCTACCGGGCGCGCCGGCGTCGGCCCGACGAGCCGGTCGGCCCGCCGGACGGCGACGCGGCCCGGGACGCGGCCCGGGACGCGGCCGACGAGGCCGCGGTGACCGACCCGCCCGCGGTGCCCGCCACCCGCTGATCCCACGCCGGCGGTGTCCGCCTGCGGGCCGGTCCGCCGCTGACCCCGCCGTGGTCCAGCCGTCGGTGCCGGCCGTGCAGTCCCTCGCCGCGCCCGCTCCTTCTCCCCGCCGGTCCTGTCCGGTTGCCGGCTGGTCCTGTCGGGGTGCCGGCTGGTCCTGTCGGGGTGCCCGCTGGTCCTGTCGAGCTGCCCCAGATTTGGGGCGCCCCAAATCTGGGGCAGCTCGACAGCGTCCGAGGTAGCGATGGCCGATCGGCGCGGTCGGGGATCGCCGCCGTCGCGAGCGTGGCCCGGGCGGCCGAGCCGACCGGCAGCGGACCTGGGCGGTGGTCCGGTCCGGCGGTCACCCGCGGAGCGAGGTCAGGCGGGTCGGTGGGCGGCGTGCGTGCGGGCGGTCAGCTCGGCGGCCAGCGCCCACGCCTCGGCGACGTCGCGCGCCTCGGCCGCCGCGCCCGCCCCGCCGGCGATATCGGCGTGTACGGTGGCCAGGCCGAGCCGTCGCTGCAGCGGACCCTGCACCACGCGGACGCTCTGGATGCGGGCGTACGGCACCAGGGTGAGCTGCCGGGTGAGCAGCCCGGAGCGGACCGCGAAGACCCGCTCGTGCAGCCCGGCGCCGAGCGCCCCGCGACCCAGCGGATGCAGCCAGCGGGCCCGCCGTGGGGGTGGGAGCAGCGGCAACCCGGTCAGCGGCACCCCGGGCAGCACCTCCGCGACGATCTGTTCGGCGCTGGCCAGGTCGCCGACGGGCAGCAGGCGGTCCGGGCGGTTGCGTTCGTCGGCCTCGCCGACTGAGTAGCCGGCCACCTCCAGCCGTAGCCGCAGCCAGCCCTTCGCCCGCCAGAGCAGCGGCCAGGTGGCGTGGACGGTCTGCACCCGGTGCAGGGGGACGGTCTGCGCCCGGGTCTCCAGCAGGCCGTTGCGCACCCGCAGCGTGCCGTCGTCCAGGGCGAGCCGGAAGTTCCAGTCGTCGAGGACCCGGCGGACCGGTTGCAGCAGCACACCGGCCATGGCGGTGAGGGTGCTCGCCACCGCGATGAACGACCACGAACCCTCGGACAGGAACTGGGTCACCACGAACGCCACGCCGAACGGCAGCAGGAACGCCTGCGGGGTGAGCAGTTGACTGACCAGCAGGTCGGCGTTGCGTACGCTGTGCAGCGCCCGGCCGGGCGGCACCTCGGTGACCGGCCCCGCCGGTACGGTCGCCGCGCCGGCCGGTCCGGGGGGAGCGGCTGCGGCGCCCGGCTCCCCGGCCCGCTCGGCCAGGGCCAGCAACCGCTGCCGCAGCGCGGTCGCGTCGGCGACGCCCAGGTACGCCAGCGGCGCCTCGGTCTTGCCGCCGCCGATGACCTCCAGGCGCAACTCGGCCAGGCCGGTGAGCTGGGCGAGCAGCGGCCGGACCACCTCGACGGCCTGGAGCCGTTCCAGCGGAATCGCCCGGGTGCGTCGCCAGAGCAGCCCCTCGTAGACCCGCAGCTCCCGGCCGACCACGTGGTAGCCGGTGTTGTACCAGCTGATCACCGACAGCACGGTGGCGCCGAGCGCCAGGACGACGACCATCGCGGCGAACCAGCCGAAGCCCACCCGGGACAGGGTCGACCAGGAGAGCCCGGCGATCACCACGACCAGTGACTTCGCGCCGTGCAGGGCGGGGCTGAGCGGGTGCAGGCGCTGCCGCGGCTCACCCGGCTCCGCCCACGGCGGACCCGGCGGGCCGAAAGAACCGGGCGGGCCGTAGGGACCGGGCGGGCCGTAGGGGCCGGGTGGCGGGCCGACCGGGTGGGTGAGCGGGGTCGGGCCGGGCGGGCGGACACCCGGGTCGGCCGGGCCCTCGCTCATCGGGCCGCCCCCGCGCCGGTCGGCGCCGGGCCGGGTCGGCCGCGCACGACCCCCGCTCGGCCGCTCACAGCCCCTCCGCCCGGTCCTTGCCGAGGGCGGTGAGCCGGTCACGCAGCCGGGACGCCTCGGCGGGACGCAGCCCGGGAACCCGGGCGTCGCTGGCCGCCGCGGCGGTGTGCAGTTGAACGGTCGCCAGGTCGAAGGCGCGCTCCAGCGGCCCGGCGCTGACGTCGACGAACTGCATCCGGGAGTACGGCACGATGGACAGTCGGCGGACCAGCAGCCCGTGGCGGACCAGCAGGTCGTCCTCGCGTTCGGCGTAGCCCCAGGCGTGGACCGCCCGGACGATCGACACGCTCCGGAGGGCGCCCAGCAGCAGGGCGACGACGAGCCCCAGACCGAACAGCCAATGGCCGCTGAGGGCCCAACCGATCGCCGCCGCGAGCACGACGACCACGAGGACGGCGGCGAGTCGCAGCAACTCCACCCAGATCAGGTCCCGGGAGATCGGCGTCCACCGCACGGTGGCCGGCCAGGGCTCCAGCGGCCCGGCCGGCGGCGGTCCGGTGAACTCCACTCCGCTCACCGGGGGGAACCAGTCTGCACACTCACGCTTCGAGCGTAGGCGATCCGGACAGTGGTGCGACCTCACGCAGGAAGCCGCGGGCGTCGAGAAAGTCGCCGAGGGAGCCGCGGTGGATGTCGCACGCCAGCCACGTCTTGCGCCGGTCGGCGTCGTGCAGGCGGGGATTGTTCCACCGCAGCGCCCAGACGGCGACCGCGCGGCACTCCTTGGCCGAGCAGATCAGCGGCTCGTCGGCGGGGGAGAGGCTGCTCATCCCGGCCAGTCTAGGCAGCGGGACGGAGAAGTAGAGCGCCGGGCGGCCACGGGGGGAGCCGCCCGGCGACGGGGTGAATCGTACACGCGGCGGACCAGTCCCTGTCCACCCCGTGTGTGGCGATTCGACCCACCGGGACGGCGTGGCGAAAATCGGGTTTCCCCCACCTCCGTACTCAGCCGGGCATGCGAGTCTTGATACGCACCAGCCGCGACGACCGATGATGCTGTGGAGGACCGGTGGCCCAGCCGACCACGCCCGACGCCCCGACCCCGAACGGAGCGGCGCCGCAGAGCTCCGCGCCGGCGACCACACCCGCCGAGGACGCGACCCTGCTGGAGCGGGCGCTGTTCGAGATCAAGAAGGTGATCGTCGGGCAGGACCGGATGGTGGAGCGGATGGTGGTCGCGCTGCTCGCCCGCGGTCACTGCCTGCTGGAGGGCGTGCCCGGCGTGGCCAAGACCCTGGCGGTGGAGACCCTCGCCAAGGTCGTCGGCGGCTCGTTCGCGCGGGTCCAGTTCACCCCCGACCTCGTGCCGGCCGACATCATGGGCACCCGCATCTACCGGCAGTCCAGCGAGAAGTTCGACGTCGAGCTCGGCCCGGTGTTCGTCAACTTCCTGCTCGCCGACGAGATCAACCGGGCCCCGGCCAAGGTGCAGTCGGCGCTGCTGGAGGTGATGAGCGAGAAGCAGGTGTCCATCGGCGGCGAGACCCACAAGGTGCCGGACCCGTTCCTGGTGATGGCCACCCAGAACCCGATCGAGCAGGAGGGCGTCTACCCGCTGCCGGAGGCGCAGCGGGACCGCTTCCTCATGAAGATCGTCGTCGGCTACCCGACGGACGCCGAGGAGCGTGAGATCGTCTACCGGATGGGGGTGGCCGCGCCGGAGCCGGCGCCGGTGTTCAACACCCCCGACCTGATCGCCCTGCAGCGCAAGGCCGATCAGGTCTTCGTGCACAACGCGCTCGTCGACTACGCGGTCCGGCTGGTGCTCGCCACCCGCGCTCCCGCCGAGCACGGCATGCCCGACGTCGCCCAGCTGATCCAGTACGGCGCGAGCCCCCGCGCCTCGCTCGGGCTGGTGCGGGCCACCCGGGCGCTGGCCCTGCTGCGCGGCCGGGACTACGCGCTGCCCCAGGACGTCCAGGACATCGCCCCGGACATCCTGCGCCACCGTCTCGTGCTCAGCTACGACGCCCTCGCCGACGACGTGCCCGCCGACCACATCGTCCACCGGGTGATGTCCACCATCCCGCTGCCCTCGGTCGCGCCTCGGCAGCAGGCCACGCCGACGCCGACCACCCCGCCGCCGGGCGCCGGGTGGCCCGGGCCACGCCCGTGACCTCAGCCACCCCTCGCCCCGCCCCCGGCGACCGCTCCGAGGCCGTCCTGTCCCGGCTCCAACTGCTCGTCACCCGCAAACTGGACGGGCTGCTCCAGGGCGACTACGCCGGCCTGCTGCCCGGCCCCGGCAGCGAGGCGGGCGAGTCGCGGGAGTACCGGCCCGGGGACGACGTACGCCGGATGGACTGGCCGGTCACCGCGCGGACCACGATGGCGCACGTTCGGCGTACGGTCGCCGACCGGGAACTGGAGACGTGGCTGGCGGTGGACCTCTCCGCCAGCCTGGACTTCGGCACCGGACGGTGGCTCAAGCGTGAGGTGGTGGTCGCCGCGGCGGCCGCCCTCACCCACCTGACCGTCCGGGGCGGCAACCGCATCGGCGCGGTCGTCGGCACCGGAGGCGGCGCGGCCGCGCCGACCGTATGGCGCCGTCGCCCGCCGGTCTCCGGGCCCGGGGTGCTGACCCGGCTGCCTGCCCGCAGCGGCCGACGGGAGGCGCAGGGGCTGCTGCGGGCGCTCGCCGGCACCGAGCTGCGGCCGGGTCGCAGTGACCTCGGCGCGCTGGTCGACATGCTCAACCGGCCGCCCCGACGGCGCGGCGTCGCAGTGGTCATCTCCGACTTCCTCGCCCCGCCGGAGCAGTGGACGCGGCCGCTGCGCAAGCTGCGGGTACGCCACGACGTGCTGGCCATCGAGGTGGTCGACCCGCGCGAGCTGGAGCTGCCCGACGTGGGTGTGCTTCCGGTGGTCGACCCGGAGACCGGGGAGCTGCACGAGGTGCAGACCGCCGATCCGGGGCTGCGCCACCGCTACGCCGAGGCGGCCGCGGCCCAACGCGCGGCGATCTCCACCGCGCTGCGCTCCGCCGGCGCCGCCCATTTGCGCCTGCGTACCGACCGAGACTGGCTGCTGGACATGGTGCGTTTCGTGGCCGCGCAGCGGCACGCCCGCACCCGGGGGACGACACGATGATCCGTTTTCTGCAACCGTGGTGGCTGCTGGCCGTGCTGCCGGTGCTCGCCCTCGCCGCGCTCTACGTCTGGCGGCAGCTGCACCGCCGGGCGTTCGCGATGCGGTTCACCAACGTGGACCTGCTGCGTACGGTCGCCCCGAAGGGGTTGGGCTGGCGGCGGCACGTGCCGGCGACCGCGTTCCTGCTCTGCCTGCTGGTGCTCTCCTCCGCGCTGGCGCGTCCGGCGGTGGACACCCGTGAGCCGCTGGAGCGGGCGACCGTGATGCTCGCCATCGACGTGTCGCTGTCGATGCAGGCCGACGACGTGGCGCCGAACCGTCTGGAGGCCGCGCAGGAGGCGGCGAAGCAGTTCGTCGGCGAGCTGCCGGAGACGTACAACCTGGGGCTGGTTTCGTTCGCCAAGTCGGCTAACGTGCTGGTGCCGCCCACCAAGGACCGGGGGGCCGTGACCAGCGCGATCGACGGTCTGGTGCTGGCCGAGGCGACCGCGACCGGCGAGGCGGTCTTCACCTGCCTGGAGGCGATCCGGTCGGTGCCCGCCGACGGCGCCGCCGGGATCCCGCCGGCGCGCATCGTGCTGCTCTCCGACGGCTACCGGACCTCGGGCCGCGCGGTGGAGGAGGCGGCCGCGGCGGCGCAGGCGGCGAACGTGCCGGTCTCCACGATCGCGTTCGGCACCGACGCCGGGCAGGTCGACATCGGCGGGCAGCTGCAACGGGTGCCAGTGGACCGGCTGGCCCTCGCGGAGCTGGCCGAGACCACCGAGGGGTACTTCTACGAGGCGGCCTCGGTGAGCGAGCTGAAGCAGGTCTACCAGGACATGGGCAGCTCGATCGGGTTCCGGACGGAGCCGCGCGAGATCACCCAGTGGTACGCCGGGATCGCCCTGCTGCTCGCGCTCTGCGCCGGCGCGCTCAGCCTGCTCTGGTCGTCGCGGATGCTGTGACGGCCGGCCGCCCTCGGGGCCGGCCGGAGTTTCCGGTCGGCCGGCCCGGGGGACGGCGGGTCGGCGTGGCTGGCGGCGCGGGTCAGTGACCGGCGAGGACGAAGACGACGGCCACCCAGACGGCGGCGAGGGTGAACCCCAGCGGGGCGACGTAACGGCTCATGGGAGGCTCCGGGTGGCGACTGGACGGCCCGCGGGCAGGGTGGGGCCGTGGGGTGGATCAGGACGCGCACACGAAGTCGTGACCGGGCGGCTCCCGGACCGCCGATGAGGGGCGGCGCAGACCGCTACCCCCGGTTGACGACCGGGGGCGGGGAGTGCGGGAGCGGAGCTGGGTCAGCTCACCTGCTGCAGCCGTGGCTCAGCGGGGCTGACGATCGGCCCGGCCACGACTGGGAGGATCGCTATCTCGCACAGCGATCACCTCCTGCGGTCGGCGGGGCCCGGGACGTCGATCACTGTACACCTGCCGGAGCGCGACCGCGCAGTCGGCCGACCGGTCAGCGCACCCCCTCCGGGGCGGTGACCCATCCGCTTCCCGGTGGCCGGATTCGGGCGTCCGAGCTCGGTGTGATGTACGCGGCGTTAGCGCTTACCTGCCGGTAACGCCTAGGCTCCGACCCGTCCGTGCTGATGACGTGCAAGGGGGAACCGTGTCCCGTACCGTGCTGGTGACCGGCGGCAACCGGGGAATCGGCCTGGCCATCGCGCAGGCCTTCGCCAAGCAGGGCGACCGGGTGGCGGTCACGCACCGCAGCGGTGAGGCCCCCGAGGGGTTCTTCGGCGTCCGGTGTGACGTGACCGACGCCGAGTCGCTGGACGCGGCGTTCACCGCGGTCGAGGCGGAGCTGGGCCCGGTCGAGGTGCTGGTCGCCAACGCCGGCATCACCGACGACACGCTGCTGCTGCGCATGTCCGAGGAGCAGTTCACCCGGGTGCTGGACACCAACCTGACCGGGGCGTTCCGCTGCGCCAAGCGCGCCTCCGGCAAGATGCTGCGCGCCAAGTGGGGCCGCATGATCTTCGTCTCGTCGGTGGTCGGCCTCTCCGGCGGCGCCGGCCAGGTCAATTACGCGGCCAGCAAGGCCGGCCTGGTCGGGGTGGCCCGGTCGATCACCCGCGAGCTGGGCAGCCGCAACATCACCGCGAACGTGGTGGCGCCCGGTTTCATCGACACCGACATGACCGCCGTCCTGTCCGAGGAGCGCAAGGCGGAGATCCGCAAGTCGATCCCGGCGGGCCGGATGGCCACCCCGGACGAGGTCGCCGCCGTGGTCACCTGGCTGGCGAGCGACAGCGCGGGCTACGTCTCCGGCGCCGTCATCCCGGTCGACGGCGGCCTCGGCATGGGCCACTGACGCAGATCACCACGACACAGACGGAGGAACTCCTGCATGTCCGGACTTCTGGCCGGTAAGCGGCTGCTGGTCACCGGCGTCATCACCGACGCCTCGATCGCCTTCTCGGTGGCGAAGCTCGCCCAGGAGAACGGCGCGCAGGTCGTGCTGACCGGTTTCGGGCGGCTCTCGCTGGTGGAGCGCATCGCCAAGCGGCTGCCCGAGCCGGCCCCGGTGATCGAGCTCGACGTGACGAACCCGGAGCACCTGGCCGGGCTGGCCGACAAGGTCCGCGAGCACGTCGACGGCCTGGACGGCGTCGTGCACTCGATCGGCTTCGCGCCGCAGAGCTGCCTCGGCGGCGGTTTCCTCGACGCGCCGTGGGAGGACGTGGCGACCGCGCTGCACGTCTCGACGTACTCCTACAAGTCCCTCGCGGTGGCCGCGCTGCCGCTGATGTCCGCCGGCGGCTCGGTGGTCGGCCTCACCTTCGACGCGACGAAGGCGTGGCCGGTGTACGACTGGATGGGCGTGGCCAAGGCCGGGCTGGAGTCCGCCTCCCGCTACCTGGCGCTGCACCTCGGCAAGCAGGGCATCCGCAGTAACCTGGTGTCCGCCGGGCCGCTGCGCACCATGGCCGCGAAGTCGATTCCCGGCTTCGAGCAGTTCGAGGACGCCTGGACGGAACGCGCCCCGCTCGGCTGGAGCCTGACCGACCAGGAGCCGGCCGCCCGGGCCTGCCTGGCCCTGCTCTCCGACTGGTTCCCGGCCACCACCGGCGAGATCGTGCACGTCGACGGCGGCTACCACGCGCTCGGCGCCTGACGCGGTCCCGGGGTGGTCGCCGGGCCGTCCCGGTGGTCGGGGGAGAATGGAGCAATGGCGTACGACGCGGTGGTGCTGATCAGCTTCGGGGGCCCGGAGCGGCCCGAGGACGTGATGCCGTTCCTGCAGAACGTCACCCGGGGTCGCGGTGTGCCGCCGGAGCGGCTGGCCGAGGTCGCCGAGCACTACCAGCACTTCGGCGGGGTCTCCCCGATCAACCAGCAGAGCCGTGACCTGCTCGCCGCGATCCGGGCCGACTTCGCCGCCAACGGGATCGACCTGCCGGTCTACTGGGGCAACCGGAACTGGCACCCGATGCTCGCCGACACCGTCACGCAGATGCGCGACGACGGTGTGACCAACGCGTTGGCGTTCGTCACCAGCGCGTACGGCGGCTACTCCTCCTGCCGGCAGTACCAGGAGGACATCGCGGCGGCCCGGGCCGCGGTCGGCCCGGACGCCCCGGTGATCGAGAAGCTCCGCCAGTTCTGGGACCACCCCGGCTTCGTCGAGCCGCACGTCGACGCGGTGCGGGCCGCGCTGGGCCGGCTCGACCCGGCGCGGCGCGACAGCACCCGTCTGGTGTTCACCGCCCACTCGGTGCCGACCTCGATGGCCGCCAACGCCGGCCCGCACGGCGGCCGGTACGAGGCGCAGCTGCGCGAGACCGCCGCCCTGGTGGCCGCCGCGGCCGCCCCCGATCTGCCGTACGACCTGGTGTGGCAGAGCCGCTCGGGCCCGCCGCAGGTGCCGTGGCTGGAGCCGGACGTCAACGACCACCTGGCCGTGCTGGTGGAGAAGGGCGTCACGGGTGTGGTGGTGAGCCCGATCGGGTTCGTCTCCGACCACCTGGAGGTGGTCTGGGACCTGGACACCGAGGCCCGCGACACCGCCCGGCGGCTCGGCCTCGACTTCGCCCGCGCGGCCACCCCCGGCGTCGACCCCCGGTTCGTGGCGATGGTGCGGGAGCTGGTCACCGAGCGGACCGACCCCGACGGTGCCCGGCTGCGCCGCCGCCTCGGGGAGCTGCCGCTCTGGGACACCTGCCCGACGGTGTGCTGCGTACCGGCACGCCGGCCGTGACCCGACTCGACCTCGACACCCCCTGGGATCAACGATGAATGACCGTAAGCCCGTCGAGAGCTGGCTCACCGACATGGACGGTGTCCTGGTGCACGAGGGGCAGCCCGTGCCCGGTGCGCCGGAGTTCGTGGAGCGGATGCGCGCCTCCGGCAAGCCGTTCCTGGTGCTCACCAACAACTCGATCTACACGCCCCGGGACCTGACCGCCCGGCTGGGCCGGATGGGCCTGGACGTGCCGGAGGAATCCATCTGGTCGTCCGCGCTGGCCACCGCCCAGTTCCTCGGTGATCAGCGGCCGGGCGGCACTGCGTACGTCATCGGCGAGGCGGGGCTGACCACGGCGCTGCACGCGGTGGGCTACGTGCTGACCGACTACGCCCCGGACTACGTGGTGCTGGGGGAGACCCGCACCTACAGCTTCGAGGCGATCACCAAGGCCATCCGTCTGATCAACGACGGGGCGCGCTTCATCTGCACCAACCCGGACGTGACCGGGCCGTCCGTCGAGGGCGCCCTGCCGGCCGCCGGTTCGGTCGCCGCGATGATCTCGAAGGCGACCGGCGTCGAGCCGTACTTCGTCGGCAAGCCCAACCCGATGATGATGCGGTCGGCCCTGAACACGATCAACGCGCACTCGGAGAGCACCGCGATGATCGGCGACCGGATGGACACCGACATCCTCTGTGGCCTGGAGGCCGGGCTGGAGACGATCCTCGTGCTGACCGGCATCAGCAGCCGGGCCGAGGCCGAGCGTTACCCGTACCGGCCGTCGCGGATCGTCGAGTCGGTGGCCGACCTGATCGACGAGCTCTGATCGGCGGCAGCGTCAGGGGCGCAGCGGGGCGTTGCAGGCCGCGACCAGCGCCTGCCGGCACGCCGTGGTGAGCGGTCGCAGCGCCGCGTCCCGCTGCTGAGCCTCGTAGTTGTTGATCGCGCCGCCCGGCGCGGCGTGCCCGGCCAGGGCCAGCACCCGGTCCAGGACGGCGGCGCGGGCGAACAGCCGGCGGGCGCGCGGATCGAAACCGGGCGGCAGGTCGGTGGCGCCGTCGGGGCGGCGCAGCGCCTCCAGCGCGCCGGCCAGCTCGGGTCGCCACTGGGCGACGTCCAGGCGGGTCAGCGCGGCGGTGGTCTCGGCGAGCGCGGCGGCGAGCTCCGCCTCCGCCTCGGCGGCGCCGGGCAGGGCGAGCGAGGCCGAGGGCGCGTCGGGCGGCAGCGGATAGACCCGCCACAGCACCGTCTCGAACATGTCGCCCGAGCCTGAGGTGTGCGTCCGCACCTGCGGGATCAGGCCCAGCGGGCCGGCCACCACCGCCTCGCCGGCGAGCAGCGCCGCGCCGGCGAAGTCGCCCGGCCCGGGCAGCCCGCGCGGGTCGCCGGGCGCCGGCAGCACCAGGCGGATCTCGTCGGGCGAGAGCTTGGCCAGGGTGGGCAGCGCCTGACCGAGCGGCACGTCGGTCCAGGTGCCGGGCGCGTCGGCGACGAGGTGCTCCTCGTCGCCGGCGATCGCGTCGGCGACCTCGTCGAAGGGCACCAGCCCGGCACGCCAGGCGCGTACCCAGGCAACGAACCGGCTCGACCGGCGGGGCGCCAGCGTCGCCGCGCCCGCTGCGGGGGTGGACATGCCGAAAGGGTACGTGGTCACCACGGGCTGTGTCTCGGCTGCCGCCCCGGCGGCGCCGCGTGCCCCCAATGCCCGCTTCGACCCGTCCGCGACCGACCTGTGCCCGACTCGCCAGGGCGCGTCGGCGTGTCGTGCGGCGGCCCGGCGATTAGCGTGATCGACATGGGCCGGCGGTACGAGAGTGACGTGTTGGCGGGGGACTGGCGGCGGCGCCGGACCGTTCCGGAGGTCGACGCCGAACCCGATCTCGTGGTCGAGGACGCCGACTCGGGCTTCTGCGGCGCGGTCGTGGGTTTCGAGTCCGGTGCGGTGGTGCTGGAGGACCGCCACGGCCGGCGGCGCAACTTCCCGCTGCTGCCGGCGGCGTTCCTGCTCGACGGGAAGCCGGTGACGCTGCGCCGCCCGACCCGCAGCCCGGCACCGGCGCCCCGCCGCCGGACCGCCTCGGGTTCGATCGCGGTGGACGGGGTACGCGCCCAGGTCGCCAAGGCCAGCCGGATCTGGGTGGAGGGCGTGCACGACGCCGCGCTCGTCGAGCGGATCTGGGGCGACGACCTGCGCATCGAGGGCGTCGTGGTGGAGCCGCTCGACGGCATCGACGCCCTGGCCGACGAGGTGCGCGCGTTCGCGCCCGGCCCCGGCCGGCGGCTGGGCGTGCTGGTCGACCACCTGGTCCCCGGCAGCAAGGAGAGCCGCATCGTCGCCGCGGTGACCTCCCCGCACGTGCTGGTCACCGGCCACCCCTACGTGGACGTGTGGCAGGCGGTCAAGCCGGCGGCGCTCGGCATCGCGGCGTGGCCGGTGGTGCCACCGGGCCGGCCGTGGAAAGAGGGCGTCTGCGCGGCGCTCGGGGTGGCGGAGCCGGCGGACATGTGGCGGCACATCCTGTCCCGGGTCGACAGCTTCGCCGACGTCGAGACCCCCCTCATCAACGCGATGGAACGCCTCATCGACTTCGTGACCGAACCAACCTGACCGCCCCTGGCTGGACGGGGGGTCAGGGTGCCTCGTCGGGGGAGCGGGTGAAGACGAAGGTGGCGATGTCCAGCGCCACCGGGTGCCCGGCCGGGTCGCGCAGCACCGTGAGGATCTCGCCGTTCTCCGGGCCGGACCGGCCGCGCCAGCGGTCCGTGGCCTCCGGCCGGTAGCGGCTCACCCGCTCGCCCCGCAGCAGCCCGACCAGCTCGCCGGTGGCCTCGTCCCAGCGGACGTCGAGGGGTACGCCCATCCACCACCAGCGGCCGGTCACCTCCGTGACCTCGGTGGTCGGGGCCCCGGCGGTCGGCCGCCAGGGCGTGGGGAGCGCCGGCTCGGTGTCCAGCACGGTGGTCAGGATCCGCTGCCCGAGGCGTCCGATGCCGAAGCCGTACGCGTTGGCGTAGCCGACCACGGCGGTGCGGGAGGGGCGGTGCACCGCCAGGGCGGCGACGTAGCCGGGCATCGAGCCGCCGTGCCCGACGTACACCCGGTCGCCGTCGCGGTAGAGCTCCAGCCCGAGGCCGTGCCCGCCGGTCCACGAGTCGAGGTCGCTGATCACGACCGGGGAGCACATCTCGGTCAGCGTCGCCGGGTCGAGGATCTCGGGGTCGGGGTCGGCGAGGAACGCCGCCCAGCGGGCCAGGTCCTCGACGGTCGACCAGAGTTGCCCGGCCGGTGCCATCGCCCCGGTGTCGGTGCGCGGCTCCTCCCGCAGCGTGCCGTGCCAGGGGTGCACCACGTAACCGCGGGCGAAAGGTTCGGTGGCCGCGTACGTGGTGCGGTCCATGCCCAGCGGTGCCAGGATCCGCTGCCGCAGCAGGTCCGCCCAGGGCGTGCCGGTGATCCGCTCGAGCGCGCCGCCGAGCAGCCCGTAGGCGAGGTTCGAGTAGTGGTAGGTCCGGTGCGCCGGGTTGGCGATCTTGGACGCGCCGACCCCTCGCAGAAGAGTGGTCAGGTCGGCGCCCTCGGCCCGCTCCCACCACTCGCCCTCCGGTTCGCGCTGCAGGCCGCTCGCGTGCCCGAGCAACTGGCGCAGGGTGAGGGCGCCGACGCCGGTGTCCGGCAGGTGCTTCTCCAGTGGGTCGTCGAGGGCCAGCCGGCCGGCGTCGCGCTCCTGCATCACCAGGGTCGCGGTCATGGTCTTGCTGATCGACCCGATCCGGTACTGGAGGTCGGCGTCGGGGCGGGGGTGCTCGCCGGCGGTGGCGAGGTGGGCGAGGGCGCCGTCCCGGACGACGCCCATGACCAGCGACGGCGTACGTCCGTCGGACTGCGCCTGGGCGACCAGGACGTCGACCTGCCGGGCGGTGTGGGGCAGCAGGGACACGGTCTTCTCCTCCGTGGTCGGGCGCCGGCCGGCCCGCTGGCTGCCGGGACGGCGGGTGCCGCCGAGCTTATCGATCATCGCGGGGCAGCCGCGCGTGCATTCTCGTGTCACGCTTGTGGGGTGGACGCCGTGCTGTGGATCGTGCTGGGTGTGTTGCTGGCGGTCGCCGAGATCTTCACGACGACCCTCTTCCTGATCATGTTCGCGGCCGGTGCGTTCGCCGCGGCGGGTGCCGCCGCGCTGGGCGCGCCGACGGCGGTGCAGGCGCTGGTCTTCGCGGCGGTGTCCGCGTTGACCGTCGCGGTGGTGCGGCCGGTGATCCAGCGGCACCGGCGTACGGCGTTGGAGGCCGGCGAGCAGCCGTTCGGGGTGGAGGCGATCGAGGGATCGACCGCTCTGGTGATCGAGCCGGTGGACGCCGAGCACGGGCTGGTCAAGATCGATGGTGAATTGTGGACCGCGCGGCCGTACGACGCGACGCAGTCGTTCGTCCCCGGCCAGCGGGTGCGGGTGATAAGGGTCCGGGGCGCGACGGCCCTGGTCTGGCAGGACGACGTTTCTTCCGGCGACGAGCTGCCGGAAGCGAGAGGGTGAACGGGATGACAGCGATAACGGTCCTGGTGATCGCCGTAGCGGTGATCGCCGTGGTGACCTTGGCCAAGGCGGTTCGGATCGTGCCGCAGCAGCGGCAGGACGTGGTCGAGCGGCTGGGCAAGTACAAGCGCACCCTCAACCCGGGTCTCAACCTGCTGGTGCCGTTCATCGACGCGGTGCGCACGAAGGTTGACATGCGTGAGCAGGTGGTGAGCTTCCCGCCGCAGCCGGTGATCACCTCTGACAACCTGGTCGTGTCGATCGACACGGTGCTCTACTTCAAGGTCGTCGACTCGGTCCGGGCCACGTACGAGATCTCGAACTTCCTCCAGGCCATCGAGCAGCTGACCGTCACCACGCTGCGGAACGTGATCGGCTCGCTGGACCTGGAGCGGGCGCTCACCAGCCGCGAGGAGATCAACCGGCACCTCTCCGGGGTGCTGGACGAGACCACCGGCCGGTGGGGCATCAAGGTGACCCGCGTGGAGATCAAGGCGATCGAGCCGCCGCCGAGCATCCGTGACTCGATGGAGAAGCAGATGCGTGCCGAGCGGGACCGCCGGGCGGCGATCCTCAACGCCGAGGGGCACAAGCAGTCGCAGATCCTCACCGCCGAGGGCGAGAAGCAGGCGGCGGTGCTGCGCGCCGACGGTGACCGGCAGGCCCGGATTCTGCAGGCCGAGGGTCAGGCGAAGGCGATCCGTACCGTCTTCGACGCGATCCACCAGGCCAACCCGAGCCAGAAGGTGCTCGCCTACCAGTACCTCCAGGCCCTGCCGCAGATCGCCAACGGCACCGCCAACAAGGTCTGGATCGTGCCGGCCGAGCTGACCAAGGCCCTGGAGGGCATGGGCGGCGCGCTCGGCGGGCTCAGCCAGATGGTCGGCGACGTGCCGACTCCGGAGGCGTCCGACGGGGCGAGCGCCGTCGAGCGGGAGGCGGCGGAGGCCGCGCAGGCCGCGGCCGCCGCGGCACAGGAGATCCACGACGAGGTACGCGTCGCCGAGGCGCAGGCCACCGGTGGCAAGCAGCCGGGGCTGCCCGCGCCGGAGCCGGTCTCGCCGGCGAGCCTGTTGAACGACCCGGCCGACCAGCGCGAGCGCGGCTGACCGGTTCCTCGGGTGGGCCGGATCCGCGGGCCCACCCGGGGGCAAATGCGAAAAAGACTCATGGGGCGCTCCGGTGCCTGCCACCATCGGTCGTGGGACGGGTGGTGCAGGTGTCGGGGCGTCCCGACGCGTCCCGCACCGCTCGCGCAGATGGCGAGGTGACGCATGAAGGAACCGGCGAAGCGGATCTGGTCCTCGGCCGCGGTCCCCGGCGTACACGACCCGACCGGCCCGCTCGGCACCCGTCGTACCGGCGGTGGGTTCGCGGTGCTGCCGTTCGTCGGTGAACCCGGCCCGCGCGGCCCCGCCACCAACGCCAGTTGGGCCTGGTCGGTGCGCCGGTTCGCCCGTGCGGCGGTGTGGCTGCTTCCCGCGTACGCCGTGCTCTACGGCGTGGTGGCGATGGCCAGCGACGGTGGGGTGGGCAACGACCCCTATCCGGCCGACGGTCGGGCGCTCTACCTGATCGGCTGGGTGGCGGCGGTCTGGCTCGGCCTGCTCGCCCTGCTGGCCCTGACCGGGCTGCTCGCGGCGACCCGGAGCCGGCGGGAGGCCGCGGCCGGGTTGCTGGTCAGCATCGCCGGGACGGTGCTCATGCTCCCCTTCGCCGGCCTGGAGGAGCAGACCCCGGTGTTCGGCACGAACGCCCGCACCCTGGTCCTGATCGGTGCCACCTGCTACACCGTCGGCTGGTTCCTCACCGGCTGGGCGGTGGCCCGCTCCGGCATGTTCAGCATCGGTGACGGGGTGATGCTCATGATCGCCGCCCCGCTGCTCGGCCTCGGGGGAGCGCTGGTCGGCTCCCTGCAGACGTTCGGGGCGATCTTCGTGCTGATCGCCGGGATCGGCATCGGCTACCGCTCGGGGCGCCTGGTGCCGCACGACATCGTCCGCGACGCGGCGTCCGCCAGCGTGGCGACCGCCACCCCACCGCCAGCCACCCCCGAAGGCCCCCTACCCACCTGACCCCCCGGCCCCACCCGCCCTTCGCGTCGATCATGAAGTTGTTGCCCTCGTCATCGGCGTCGAGGCAACAACTTCGTGATCAACGGGGTGAGGGGGCGGTGGAGAGCTGGGAGAGGGCTGGTCCGGGGCGGTGAATTTGCTGACAAACCGGCGCGCAGGGTGGTCGGTTGGTGAATTCCGTGGCAATCCTGGGGACCATGGCCCCACCCCGCTCGCCGCTCTCGCGGCTGTTCACCGTGCTGCTCGCCGGCGCACTCGCCGGCCTCGTCCTGGCCGTGGCCGCGCTGCCCGGCAACCTGCTGCTCGGGTTCGCCACCAGGTCGGCGCTCGGTACGTACGCCGCGCTCCCGGCCGCGCTGAAGACCCCGGCCACCCCACAGCGCTCCTACCTGTACGCCAACGACGGCAAGACGTTGATCACCACGTTCTACGACGTGAACCGGACCGACGTCCCGCTGTCGGAGATCGCGCCGGTCATGCGCCAGGCCATCGTGGCAGCCGAGGACCGACGGTTCTACTCGCACGGCGGCGCGGACCTCCGGGGCCTGTTCCGCGCGCTGGTCGCGAACGTGAAGGGCGGCGGCACCGAGCAGGGCGGCTCGACGCTCACCATGCAGTACGTCCGCAACGTGCTGAAGACCGACCCGAGCCGCACCGCCGAGGAGCGGGCCGCGGCCACCGACCAGAACGTGGGGCGAAAGCTCCAGGAGATCCGGTACGCCTCCGCGCTGGAGCAGAGCCTCAGCAAGGACGATATCCTCAACCGGTACCTGAACATCGCGTACTTCGGCGCCGGGGCGTACGGCATCGGCGCCGCCAGCCAGCGCTACTTCGCCAAATCCCCGGCCGACCTGACGCTGGCAGAGTCGGCCCTGCTCGCCGGCCTGGTGCAGTCGCCGGAGGCGTACAACCCGATCGACGGTGACCGGGACGCGGCGCTGCAGCGCCGGTCGTACGTGCTGGACTCGATGGTCGAGACCGGGGCGATCACCGCCCAGCAGGCCGCCCAGGCGAAGGCCGAGAAGCTCACCCTGCACCCGACCGCGCAGCCGAACGGCTGTACCGCCGTGGCCCAGGGCCACGACGACTGGGGCTACTTCTGCGACTACCTGCGCCGCTGGTGGATGGCCCAGCCGGCGTTCGGCGCGACCGCCCAGGAGCGGGAGCAGGCCCTGCGCCGCGGCGGCTACACGGTGATCACCTCCCTGGACCCGCAGGTCCAGAGCACCGCGCAGAAGCAGGCCACGGCCGTCTACGGGTACGACAACAAGCGGGCGCTGCCGATCGCCGCGGTCGAACCGGGCACCGGTCGTGTGCTCGCGATGGCGGTCAACCGGCACTACAGCCTGGCCCAGAACCCGGCCGGGCAGGTCAACTACCCGAACACCGTCAACCCGCTGATCTCCGGCGGCGGCGGTGTCGACGGCTACCAGGCCGGCTCCACGTTCAAACTCTTCACCATGCTCGCCGCGCTGGAGTCCGGCCGGACCCTGTCCACCGGCTTCGACGCGCCCAGCAAGCTGCCCACCCGATACCCGGCCGAAGGCGAGGGCACCTGCGACGGCCACTGGTGCCCGGCCAACGCCAACCCGGAGTGGATGGACGGCTACCGGATGATGTGGGACGGCTTCGGCCGCTCCGTGAACACCTACTTCGTCTGGCTCGCCGAGCAGGTCGGCCAGGACAAGGTGGTCGAGATGGCGCAGCGGCTGGGCATCACGTTCCGGGCCGACGCCGACGCGCGGTTCGCCGCGAACGACGCCGCCGACTGGGGGTCCTTCACGCTCGGCGTGGCCGCCACCACCCCGCTCGACCTGGCCAACGCGTACGCCACGGTGGCCGCCGAGGGCATGTACTGCACGCCGCTGCCGGTGGTCTCGGTCCGCACGGCGGACGGCGAGCGGGTGCCGGTGGGTGACCCGTCCTGCAAGCGGGTGCTCGACACCGACGTCGCCCGGGCCGCCACCGACGCGGCCCGCTGCCCGGTCGGCCAGCAGTCGCCGTACGGGCAGTGCAACGGCGGTACGGCGACCTCGGTGGACCGGATCCTCGACGGCCGTCCGGTCGCCGGCAAGACCGGTAGCTCGGAGGAGAACGCCACCGAGACGTTCGTCGGCTTCACCCCGCAGGTCGCGGTGGCCGGGATCGCCGCCAACCCGGACGACCCGAGGGATTCCGTCGGCTCCGCCGTGCAGGCCAAGGTGATCGACGCGGTCGCCCGGGTGATCGCCACCGCCGTCAAGGGGCAGCCGGAGAAGGCGTTCGCCGCGCCCAGCCGGGCGTTGGCCGGCGAGCC
Source organism: Micromonospora sp. NPDC049366 (assembly GCF_044466625.1). Taxonomy (NCBI): domain Bacteria; kingdom Bacillati; phylum Actinomycetota; class Actinomycetes; order Micromonosporales; family Micromonosporaceae; genus Micromonospora; species Micromonospora sp. NPDC049366. The sequence goes on from NZ_JBITMV010000025.1 coordinate 63,139, forward strand.
GCACCGTCCGGTGAAGCCACCGGTGACGCAGCAGCCGCGGCGGGACGCCGAGGACGACCCGCGCTCGCTGCTGGACCGCTGGCTCGACCGCCGGGGCTGACCCGCGCTCGCGGCGCGGTCCGCGTTCGTGCGGCCGGCGTCGCGGTGCGGGTGTGCCCGCGCCGGTGGGTGCGTTTGATGTCGCTATGGCAGCAGCAGATGCACCCACCGGCGCCGCACGGAGGCCCGCCGCGCGGCGCCCGCGATGGGGCGTCCGGGACGGCGGCCGCGACGGGCGTCCGCCACGGCGGTGTCCGTCACCGGGCGCCGGTGCGGCGGGCCGCACCGGCGCCGTCGCGTTCAGCTCGCGGTGCAGGTGGGGGTGAGGGTGCCGGCGGTGCCGTTGGCCTGGAAGCCGAACTCCGTCGTCTGTCCGGCCCCGATCCGGCCGTTGTAGGCGACGTTGCGGAACTGCACGGCCCCGCTGGTGGCGCTGGGCGTCGCGTTCCACGTGTTGACCAGTGACGCGCCGGAGGGCAGGGTCAGCGCCACCGTCCAGGCGTTGGTGCCGGACGCGCCCGCGGTGACCCGGATGGTCGCGACGAAGCCGCCGGTCCAGGAGTTGAGCGTGACCGACGCGGTGCACCCGTCACCGGTCGGCGGTGGCGTGGTGGTCGGCGGCGGGGTGGTCGTCGGCGGGGTGGTGCCGCCGCCGTTGAGGGCGTTCAACGTCGACGTGTACGCCAGCTTCTTGTTGCCGGAGCCGTCGAACAGCAGCGGTGTGCCGCTGGCCCGCCACGAGTCGCTGTCCCGGATGCCCCACACCGTGATGCCCGCGCATCGGGCGACGGCGAGGCAGGCCCGCACCACGCGGCCGTAGTTGTCCGCCTGGGCCTGCCCGGAGCCCTCGATGTCCAGTTCGGTGATCTGCACCTCGACGCCCAGGTTCGCGAAGCGCTGGAGGTTGGCCTGGTAGTCGGAGGGCACCGGGCTCTGGGGGTTGAAGTGCGACTGGAAGCCGACGCAGTCGATCGGGACACCCCGGGCCTTGAAGTCCTGGACCATCGCGTAGACGGCGTTGCTCTTCGCGTTCTGCCCGTCGGTGTTGTAGTCGTTGTAGCAGAGCTTCGCGTCCGGGTCGGCCGCCCGGGCGGTGCGGAAGGCGACCTCGATCCAGTCGTTGCCGGTGCGCTGGAGGTTGGAGTCGCGCCGGGTGCCGCTGCCGCCGTCGGCGAACGCCTCGTTCACCACGTCCCACGAGTCGATCTTGCCGCGGTAGTAGGTCGCCACCCGGGTGATGTGGTTGACCATCGCCGAACGCAGGGCGCTCCCGGAGAGGCTCTGCGCCCAGCCGGGCTGCTGCTGGTGCCAGGCCAGCGCGTGTCCCCGTACCCGCATCCCGTTGGCCCGGGCGTGGTTCACGATCCGGTCGGCGTTGCCGAAGGTGAAGTTGTTCTGCGACGGTTCGGTCGCGTCCCACTTCATCTCGTTCTCGGCGGTCACCGAGTTGAACTCACGGTTGAGGATGCCCACGTACGTGCCGTCGGAGAGCTTGTTGGCCGCCACGGCGGTGCCGAAGTAGCGGCCGCTCTCGGCGGCGGACGCGCCGAGGGTGGTGCCGGCGCTGGCGCTGGGGGCCAGGGCGATCGTGGCCCCGGCGAGGAGGGTGCCCGTCGCGGCGAGGACCAGCGCGACACGCCGTCCCGTCCGCGCGTGGGCCGGTCGGTCCGACCGGACCGGAGGGTTGTTCATGGGATACCTTTCGAGTCTGGCGACGATGGATCACGGCCTCGGCCCCGCGCTGCCCATCCGCGCCGGCCCGGCCGTGCGGGCGGCCACCGGAGGCCTCTGCTGCCCGCGTGCTCCGGCTCATCACCCAACTCATCCGCGCAGATCGATGTTAGCCCCGGCGTTCCGGAAGACTCAACCCCCGGCTGGTGGCCGTTGCCCGTGCCGATTGCGGGCCCCGGCGGCGGGCCCGGTTCCTGACGAGCGTGTTCGCGAGCGCCGCCCGCCACCTCGGACCGGAAAATTTCCGGAACATCGAGGGAGTTTGACCGCTGGTCACGAGCGCGTGGGCCCGACACCGGGGCCGTCCGACCGGCGCGGGGGCGTCCGGCAGAATCGTCGGATGCCCGTCCACCAGATCACCGACCCGGACGACGAGCGGATCGCCGACTACCGTGCCCTGACCGACGTCGAGCTGCGTACCCGCTGGGAGCCGCCGCACGGGCTGTTCATCGCCGAGGGCGAGTTGGTGCTGCGCCGCGCGCTGCGCGCCGGCTATCCCGCCCGGTCGTATCTGGTCGACGCCAAGCGGGTCGACCAGCTCGCCGACCTGGACACCGGGGAGGCACCGGTCTACGCGGCGTCCCCGCAGGTGCTGCAGCAGGCCACCGGCTTCCACGTCCACCGCGGGGTGCTGGCGTCGTTCCGGCGCAAGCCGCTGCCCACCGCCGCCGAGGTGCTCGCCGACGCGCGCCGGGTGGTCGTCCTGGAGGACGTCAACAACCACACCAACCTCGGTGCGATCTTCCGGGGGGCCGCCGCGCTCGGCGTGGACGCGGTGCTGTTGTCGCCGACCTGCGCCGACCCGCTCTACCGGCGCAGTGTGCGGGTCAGCATGGGTGAGGTCTTCGCGGTGCCGTACGCGAAGCTCGACCGCTGGCCCGGCGGCCTGGACCAGGTCCGGGAGGCCGGTTTCACCGTGCTGGCCATGACGCCCGCGCCGGACGCCGTACCGATGCAGCGGTTGACCCCGGCGCAGCGGGAGCGGGCGGCGCTGCTGCTCGGCGCCGAGGGCCCGGGGCTCACCGCGGCGGCCCAGGCGGCCAGCGATCTGCGCGTGGTGCTGCCGATGCGGCGCGGCGTGGATTCGTTGAACGTCGCCGCCGCCGCGGCGGTCGCGTTCTGGGAGCTGGGGCGCGACGATCCGCCGTTCGGCGGCGAGTAGATCGCATCCGCTTGCATGGGCATGCGATTCATTGCATAATTTTCCCCGTGTCCAAGGTTCTCACCTCCCTGCCCATCGGCGAACGTGTCGGCATCGCCTTCTCCGGCGGCCTCGACACCTCGGTCGCGGTCGCGTGGATGCGCGACAAGGGCGCGATTCCCTGCGCCTACACCGCCGACATCGGCCAGTACGACGAGCCCGACATCGCCTCGGTGCCGGGCCGTGCGCTCAGCTACGGCGCTGAGCTCGGCCGCCTGGTCGACTGCCGCGCCGCCCTGGTCGAGGAGGGGCTCGCCGCGCTGACCTGCGGCGCCTTCCACATCCGCTCGGGCGGGCGGGCGTACTTCAACACGACCCCGCTGGGCCGGGCGGTGACCGGCACCCTGCTGGTGCGGGCGATGGTCGCCGACGACGTTCAGATCTGGGGTGACGGCTCGACCTTCAAGGGCAACGACATCGAGCGGTTCTACCGCTACGGCCTGCTGGCCAACCCGCAGCTGCGGATCTACAAGCCGTGGCTCGACACCGCCTTCGTCACCGAGCTGGGTGGGCGTAAGGAGATGTCGGAGTGGCTGCTGGAGCGCGGCCTGCCCTACCGGGACAGCACCGAGAAGGCCTACTCCACCGACGCCAACATCTGGGGCGCCACGCACGAGGCGAAGACCCTGGAGCACCTCGACACCGGCATCGAGACGGTCAACCCGATCATGGGGGTCCGGTTCTGGGACCCGTCGGTGGAGATCCCGACCGAGGACGTCACCATCGGCTTCGACCAGGGCCGCCCGGTCACCATCAACGGCAAGGAGTTCGGCAGCGCCGTCGACCTGGTGCTGGAGGCCAACGCCATCGGCGGCCGGCACGGCCTGGGCATGTCGGACCAGATCGAGAACCGGATCATCGAGGCCAAGAGCCGGGGCATCTACGAGGCGCCCGGCATGGCGCTGCTGCACGCCGCGTACGAACGGTTGGTCAACGCCATCCACAACGAGGACACCCTGGCGAACTACCACAACGAGGGCCGCCGCCTCGGCCGCCTCATGTACGAGGGCCGCTGGCTGGACCCGCAGGCGCTGATGCTGCGCGAGTCGTTGCAGCGCTGGGTCGGCACGGCCGTCACTGGTGAGGTGACGTTGCGGCTGCGTCGGGGCGAGGACTACTCGATCCTCGACACCACCGGCCCGGCGTTCAGCTACCACCCCGACAAGCTGTCGATGGAGCGTACCGAGGACTCGGCGTTCGGCCCGTCGGACCGCATCGGCCAGCTCACCATGCGCAACCTGGACATCGCCGACTCGCGGGCGAAGCTGGAGCAGTACGCCAACCTCGGCATGGTCGGCGGCGCGACCCCCCAGCGGATGGTGGGCGCGGCGCAGGCGGCCTCGACCGGGCTGATCGGCGCGATGCCGCAGGGTGGCGCGGAGGCCATCGCCTCCCGGGGCGTCGCCTCCGCCGACGACGAGGCACTCGACCGCGCCGCGATGGAGTTCGGCGTCGACTGATCGCCGAGACCGCGGTCAGGCAACGGGCCGCGCCCGCTGGGGCGCGGCCCGACGGGGTTGCCGCGGGTCAGGCGAAGTACGTCGACCAGAGGTTGTGCGACGGCCAGCTGGTCACGGCCCGGGAGGCGGTCCACAGTGCCGAGTCGATCTCGCTGTAGCTGAGCCCGGACGGGTCGTCGCGCTGGTTGAAGACCACCGCCCAGCTCATCCCGTGGTAGGTGCGCACGAGGAGGCTGTAGGTGCCGGGCATGCTGCCGGTGTGCCAGGTGTTGCGGCCGGTGCCGCCGCTGACCGGGCGGACCTGCCAGCCCAGGCCGTAGTACCAGCCGTTGGCGTTGACCCCGACGGTGGGCACCGCGAAGATCCGGCCGAGCGAGGTGGCGTTGAACAGGGTGCTGCCGGTGTCGAAGGCCGAGGCCCAGCGGACCAGGTCGACGGCGGACGCGATCCAGCCTCCGTTCGCGTCCTGCAGGCGCATGCTGAAGGTGCCGTACGGCGCCGGCACCGTCGAGCCCGAGCCGTCCAGGACGGTCGGCCCGCTGTACTGCGAGCGGTAGCCCACCTCGCCGCTGTGCCGGGCGATGGTCCAGCCGCTCGCCATCCGGGTGATCTTCAGCGGGGCGAGGAGCTTCTGCTTCACGTACGTCTCGTAGGGCAGCCCGCTGACCGCCTCGATGACCCGGCCGGCCAGCAGGTAGCCGTAGTTGCTGTAGGAGACCGTCGAGCCGGGGTTGTGGACCAGCGGCTGTCCGTTCATGAACCGGATGATGTCCTTGTGGTACAGCTCCATCGGCACGCCCAGCGCCTGCGCGATGATCCGGTCCTTGAACAGCGGGTCGAACGCCGTCTGGTCCCGGTCCCAACCGCCGGTGTGCTGCAGCAGGCGCCACATGGTGACCGATGGCAGCCGCGGATCCACGGCCTGCCCGGGCGGCGGGGTGAGATCGAGGTGCTTGGCGATCGAGTCGCCGAGGGTGAGCTTGCCGTCCTGGGCGAGCCGGACGATCGCCGCCGCCGTCAGCGACTTCGACACGCTGGCCACCCGGAACAGCGACGTCGGCTGGATCGTCTCCGGGGAGTTGTTGCCGTAGCCACGGGCGAGCACGAGCCGGCCCTGGTAGGTCACCGCGAGCTGCCCGGCGGAGATCCCCCGCGCCTGCATGAAGCTCTTCATCGTGTCGTCGAAGGAACGCAGCGCGGTGACCGCGGTTCCGGTGGCGGTCCAGGTGGTCGCCGCGGCGGCCGGCAGCCCGACGCCGGTGCTGGCGGCCAGGGTCCCCGCGCCGGCGGCGCCCACCAGCTTTCCGAATGTCCGGCGGCTGACCTTCATCCCGTCCATGCCCGTCCTCCCGTTTTGATCACGATCACCGGGCACGCTACTGGAGAAGATCGTTTCGGTGGGGGCAGGTCGTGCCGCCCGGCGGCTCCCGACGGCGGCGCGGGCGGGCAGCCGGACGTGACGGTCGAGTTCCGGGGTCACGCAGGGTAGCGTGGCGGCCGTGTTCCCTACCGTCCGTGAGGTCCTGGCCCTGGACCCCGTCCGCCACGGCGCCCCGCGCCTGGTCGCCGGCGACGCCGGGCTGGACCGGCCGGTGCGCTGGGTGCACGTGGCGGAGGTGCCGGACATCGCGACCCTGCTGGGCGGGGGTGAGTTGGTGCTCACCACCGGCATCGGGCTGCCGGGTGACGACGCGGGGCTGCGGGCGTTCATCGGTGACCTGGCCGACGTGGGCGTCTCCGGCCTGGTGGTGGAGCTGGGCCGCCGGTACGGCAGCGCGGTGCCCCGCGTGATGGCCGCGGCGGCCGAGCGGCGTGGGCTGCCGCTGGTGGAGCTGCGCCGGGCCACCCCGTTCGTCCGGATCACCGAGGCGGTGCACGCGCTGATCGTGGACGCCCAGCTCACCGAGCTGCGGGCGACGGAGGAGATCCACCAGCGGTTCACCGACCTGTCGGTGGAGGGCGCCGGGCCGGGCGAGGTGGTGCGGCAGGCCGCCGAGCTGTCCGGCTGCCCGGTGGTGTTGGAGAACCTGTCCCGGCAGGTGCTCGCGTACGACCCGGCGGGGGAGAGCGCCGAGCTGCTGCTCGACGCCTGGGAGCAGCATTCGCGGCGGATCCGCCCGGCCGGGCGGACGGCGTACGACGCGGACAACGGCTGGTTGGTCACCGCCGTCGGCGCGCGGGGCCAGGACTGGGGGCGGCTGCTGCTGCGCTGGCCGGCGGGGGGTGACCTGACCTCGATGCCGTCGCGCCGCCCCGACGCGGGGCCGGAGGACGATTCGCGCCCGCCCGGGAGCGTGCCGCCGACCCGGTTGACCATCCTGGTGGAGCGGGCCGCCTCCACGCTCGCGTTGGGTCGACTGATCCGCCGGGACGCGGAGGGGCTGGAACGGCAGATCCACCGCACCCTGCTCACCGCGCTGCTCGACCACTCCCGTCCGGTGGACGAGGTGGCGCTGCGCGCCAAGGCGCTCGGCGTGGTGCTGGAGCGCCGGCACCTCGTCGGGGTGATGGTGCGGCCGCGCGCCGACGAGGCGGCGGGGGAGAGCGGACCGTCGACCGATCTCGGCGACCCGGGCGCGGGCACCGCGCCGGCCCGGCTGCGCGACCTCGCCGAGGCGGTCGGGCAGGCGCTGCACGAGGCGAAGCTGACGGCGCTGACCAGCGTGGTCGACGATCAGGCGGTCGGGGCGCTGCTCGCCCTGCCCGACGCGGCGGCGGAGGAGCGGGCGCTGACGGCGTTCGCCACCGCGCTGCGTCGTACCCGCCCGGATGACCCGACCGCCCGCGCGGACGCGGGGCCGGCCCGCGCCGCGGCGGCGGTGCCCCGTCAGGACGCGCGGCGCTCGGACGGGCGGGCCGGCTCCGGTCGCCCCGCCGCGGTGATCATCGCGGCCGGGTCGGGGGTGGGCAGCCTGCGCGAGGCGCGCCGGTCGTTGATCGAGGCCCGCCAGATCGCGGACGCGGCTCGCCGGGACCGCCGGGATCTGCCGATCTTCCGCCTGCCGCACGTCGGGCTGGCGGGGCTGCTGCATCTGCTCCGGGAGGAGCCGAGGGTGCAGACCTTCGTCGAGCGGGAGCTGGGTGCGCTGCTGGCGTACGACGCGCAGCACCCCCGAGAGCAGCTGCTCGGCACGCTGCGCGCGTATCTCGAACAGGGCCGGAACAAGTCGGCGGCGGCCGCCGCGGCGCACCTGTCCCGGCCGGCCTTCTATGAGCGGCTGGCCCGGATCGGCCGCATCCTCGACGCCGATCTCGACTCGGTCGACGCCTGCCTCTCCCTGCACGTCGCGCTGCTGGCCCTGGACGCGATCCGCACCCCCTGACCAGCCCACTGCCGCGCCGGGGGCCGCGAGCGGGTGGGCGGTCAGGTCAGGGTGGACAGGACCTTGGTGTAGGTGGCGGGGACGTGGTCGGGGCCGCCGCCGGGGGTGAACACGTCGGAGGTGGCGATCGCCGACCAGGCGGTGTCGGGCACGGCGTCGACCAGGGCGCGGACCACCGGGGCGTCGCGCCACTGCTCCTGCTCGGCGAGCAGGCTCAGCGCCACCACCGACTCCTCCACCTCGCCGACGCACTCGAACGGCTTGTGCCCGTCCACGCCGAGCAGCTCCCGGTAGCCGGGGATCTGCGCGGGGTCGGCGAGCAGGTCACCACCGAAGATGTGGGTGATCCGCTCGCGGGGCATGAACGGCGCCAGGGCGAGGAACACGAACCGGCACTTCGGGCAGTCGCGGCACCAGCGCTCGCTCGGGTCGTGCAGCTTGAAGGCGGCGTTGCAGCTGGTCACCACGTCGTCGTAGCGGTCGATGCCGGCGAACAGCCGGGCGATGTGCAGCTCCGACAGGGAGCGCAGCAGCGAGAAGTACGGCTCGGTCAGCCCGGCGTGCTCGGCCAGCGCCGCCCGCAGCAGCCCCTCCGCCTCGACCCCCTTGGACCACTGGTGGTTGATCTCGTGACCGTTCCAGATCAGGTTCGGGTCGGACGCGGACCGCTCGTTGGACATCACCACCGGACCCAGCCCGTGCAGCACCGAGGTGGCGACGGCGATCAGCGAGTTGATCGCGGTGACCGGGATGTGCCCGTTGCGGGCGCCCGCCGCGTTCAACTCGAACAGCACCGGGTCGATCCGGCGGCGGGCGGCGAGCGGGGTGAGCCCGGACGCCTCGTTGACCGAGATGATCACGTGGTTCGGGTTGACCGAGAACGGCACCGGATCGAAGCCGGCCCGGCGCAGCGCCTCCAACGAGACGATCGAGTCCTTGCCCCCGCCGACCGCCGACAGCGGCCGCCGCTCGGAGTTGTCCAGCTGGGCGGCGGGCTTCACCGACCCGTCCGGGATCTCCGGCGTCAGCGCCAGGACGTGCGGCAGCTGGTTGCGGTACGCGTACTCCGCCAGGCCCTTGGTGTAGATCGCGGTGACCAGCGCGGCGGCGGCCGGGCCCAGCGGCGCCGGCAGCACCAGCCGGCCCGGCGCGGCGGCCTTGTAGTAGCTGACCCCGGCGACGACGTGCAGCAGCTCCAGGACCCGCCCCAGGGCGGCGACCGTCTCGTCGGACGGCGGGGTCTCCGGCAGCGGGAGCGTGATCACTTCGGTGAATCGCTGCTCCCCGGCGGGACCGGTCAGAGCGTAGTCGAACAGGGCCTCGCCGGTGGAGAGGTCGATCGAGTAGGACGGGAAGGTGAAGGCGTCCATCCGCCGCAGCTGCTCGTAGCGCACACGCCATACTAGGCCCTGGTTCGTCCTGCCGTGCCCGGCTGTGCCGGACCCGGCCCCCGACGGCCCGCCGGCCGTCGCCCCGCTCCGGAGGAGAACACCTGTGCGCCTGTCTGACCTGCGCGGACGCTCCGTCGCCGTCTGGGGAGCCGGCCGGGAGGGCCGGGCCGCGGTGACCGCGATCGCCGCTCACGGCCCGGCCGACCTCGTCGCCGTCGACGACAGCGCCAACTTCCTCTCGCTGCCCTGGGACGGCCCGCTGGCCGCGGCGGCGCCGCTGGTCACCGGCGAGGAGGGGTTCGCGCGGCTGGCCGCCGCCGATGTCGTGGTCCGCTCGCCCGGAGTGCCGCAGACCCACCCGTGGCTGGTGGAGCTGCGCCGCCTGGGCGTACCGATCACCCAGGGCACCGCGCTGTGGATGGCCGACCACGCCGCCCGGACCGTCGGGGTCACCGGCAGCAAGGGCAAGAGCACCACGTCGAGCCTGATCAGCCACCTGCTGACCGCCGTGGACCGGCCCAACGTCTTCGGCGGCAACATCGGCGTGCCGACGCTCGACCTGCCCGAGGCCGAGCTGTACGTGCTGGAACTGTCCAGCTACCAGTGCAGCGACCTGACCGACTCGCCCCGCGTGGCGGCGGTCACCGCCCTGTTCCCCGAGCACCTGGACGCGCACGGCGGCGAGCGGGAGTACTACCGGGACAAGCTCAACCTGCTCGCGCACGGGCCGCAGACCATCGTGGTCAACGGGGCCGACCCGCGGCTCGCCGCCGAGCTGGGCGACCGCCCCGCCGTACGCGCCGGCGCGTCGGACACCACCCACGTCGCCACCGGCCCCGACGGCACGCCCTGGTTCCACCTCGGCGACCAGCCGCTCTTCCCGCGCGCGGTGCTGCCGCTGGTCGGCCGGCACAACGAGGGCAACCTGTGCGTGGCGCTCGCCGTGCTCGACGCGCTCGGAGTGGACGTGGTCGACCGCAAGGACACCCTCGCGGTCGCGGTCGCCGAGTTCCAGGGGCTGGCCCACCGGCTCACCGAGATCGCCGACCCGTCCGGGCTGACGTTCGTCGACGACACGCTCGCCACCAGCCCGTACGCGGCCATGCACGCGATCGACGCGTACGAGGGGCGGCCGCTGACCGTGATCGTCGGCGGCAACGACCGAGGGCTGGACTACACCCCGCTGCGGGAGCACCTGGCCGAGCGGGAGATCACCGTCATCGGCATCCCGGACAGCGGCCCCCGGATCGTCGAGGCGCTCACCGGGCTGCCCGCGGTGCGTACGGAGATCGCCGAGGACCTGGTCGCCGCGGTGGGGCTGTCCCGCAAGCTCACCCCGGCCGGCGGGGTGGTGCTGCTCTCGCCCGCCGCGCCCAGCTACGGCCGGTTCCGCAACTACGAGCACCGCTCCGAGGTCTTCGCCGAGGCGGTACGCGACACGGCCCGCTGACACCGGCTGCTGGTCTTCGCCTGAGAGCCGCGCCGGCGGTGCGGGTCACGCCTCCCGGGTCAGGGTGGCGTGCAGGGCTCGCATCGAGCGGATCGCCGAGCGGATCTCCTGGAGGTAGCGGCCCGGGGTCAGCGTCGGCTCCGGCAGCCGCGCCAGGTCGGGCAGGGCGGGGTCGACGCCGACCGTGTCGATCCCGCACCCGTACGGCACGGCGAGGGTACGCAACGCGTCGCAGTGCTGGAACGGCACGTAGATCGCGGCGGTGACCAGCAGCACCGGATCGCCCGCGGTGAGTCGGGCGTGCCCGGCCCAGAACCGCTGGGTGTCGGCGGTGTGGGCGCGGCGCCGCTCGGGCTCGCTGGACGGGGCGGCCAGCACCCGCACGGGTGGGGGGCCCGCCGGCCGGTAGGTCCGCGACGACCAGGAGTGGTGCGGGTGCCCGGCGTCCAGACCGTCCTCCTCGTCCGGCGCCGTCACCCCGAACGCGAGCCGGACCGCGGCGTCGAGCGCGTCGACCTCGGTGTCGCAGCCGGTCACCCCGGCGTCGGCCAGCGCGCTCCGTTCCGGCCCGGACAGCGGGCGGTAGCTGCCGAGCACCGCGACCTCGCCGCGCACCTCGGTGCCGGCGCGCAGCAGGTGGGCCGCGTACGCGACCCGGCGAAGGCAGGCGTGTGCCAGCCCGCCGAGCACCACGAGGTGGGCGTAGTCGGCGCGGGCCGGCGCCTGCGGCCGGACCAGGCCGAGCGTGGTGGCGGCGGCGAGGACCTGCGCGGCGGTGGCCGGGTCGAGCGCCGGCTCGCGGGCCTCGGGCCGCTCCCGGCCGCCCCGGAAGTCCCAGTGACGCGCGGAGAAGTCGTCCAGCCCGGCGAGAACGCCGGCGAGGTCGCCGGCCGGCCAGTCGCCGCCGAAGCGGGCCACCAGCCCGCGCAGCGGCGCCGCGTCGACCCAGCCGCAGATGCCCTCGGTGATCGCCGTGCCGTCGCCGGGCAGCGTGCCACCGGGCAGTGGCAGCGGTACGGGGGTGAGCACGGGCGGCGGGGGGAGGTCGGCGCCGGGCGACGGTGGGGCGGAACGCTCGGGCACGGTCCGGATCGTACCGGCCGGGGCTCCGGCCGTCGGACGCGTTCGCTGCCGCACGACGCCGACGATGGCGATTCCTGTCTACGCTGGGCGGCACAAGTCGATTGGGGGCGCTCGATGGCGGGTGACACGGTCCGTCGGCGGTTCAAGGGACGGGGTGATTCGTCCGACGGCCTGGTCCGTCTGGTGGCGCACACCGACCCGGTGGCGTTGGTCGGCATCACCGTGTCGATCGCGCTCACCCTCATGCTCGACCTCACCAACGCCGCCTCCGGGGTCGAGTCCCTGCTGGCCGGCCTGATGGGGATCACGATCTCGTTGCTGGTGGACTCGCTGGCCCGTGCGGAGCGCCGGTTCCACCTGCGTACGCTGCTGGACGGCCCGCCCTGGCTCGTCCGGACCACCACACAGCTCGCCGAGGCGATGCGGGAGGCGGTTGACCAGCACGCCGGCACTCGGGTCGCGGCGGAGGCCCAGCAGCGTTACGAGCAGTTCCGGTTGGAGGCCGAGCAGTTCGCGCAGGGCCGGATCATCCGGCGCGGGGACGAGGACGAGGATCTGATCGGCGCGACCCGGAGCTGTGTTCGTCGGCTGGACGCGCTGACCAACGTCGTGCCCCGGGTCAGCGGGGAGCTGAGCTGGTGGCGGAGTGAGATCGGCCGGCGTTACTGGGAGACGAACCGGGCGGCCCTGGAGCGGGGCGTCCGGATCACCCGGGTCTTCGTCTACGTCAGATTGACCGACGACCTGTCCGAATTGGTGGAGCAGCAGCGCCGGGCCGGGGTGCGGGTGGGTCTGCTGCCGCTCGGTGTGGTCAGCCCGCAACTGCATGTCAATCTGGCAATCTGGGACGGGTCGAGCTGCTGGGAGGCACGGATGACCGCACACGGCGAGATCGGTGAGAACCAGTTCTCGGTCAACGCGTCGGATGTCAGTCGGCTCACCAGGGTGTTCGACATCTGCAAGAACGCCGCGACCTTCCAGGACTGACGGCCCCGTCGGGGCGGAGACGGGTGAGCCATGACGTGGAGTGCGGTCCTGCTGGTGACGGCCGTGGTCTGGGCGATCAGCGTGATCCGCTCGGTCCGGCTCCGGGCGCTGGTCTACAGCCTTCCGTTGCCGATGACGCTCGCCCTCGTCAGCACCGGCCACCCGGTCGACGGGGCGCAGTTGCTCGGCGTGCTGGGGCTCAACCTCTTCTTCGTCACCGTCGCGGTCACCCACCAGCGACTGCGCTGGCCGATCCTGATCGCCGACGGCGCGGGAATCGCCGTCTACGTGGCGTTGAGCGCGGGCCTGCTGGCCGTACCGGTTCCGTTCGAGGGCGCCCTGGCGGGCATGCTGATGCTCTGGTCGGCGGCGATGCTGGTGCTGCGCCGCCGGGCCCGGTCGGGTGTGGAGACCGCCGGCGCCGACGGGTCGACCGATGCCCGTCGGGACGGTTTGCCGGCGCTGCTCAAGCTGGTGGTGATCTTCGTCGGGGCGCTGCTCACCGGGCTGCTCGGCGGCCTGCTGCGTGGCATGGTGGTGACCTTCCCCTACTCGGGGGTGCTGGTCGCGATCGAAGCCCGCCGTCAGTTGGCCGACTTCAGTCGGCACTTCGCTCGCAACAGCCTGGCACTGGTCGGGTTCCTCACCGCCTACCACTACCTCCAGGATGTCTCGCCGGCCGTGGCGCTGGGCGGCGGCTGGGTGGCCTTCGCGCTGGTCGCTGGCGCGCTGCACCTACGGCCACGCCGCCGTGCCGCCGCGGCGGGGCCCACCGACGTGCCCGGCCCCGCCGTCGTGTCGCAGGCCGAGCGCAGTGGCCCGGCGTCCACCGAGCCCGCAGGGCGGGCCCCCGGTGACCCGACCCGCACCGACGCGACGTCCGCCGCCGTCGCGAAACCCGCCACCCCGCCCGGCACCGCTCCGGAGCGCAATGCGGGCCCGGCTGCGTCGCCTGGCGGTGGACCGCAGATTCCGAACGGCACGACGTCGTTCCGCCCGAACGGCCGGCCCCGGCTACCCCTGCGGGGTGTCGATCCACCCGTGGCCCGCTGAGGACCGCCGGTTCCCCGGCCCGGCGTCCGGCACCTGGGGATCAAGCTCGGCGGGCGGCGGTGAGGTGACCAGGTGCGCGATGAGCGTGAGCGGCTCGGCGTAGGCGGCCCAGTCGAGGCCGTCGACGCTCAGTGTGGCGCGGCGGCGAACGCCGTCCACCGCGCCCACCCGCACGATCTCGGCCAGCAGGTCGTACGACCACGCCGCACCGAGCAGCGCGCGCAGCTCGGGCACCTCGGGGCGGAGCAGCGCCAATGCGCCGACGAGGGCGGCGGCGGCCCAGTTGGAGGTGCCGCCCACCAGCAGCGCGTCCGCGTCCACGACGCAGCGGATCTGTTCCCCCGAGGCGACGACCCGGCCGACCAGGTCGGCGGGTAGCCGGCCCATGCCCAGCTCGTTGCCGCCGTCGCCGATGCCGATCCGGAAGGCACGGCCGGCGGTGTAGAGCTGCTCCAGGGGGGCGGTGTGCCCGCTGATGTCCTCGCCGCGCATGTTGCGGTGCCGGCCGTCGCGTCCGGGCCCGACCCGTTCGCACGCGATCACATGGGTCAGCCGGCGGTATCGGGGAAGCAGGGAGCCGGCCCACTCGTCGTATCCGTTCAGGGGCGCGACGTCGACGGGTAGACCCGGCGTGGCGGCGGCGACGGCCGCCTCGACCACCAGCGCGCAGGGCTCGTCGGTGACCAGCCGGACCTGGCATCCGAGGAGGCGCAGCGCCGCGGCGATCTGGATCGCTCCGAGCGGGCCGTCGGTCTCCGCCGCGGGTGGTTCGGCGCCCGGGATGAAGAAGCCGGTGAACACCGCGACGTCCGGTGTGGCGTGCCCGGCGAGCGATCTGGCCGCGGCGAGCAGCCCGCCCGCCGCGGGTACGGCCAGTGCCTCGCTGCCGCGACCCACCTCTCGTGCGGCGATCCGTTCCAGCTGGGCGATCGTCTGCTCGACTCGCACCGCGTGCCTCCCGGCGACAGTGGACGGCCCCAGGCTAGCGCTGCTCCGCCAGGGTGCGGATCCAGTGGTGAATGGCGGTGTCAGCAGTCGGGAAGGGCCGCAGATGGTTGTTCTGGCTCCGGAAATCGTCGGGCGAAGGCTTGACGTTCTGTCAGGCCCGGCGGATGCTCGCGCTACACGCTGACACTTGTCCCGCTCCGGCGGCGGTGAAAGCGTGCGGTAACCGCGAACCGAAGGGTGCGACGATGACCACCGACGATCTGCTGGCCCGACACCGGGCGGTCCTCCCGTCCTGGATGCCGCTGTACTACGACGATCCGATCGAGCTGGTCTCCGGCGCGGGCCGCCGGGTGACCGACGCGCGGGGCCGCACCTACCTGGACTTCTTCGGCGGCGTGTTGACCAACATGATCGGCTACGACATCCCGGAGATCCGGGAGGCCGTCGAGCGGCAGCTGCGGACCGGGATCGTGCACAGCTCGACGCTCTATCTGATCCGCCAGCAGGTCGAGTTGGCCGAGAAGGTGGCCCGACTCTCCGGCATCCCGGACGCCCGCGTGTTCTTCACCAACTCCGGCACCGAGGCGAACGAGGCCGCGCTCCTGACGGCCACCAACCACCGCCGCTCGCACCAGGTCCTGGCCGTGCGCAACAGCTACCACGGCCGGTCGTACGCGGCGATGGGTGTCACCGGCAACCGGGGCTGGTCGGCGAGTCCGCTCAACCCGCTCCAGGTGGCCTGGTTGCACTCAGGGGAGCGGCTGCGCGGTCTGCTGTCCCGGTTGGACGCCGACGAGCAGGTCGACGCCGCCGTGGAGGACCTGCGCGAGGTCCTCGCCACCCAGACCGCCGGGGACGTGGCCGCGTTGATCGCCGAGCCGATCCAGGGTGTCGGCGGTTTCGTGCACCCGCCGGACGGTCTCTTCGCCGCGTGGAAGAAGGTGCTGGACGAGACGGGCATCCTCTTCATCGCCGACGAGGTGCAGACCGGTTGGGGGCGCACCGGGGAGCACTTCTGGGGCTACCAGGCGCACGGCGTCACACCCGACCTGCTCACCTTCGCCAAGGGCATCGGCAACGGGTTCGCCCTCGCCGGTGTGGTCGGCCGGGCCGAGGTGCTGGAGTCGGTGCCGGCGATCAGCTTCTCCACGTTCGGCGGCAACCCGGTCTCCACGGCCGCCGGCAACGCGGTGCTCGACTACCTGCTCGACCACGACCTGCAGGCGAACGCGGCCCGTACCGGGGCGATCCTCGCCGACGGACTGCGGGCCGCGGTGGCCGGCCTCGACTGCGTCGCCGAGGTACGCGGCAAGGGGCTGATGCTCGCCGTCGAGTTCGTCCGCCCGGGCGGCAACGAGCCGGATCCGGCCCGCACGGTGCGGGCGTTCGAGGCGTGCCGGGCCGGTGGCCTGCTGGTCGGCAAGGGTGGACTGCACGGCAACGTGCTGCGGTTGGGGCCGCCGCTGACGTTGACCGAGGACGAGGCGCGGGAGGGCCTGGCCATCCTGGTCGACGCGATCCGCACCGCGGCGGAGGTGCCGGCATGACCACCGCGATCGGGCACTTCGTCGACGGCAAGCGGTTCGCCGGGACCGCCGAGCGGCGCGGGGACGTGTTCGACCCGGCCACCGGTCGGCGTACCGGGGAGGTGGCGCTGGCCTCGGCCGCGGACGTCGCGGTGGCCGTGGACGCGGCGGCCCGCGCGGCCCGGGCCTGGCGGGACGCGTCGCTGGCGAGGCGGACGGCCGTGCTGTTCGCGTTCCGCGAGCTGGTGCACGCCCGGCGCGACCGCCTCGCCGAGGTGATCACCGCCGAGCACGGCAAGGTGCTCGCCGACGCCGCCGGCGAGGTGCAGCGCGGCCTGGAGGTCATCGAGTACGCCTGCGGCATCCCCTCGGCGTTGCGTGGCGCGTTCAGCGAGAACGTCTCCACCGAGGTGGACTCGTACACGCTGCGCCAGCCGCTCGGGGTGGTCGCGGTGATCTCGCCGTTCAACTTCCCGGTGATGGTGCCGCTGTGGTTCGTCCCGGTGGCGGTGGCGTGCGGCAACGCGGTGGTGCTCAAGCCGAGCGAGAAGGACCCGAGCGCGGCGTTGCTGCTGGCCGAGTGGTTCGTCGAGGCCGGGCTGCCCGACGGTGTGCTGAACGTGGTCAACGGCGACAAGGAGGCGGTCGACGCGTTGTTGGGCCATCCGGAGGTGCGGGCGGTGTCGTTCGTCGGCTCGACCCCGATCGCCCGGTACGTCTACCAGCGCGGCACCGCCGCCGGGAAGCGGGTGCAGGCGTTGGGCGGGGCGAAGAACCACATGGTGGTGCTGCCGGACGCCGACCTGGATCTCGCCGCCGACGCGGCGGTGAACGCCGGGTTCGGCTCGGCGGGGGAACGGTGCATGGCCATCTCCGCGCTGGTCGCGGTCGAGCCGGTCGCGGACGCCCTGGTCGCGAAGATCGCCGAGCGGGTGGCGGGGTTGCGCACCGGCGACGGCCGGCGGGGCTGCGACATGGGGCCGCTGGTCACCGCTGCGCACGCGGCCCGGGTGCGCTCGTACGTCGAGTCGGGGGTGACGGCCGGCGCCGTGCCGGTGGTGGACGGCCGGGACGTCGAGCCGGACGGCGACCCGGACGGGTTCTGGCTGGGTCCGACCCTCTTCGACCACGTGACGCCGAACATGTCGATCTACACCGATGAGATCTTCGGTCCGGTGCTCAGCGTGCTGCGGGTCGGTTCGTACGACGAGGCGTTGGAGCTTGTCAACGCCAACCCGTACGGCAACGGCACGGCGATCTTCACGAACGACGGGGGAGCGGCCCGTCGCTACCAGCACGAGGTGGAGGTCGGCATGGTCGGGATCAACGTGCCGATCCCGGTGCCGATGGCGTACCACTCCTTCGGCGGCTGGAAGTCGTCGCTCTTCGGTGACCTGAACGCGCACGGCGAGGACGGCGTGCGGTTCTTCACCCGCGGCAAGGTGGTCACCAGCCGGTGGCTGGACCCTCGGCACGGTGGCGTCAACCTCGGTTTCCCGACCCAGACCTGACCGACCCGCCCTCGCGCCGGCCCCGGTGCAGCACCACGGGGCCGGCGCGTCGTCGTGTCCGGGGCCACTGCCGCGCGGCGGCCGGACCGGTTCGGTAACTGTTCGATGTCCAGGTCTTGAAGTCCGCGTGCGCCTGTCGTAGAAATTCTTCAGCAAGGTTCTCGAAAATGAAGAATTCCCCCTGCGCCCTCGTCCGGCGGCCGTCATCCCCCAGTCACCGACGGTCGCCCGGCCCGAACCGAGGAGAGAGCATGAACAGGCGTGACATCCTGCGGCGCAGCGCCGCCGCCGGCCTGCTGGCCACCCCCGCGGCCGGCCTGCTCACCGGCTGCGCCACCGGCGGTGGTGGCGACGACGACGCGAAGGTCTACCAGGGCACCAAGAGCGAGCAGAACCCGCTCGGTGTCGCCGAGGACGCCCCGCTCGAAGTGGTGATCTTCAACGGCGGCTTCGGCGAGGAGTACGCGAAGGCCCACGAGACCATGTACGAGCAGCGGTACCCGAAGGCCACGGTGAAGCACTCGGCGACCCAGGAGATCAGCAAGACGCTCCAGCCGCGCTTCGTCGACGGCACCCCGCCCGACGTGGTCAACAACTCCGGCGCCGGCCAGATCGACTTCAACGGCCTGGTCTCCCAGAACGCCCTCGCCGACCTCGGTGAGCTGCTCGCCGCCCCGAGCCTCGACGTTCCCGGCAAGACGGTCAAGGACACCCTGCTGCCCGGCGCGGTCGACGTCGGTTCGTACGACGGCCGGTTCCTGGTGCTCAACTACACCTACACCGTCTACGGCATCTGGCACTCCACCAAGCTCTTCGCCGACCGCGGCTGGTCGTACGCGAAGACCTGGGACGACCACATCGCGCTCTGCAAGCAGATCAAGGCCGCCGGCATCGCCCCCTGGACGTACGCCGGCCTGCACCCGCGCTACATGAGCTGGCCGCTGATCTCGACGGCGGTCAAGTTCGGCGGCCCCACCGTCGCGCTGGCCATCGACAACCTGGAGCCGAACGCCTGGAGATCCGACGCCATGAAGGCGGCCGCCGACGCCTGGCACCAGATCGTCAAGGACAGGTACATCCTGGAGGGCTCGCCGGGCCTGGACCACAAGCAGTCGCAAACCGCCTGGTGCCAGGGCAAGGCCGCCTTCATCTCGTGCGGGTCGTGGCTGGAGAGCGAGCAGAAGGACGTCACCCCGGCCGGGTTCAACATGACGGTCGCGCCGACCCCCAGCCTCGGCAGCGGCGACAAACTGCCCTTCGAGGCGGTCCGGGGCACGGCCGGTGAGCCGTTCATGGTGCCGGCCAAGGCCCGCAACCGCGCCGGCGGCCTGGAGTACTTCCGGGTGATGCTCTCCAAGGCCGGCGCCCAGGACTTCACCCGCAAGGTGTCCAGCCTGACCGTGGTGGCCGGCGCGACGGAGGGCGTGGAGTTGCCGTACGGGCTGAGCTCCGTGGTCAAGGCGCTGGAGGCGTCCGGCGCCAACGGCTTCAACTGGGTCTACAACAACTACTACCGCAAGCTGGAGCGCAACCTCGTCGACGCGGCGTGCGGCGAGTTCTTCAGCGGCCGCATCGGCCCGGCCGAGTTCCTCGACCAGTGCCAGAAGGGCGCCGACTCGATCGCCCAGGACAGCTCGGTCAAGAAGTACAAGCGGGCCGCGTGACGCACCTCCGGTGCGGGCGCGGCGCGCGCCCGCACCGGACGCCCCCGGGGAAGAGGTCCTCACCGTGAGACATGGCAAGTACCCGCTGATCGTCACCTTCCTGGTGCCGCCGGTGCTGCTCTACGTCGTCTTCGTCGTCTCGCCGTACCTGCAGGCGTTCCAGATCTCCACCACCGACTGGCTCGGCTACTCGGCCGACGCCAACCCGGTGGGGCTGGCGAACTTCCGGGCGCTCTGGCACGACGACTACGTGTGGAACGCGCTGAAGAACAACGTTGTCCTGCTCGCGCTCGTGCCGGTGCTGACCATCGTGCTCGGGCTCTTCTTCGCCACGATGCTCACGATGGGTGGGCGCGGCGGTCGCGCGGGCGTGACCGGCGTACGCGGCACCGCGGTCTACCGTACGGTCTACTTCTTTCCGCAGGTGCTCTCGGTGGTGATCATCGCGCTGCTGTGGAAGGAGGTCTACCACCCCAACCAGGGCCTGCTCACCAGTGCGTTGAAGGGCCTGGGCCTCTCGTCGCCGACCTGGCTCGGCGACCCGCGTACGGCCTTCTGGTGCGTGCTGGCCGTCATGGTCTGGAGCAACGTCGGCTTCTACGTGGTGCTCTTCGGCGCGGCGATGTCGGCGATCCCGAAGGAGATCTACGAGGCGGTCATGCTCGACGGCGCCACCCGGTTCACCACGCTGCGCCGCATCACCCTGCCGCTGCTCTGGGACACCGTCCAGGTGGCCTGGGTCTACCTGGCGATCTTCGCGCTCGACGGGTTCATCCTGGTGCAGTTGATGACCAACGGTGGTCCGAACTTCTCCACCGACGTCATCGGTGTGCGGATGTACGACACCGCGTTCGGCAGCGAGACCAAGTTCGGCTACGCCTCGGCCATCGGCGTGGTGATGTTCTTCCTGACCCTGTCGGTGGCGGTCCTCGCGCTGCGGACCAGCCGGCGTGAGCGGATCGAGTACTCGTGACCACACTGGACAGAGCCGCACCGGCCACGACCGAGCCCGAGCCGACGACCGGCGATCGCCCGGTACGCCGCGAGATCGGCGTCGCCAACGTCTTCTCGCACGGCTTCCTGGTGCTCTGGGGCGCGCTGACCGTGCTGCCGCTGCTGTGGATGGTGCTCAGTTCGTTCAAGACCAACGGCGAGATCCTGGCCGACCCGTGGGGGCTGCCGTCGGCGCTGCGCTTCGACAACTGGGCGCGGGCGTGGAGCGAGGCGCACATCGGCCGGTACTTCCTGAACAGCATCGTGGTGGTCGCCGGCTCGGTCGGCCTCACCATGCTGATGGGCGCCGCGGCCGCGTACGTCTTCGCCCGGTACGAGTTCCGGGGCCGGCAGTTCGTCTACTACCTGTTCGTCGGCGGGCTGATGTTCCCGGTCTTCCTCGCCCTGGTGCCGCTCTTCTTCGTGGTGCGCAACGCCGGCCTGTTCAACACCTGGACCGGGCTGATCCTGGTCTACTCGGCGTACTCGCTGCCGTTCACGGTCTTCTTCCTGACCGCGTTCTTCCGCACCCTGCCGACCTCGGTGGCGGAGGCCGCGCTGGTCGACGGGTGCGGCCACTTCCGGCTGTTCTTCCGGGTGATGCTGCCGATGGCCCGCCCGGGATTGATCAGCGTCGGGATCTTCAACTTCCTCAGCCACTGGAACCAGTTCCTGCTGCCGCAGGTGCTGATGCAGGGCGACGACTCCAAGTGGGTGCTGGCCCAGGGACTGTTCGCGCTCTCGGTCAGCCAGGGGTACGCCGGCGACTACGCGCGGCTCTTCGCCGGACTCACGATCGCGGTGCTGCCGGTGCTCGTGGTCTACCTCGTGTTCCAACGTCAGGTGCAGTCCGGGTTGACGGCGGGCCAGCTCAAGTGAGGTGTCGCGGTTGACTGGTAGGGAATCTCCTACCTATTGTGGCCGCATGACCGTGACCCACGTGAAGATCGTCTCCGTGCCCGTGCGGGACCAGGACCGGGCCCGCGACTTCTACCTCGACGTCCTCGGCTTCGACCTGATCTTCGACAACCCGATGGGGCCCGCCGGCCGCTGGGTCCAGGTCGCCCCGAAGGGCGCGGCCACCGCCCTGACCCTGGTCACCTGGTTCCCCAGCATGCCGCCCGGCTCGCTCAAGGGCCTGGTGTTCGAGACCGACGACCTCGACGGCGACGTCGCGCAGCTGCGCGAGCGCGGTGTCGTGCTCGCCGACGGCGGCATCCAGGACGCGCCCTGGGGCCGATACGTCACCTTCGACGACCCCGACGGCAACGGCATCGTCCTCCAGTCCACCCGTGTCTGAGCCGGACGTCTTCGCGGCGCTGGCCAACCCCACCCGGCGGGAGCTGCTGCGACTGCTCCTGGAGCAGGGCGAGCAGCCGGTGCAGCGGCTCGCCGACCACTTCGACATGCGCCGCCCGAGCCTGTCCGAGCACCTGCGGGCGCTCAAGGACGCCGGCCTGGTCGGCGAGCGACCCGTCGGGCGGCAGCGGCTCTACTCGCTGCGGCCGGAGCCGCTGCGGGAGGTGGCCGACTGGCTCGGCCCGTACGAGCGGCTCTGGCGCGGGCGCCTCAGCGCGCTGGGTGACGTCCTCGACGAGCTGCCCGATGAGTGACCCGGGCACCGTCGAGGTCGACCAGTTCCTGCCCCACCCGCCGGTCAAGGTCTGGCGGGCGTTGACCGATTTTGATCTGCTCGGCCGCTGGCTGATGCCGAACGACTTCGCGCCCGTCGTCGGGCACCGGTTCACGTTCCGCACCGACCCGCGACCGGGCCAGGACTTCGACGGTACGGTGCACTGCGAGGTGCTCGACCTGGATCCGCCGCGCCTGCTGCGCTGGGCCTGGCGGGGCGGCCGGCTGGACACCGTGGTCACCTGGACGCTCGTCCCCGAGGGGCGGGGCACCCGGCTGTTCCTCGAACACACCGGCTTCGACCCCGACGACCCGCTCCAGGCGCGCACCCGTGACCTCCTCGGCGGCGGCTGGCGCTCCCACGTCCTGTCCCGCCTGCACGCCCTCCTGACCGAGACCCCCTGACCCCCACCCACCCCCGAGTAGGGGGGTGTCCCTATGGGTTTCGTCAAGCGGGGACGGGGCTGGTGGGGCGGGGTTGGTAGGGGATCTTGTCGCGGAGCATGGCGAACAGGACGTC
>NZ_JBITMV010000026.1:0-78831 GCF_044466625.1 Micromonospora sp. NPDC049366
CGCCATCTGGCACAACCGGACCACCGGACAACCCGTGACCAGGTCCCTCATCGCCTACGACCACTGACCAGGGTTAGGACTTACTCGTCTAGAGGATCGCCCGTGACGTCCGAGCCCACGCCCGCCGCCCGCCGGGCCCTGGTGACCGGCGCGACCGCCGGCATCGGCGCGGCGTTCGCCCGCCGGTTGGCCGCGGACGGCTGGCACCTGGTGCTGGTCGCCCGGGACGCCACCCGCCTCGGCGAGATGGCGACCGAGCTGACCGATCGGCACGGGCACGAGGTCGAAGTGCTCCCGGCCGATCTGTCCACCGACGACGGTTGCGCGGCGGTCGAGGCGCGACTGGCCGACGGCAGCCGCGTCGACCTGTTGGTGAACAACGCCGGAATCAGTCTGAACAAGCCTTTCCTGCGCTCGACCGCCGACGACGAGGCCCGCCTGCTCCGCCTCAACGTGCACGCCGTGATGCGACTGACGCTGGCCGCGGTGCGACCGATGACCGAAAGGCGGGACGGGGCAGTGATAAATGTCTCTTCCGTCGCCGGATTCGGCGCGGTGATGCCCGGCTCGACCTACTCGGCCAGCAAGGCGTGGGTCACCAACTTCAGCGAGTCGGTCGGCCAGTCGACTCAGCCGTTCGGCGTACGCGTGATGGCCTTGTGTCCCGGCTACACCCGCACCGAATTCCACGACCGGGCCGGCATCAACATGTCGAAGACGCCGGAGTGGATGTGGCTCAACGCCGACGACGTCGTCGACGAAGCCTTGCGTGACCTGCGGAAAGGTCGCCTGATCAGCGTTCCGGCGTGGAAGTACAAGCTCGCCGTCGCAGGGCTGCGGCACGCGCCGCGACGCCTGCTGCACGCGGTCTCCCGCGACACCCGGGGCCGGATCGGCCGCGACGAGAGCTGACCGCGCCACCACGGCGTGAGACGGACCGGTCACGGCCGCCGACGCCGAGCGATCCCGGGCGGTCGCACAGCGTAGCGGTACATCGCCACTCATCTGTCCCCCGGCCGGGTTGCCCCAGGTGGACCCCACATCCGGCGTCCAGACTCGAGCAGTACGCTCTATCGCCATGGGGGACCACGACGACCTGCGTAAATTCATCACCGACCTGGCTGTGGTCCACGGTCGGGTGGTGCTCTCCTCGGGCCGCGAAGCGGACTGGTATGTGGACCTGCGACGCGTCACGCTCCATCACCAGGCCGCACCGCTGATCGGGCGGGTGATGCTCGACCTGACCGCCGACTGGGACTACGAGGCGGTCGGCGGGCTGACGCTGGGTGCCGACCCGGTGGCGCTGTCGATGCTGCACGCCGCCCCTGCCGACCGAAATCTGGACGCCTTCGTGGTCCGCAAGGCCGGCAAGGCGCACGGGTTGCAGCGGCGGATCGAGGGACCGGAGGTGGCCGGCCGGCGGGTGCTGGCGGTGGAGGACACATCGACGACGGGTGGCAGTGTGCTGACCGCGGTCGAGGCGTTGCGTGAGGCCGGAGCCGAGGTCGTCGGGGTTGCGGTTATTGTTGATCGAGGCGCCGGCGACGCGGTGCGAGCCGCCGGACTGCCGTATCGGGCGGCCTATACGTTGGCTGACCTCGGCCTTGTGGCGTAAAAGTCTGCCGATTCGGATCTGCTGATATGCAGGCGGATCGATGCTGCTGGTGGAAGGATGGAAAACGTGGGAACTGCGTTGGCTGAAATGACTATGCCTCAGATCTCGCCGCTTGCTGGCGAGCCGATCGAACGTGCCGATGCCGAGCGCCTCGCCGGGGTCCTCAAGGCCCTCGCCGACCCCGCGCGGCTCCGGCTGCTCAGCCTGATCCAGTCGGCGCCCGAGGGTGAGGCGTGCGTCTGCGATCTGACCGCACCGCTCGGCCTCTCCCAGCCGACGGTCAGCCATCACCTCCGTATCCTCACCGAGGCCGGCCTGCTGGAGCGGGAGAAGCGCGGTGTGTGGGCCTACTACCGGCTGGTGCCGACCGCGATCGCCACGATCGCCGATCTGCTGACCCCGCCGCGCAAGCGGGCCACGAAGAAGGCCCGCTGACCCGTACCGATCGTCCGGTGCCATCCCCGAGCAGGGACGGCGCCGGACGGCCGGCCGGTGGTCAGTGCTTGCCGTAGTGCTGCCGGGTCTCCCGGATCGCCTCCTCGGCGGCGGCCCGCTCCGCGGCCGTCGCCCCGCGCTTCGCGGCCATCCGCGCCCGGAGCAGCTCGATCGCGATCGGGATCACCGAGATCGCCACGATCGCGATCAGGATGAACTCGATGTTCGCCTTCACGAACGGGATCTGGCCGAGGAAGTAGCCGAGCACCGTCACGCCCGTGCCCCAGAGCACGCCGCCGATGATGTTGTAGACCACGAACGTCCGGTAGTTCATCCGGCTGACACCGGCCACGATCGGCGTGAACGTGCGAACGATCGGCACGAAGCGGGCCAGGACGATGGAGCGGGCGCCGTACTTCTCGAAGAACTCGTGCGCCTTCAGCACGTTCTCCTGCTTGAACAGCCGTGAATTGGGGCGGCGGAACAACGCCGGGCCGACCTTGCGGCCGAACGCGTACCCCACCTGGTCGCCGGCGATCGCCGCAACCGTGATCAGCAGGCACACCAACCACAGCGGGTAGGTGATGTACTGCCCGTCGGCGGTCAGCAGGCCCGCGGTGAACAGCAGCGAGTCGCCCGGCAGGAAGAAGCCGATCAGCAGGCCGGACTCGGCGAAGACGATGGCCAGGATGCCGAGCAGCCCGAACGTCGAGATCAACCACTCCGGATCGAGCCAGTCCGGCCCCAGGGCCAGGGTGGTGGTGGGCGTCGGCACGAGCGACCTCCGTTGTCTGCCGGGTGAGGGTGGTGATCGGTCGCCAGGAGCGACGGCAACCCCCGTAGTCTAGGTGGCCCTCCGACACGCCCGGTGCTCGACGTCACACCTGCGCCCGCCCGCCTGGTCAGCCGGACGTCGGCCCGCTCGGCCGGATACGACGGTGCCCCGCCGCCCGTCGGGTCGGCGGGGCACCGGGTGCGGCACTGGTACGTACCGCTGACGCGGGCGTACCGCGTCAGCGGGGTGCGTGCCGGGTCAGGCCACGAAGCGGGTCCGGCGGCGCTTGGCCACCACGTAGCCGCCGACGCCGGCGACGAGCAGCAGGGCGCCGAGGCCGGCGATCAGACCGGTCGACGTACCCGTGACCGGAAGGCCGCCGTCGCCGCCGCCCTGGCCGCCGTCGGCGGCCGGGTTCACCACGAGCCTCGCGTTGTCGTTGGCCGGGTTCGTGTCGTCGACGAAGCCCTCGCACTCGCACTTGGTGTTGATGACGACCTTGCCCTCGGCGTTCGCCGTCACGGTGTCGATCCGGAGACCGAGGTCGACGGTCTGCTCCTCGTCCTTGGCGATGTAGTAGTCCGGGTAGCAACGGTAGGCATTCGCCCCCGGCTCGCCCGCGTGCTCCCAGTCCGCGTTCTCCCCGTCGAAAGGCATGCAGACATCCGGCACCTCGACCGCGGTGGTGCCGGTCGGGATGGTGACGTCGATCTTGGTGACCGGGGTGCCGCTGCGGTTGAAGTCCAGCGACGCGGGGCCGTTGTTGCGGACGCCCACGGTGGCGGTGACGACCGCCCCCGCCTTGCCGGAGACCATGTCACCGATCGCGGCGAGGTCGACGCCGTTCTTGCCGGTAACCGTGATCTCCATGCCGGACCAGTTGTTCTCCGGGTCGACGTCAGCCTGGAACGAACCGCGCTGCGTCATCTTCTGCCCGGTCAGCGTGAGGGGCCCGTCGGTGCCCGGCTTTCCGATGGTGACGCCCATGCTCGAGAGGTAGCCGACGAAGTCGTCGAACTCCGACAGGGTCATCCAGTTGTGGTAGCCGTACTCCCGGCCCGGGGCGTAGGTGTCCGCGCCCAGCAGGTACGGGACCTCCGCGGTGAGGGTGTCGCCCGGCTCCACCGTGTCGGTGAAGCGGCAGGTGCGCAGCTGGTCACCCTCGTACGTGCAGTTGCTGTAGTGCTTGCCCGGGCGGATCGCACGGTCGTTGTCGAAGATCGCAACAGCACCCTTGGCCGCCGTCTTGCCGACGTTGGCGAGGACCAGGGACGAGGTGAAGGCGTCACCCGGCTTGCCGGTGATCTTCACCTCGGTGCCGCCAGCCAGGTCGACCCCTTCACCGATCTTCACAGTGGAGGTGTGGCTGGCCGGCTGGAGACCTTCGGCGCTCAGCGTGACCTTGAGGTCTCCGGAATCGCCGTCCTCGGCGTCCTTCGTGGGCGCGATTGCGACGCTGAACAGGCCGCCAATGCCCCAGTCGTCGAGGCCGACCTCGAACGGGTCCTGGCAGACGAGGACGTTCTCTTCCGGGGTTGAGCACTCGCCGCTGATCTCAGGCTTGAGCGTGACCTTGCCGGCCAGGTCGCGGTAGTCGTAGCGAACGGTGAGACCGTTCACGACGATCGGCTCGGAGGCGTACAGGGTCGGTGAGTCGACCTTGCCCTCGGTGCCGACCGCGATGGTCATGTCCGTCATGTGCACGCCCAGCTCGACCGCCGGTTCTTCGGCGGCGGCGGGGGTGGCGGAGGCGGCGACGAACGCGCCTACGACGCCCAACCCGGCGAGCCAGCGCCGGGTGGAGTTCTTCAGCATGGGGTTCCCTCGGGTGGGGGGACGAAAGGTGAAGCCAGCGGATCTTAAGGATCCGCTAAGGTTCGGCGCTGTCCCGGACCGACGCCCGGTTGCTGATCTTGGCCGAACGGCTGATCGGAACCACCGCAACGTCCGGCGCCCCCTACCCGAAGTCGGGTCAGCGGTAGTCGTCCTCGTCGCCGACGACCACCCGCGCCTGCTCCATCGCGTCCCAGTCGTCGACCTCCAAGCCGCGGTGCGGCTCGGCGTCACCCTCGGTCGGGCCGACGACAGCGGCCTGCTCGACCGCGTCGGCGGTCTCGGCCTCCGGGTCGCGCTCCTCCGGGCCGAGGTGAGCGCTGGGGGTGAAGTCCTCGTCGGGCTGACCCATCGTCCCTCCCTGGATCTCGGCGCACCGCTACCCCACACACCGTACGGGCTCCGCCGGCCGCCCGCTCGGGTCGCGCCGTCGATCATCGGCCGAGTCGACGGAATCGGCCCACCAGGGCGTACGCCCGATGCCAGGATGGTGCCGTGGGCTTCCTGATCCGGCTGGCGATCACCGCGGTGGCGCTGTGGATCACCACGTTGATCGTGCCCGGCGTCCACGTCAGCGGCCGGACCGGCGCGAACACGGTGCTCACGCTGATCGTGGTGGCGCTGATCTTCGGCGTCGTGAACGCCGTGCTGAAGCCGGTGATCAAGGTGATCGGGTGCCTCTTCTACCTGCTCACCCTGGGCCTGTTCGCGCTCGTCGTGAACGCGTTGCTCTTCCTGCTGACCGACTGGATCGCCCACGTGCTGCGCCTACCGTTCCAGGTGGACGGATTCTGGGCGGCGTTCTGGGGCGCCATCGTGATGGCGGTGGTCACCTGGCTGATCAGTGTCGTCGTTCCGGACCGCCTGGAGGGCCGGTGACCGGCCGCGTCGGGTGGGCGGGCGCCGGGTCGGTTGCGTCGGCGCCGGCCGGCTGCGGGATACTGCCGGGCGGAGGACAGCGCGGTCCGGCGCACCCATGGACAACAGCGGCCTGCACGGCCGAGAGCGGTAAGTAAGGAGCGTTTGACATGCCCATCGCTTCCCCCGAGGCTTACGCGGAGATGCTGGACCGCGCCAAGGCCGGCCGGTACGCGTACCCCGCGATCAACGTGACCTCCTCCCAGACGCTCAACGCGGCGCTCAAGGGCTTCGCCGACGCGGAGAGCGACGGCATCATCCAGGTCTCCACCGGTGGCGCCGAGTACCTGTCCGGTCCCTCGATCAAGGACATGGTCACCGGTGCCGTCGCGTTCGCCGCGTACGCCCACGAGGTGGCCAAGAAGTACCCGGTGAACATCGCCCTGCACACCGACCACTGCCCGAAGGACAAGCTGGACAAGTTCGTCCGGCCGCTGATGGCCATCTCGCAGGAGCGGGTGAAGGGCGGCCAGGAGCCGCTGTTCCAGTCGCACATGTGGGACGGCTCCGCGGTGCCGGTGGCCGAGAACCTGCAGATCGCCGAGCAGCTGCTCACCGAGGCCGCCAAGGGCAAGATCGTCCTGGAGATCGAGGTCGGCGTCGTCGGCGGCGAGGAGGACGGCGTCGAGAACGCCATCAACGACAAGCTCTACACCACCGTCGAGGACGGCCTGGCCATGGTCGACGCGCTCGGCCTCGGCGAGAAGGGCCGCTACATGGCGGCGCTGACCTTCGGCAACGTGCACGGCGTCTACAAGCCGGGCAACGTGAAGCTCCGCCCCGAGGTGCTGAAGCACATCCAGGAGGCGGTCGGCGCCAAGTACGGCAAGGAGAAGCCGCTCAGCCTGGTTTTCCACGGCGGCTCCGGCTCGCTGCTGTCGGAGATCCGCGAGGCGCTGGACTACGGCGTGGTGAAGATGAACATCGACACCGACACCCAGTACGCCTTCACCCGGCCCGTCGCGGACCACATGTTCCGCAACTACGACGGCGTGCTGAAGATCGACGGCGAGGTCGGCAACAAGAAGCAGTACGACCCGCGCACCTGGGGCAAGGCGGCCGAGGCCGGCCTCGCCGCCCGGGTGGTCGAGGCGTGCGAGCACCTGCGCTCGACCGGCACCACGATGACCAAGTAACACCCGCACGGCACCGACGGCCGGCTCCCGCTCACCGGGGCCGGCCGTCGCCGTACCCGGCCGGCGCAGGTCGCCGCAGGTTCCCGGCCGGACGGTCAGGCCGTCGCGGTGAGCACCCGGACGGCCTCGCGCACGTCGTCGGTGAGGTGGATCGTCGACGACAGGTCACCGAACGGCGAGGCGGCGAGCAGGGGCCGCAGCAGCGCCTCGACCGGCAACTCCCGGGTCCAGTAGGCGCGGTCCAGGAAGACGTACGCGCCGCTGGCGCCGTCGGTGCCGTAGAAGGTCTTGGTGGCCGCCTGGAACACCTCCTGCACCGTCCCGGCCCGACCGGGCGCGAACACGATCCCGCCCCGGGCGAGCCGCAGGATGGTGTCCTCCCGGATGGCGTTGGAGAAGTACTTGGCGATCCGACCGGCGAACAGGTTCGCCGGCTCGTGGCCGTACAGCCAGGTCGGAATGGACAACCCGCCGGTCCGCGCCCACTCCAGTTCCGCGCCGCGCTGGCGGGGCACCGGCGGCGGCGTGTACCGCTCGCGGACCCGCAACGCCACCGCCGTGTACCGGTCGTGGTCGGTGAAGTCGGGCGCCGTCGCGAGCAGGTCGATCGCGGCGGTCAACTCCTCCGCCGGTCGACCCGCGAGGTAGGCGCCGAGATTCGCCGCCTCCATCACCCCCGGCCCACCGCCGGTGACCACCAGCCGGTCGGCCCGGGCCAGCTCCCAACCCAGCACGGCGGCCATCCGGTACGACGCACTGCCGCGCGGCACCGCGTGCCCGCCCATGATCCCCACCACCGACTGCGGCCCGTACGCGGCCAGCCACGCCCGCGTCGCGTCGGCCAGCGCGTTGTCGACGCCGTGATCGTGCAACCGCTGCCCGAGCGCCTCCCGTACGTCCGGCAGCGCGCCACCGCGCGCTCGGAAGTGCGCGTACACCCGGGTGTCGTACATCCCCGCGAAGCCCGCCTCGGCGAAGCCGGCGGCCAGCTCCTCTGGCGTGTAGAGGTGCGACGGCTGCGTCGGGTAGGGCAGCCCGGAGAAGGGCGGCACCACGTTGGCGCCCCGCCGGACCAGATCGGCGCCGACCTCCCGGGAGGCGAACCGGCAGCCGACGAAGAGCGTCCCGGCCACCGTGACGGCGGTGAGGTCCGGCGCCGGGTCGAGGTCCAGACGGAGACCCTGAATGGTCAACCCGGCGAGGTTGCCGGTGGCGAGTCGCCGGTCGAACTCGGCGCGGGTCTCGACCTCGTCGGTGGCGTGCGGTTCGAGAACGTCGGCGGGCGGTGGGGTCGGCACCCGGCCATCCTGCCCCCGTCAGCCGGCCCGCCGCACATCGGGCCGCTGTCCACCGGGTGTCCGGCTGCTGGTCGGCCCCGGGATCCGGCTGCTGGTGCCCCCGGTTGTCGGTGTTCGTGCCGGCCGACGTCGGGTGACCGTGCCCCGGACCGACAGGAGCCCGGCGGCCTGGACCACCGGGCTCCTGCGTAACCGGGTCCTGGGGAGGCTCCGGACCATTAGTTGTAGTGGAAAACAACTCCGTGCGGCATAGGCCACAGGCGTGACCAACTCCTCAGCCTTTCAGCCAGCCGGGTCCGTCGACCCTCTCGCATGTCGGTCGGCGAAGCGGGTTGAATGGGGCGATGCAGAACCTCATGCCGGAGCCACCGGCCACCCTCCTCCCCGCGTACGACGAGGCCGACGCCGCCCTGGTCGCCGCCGAACAGGCCGACGACGACGGCGCGTTCGCCGAGGTGGCGGCGCGCTATCCGACGTACAGCGCGGCGTGGGGCGCGCTGGGGGCCCGGGCGCTCGCGACGGGCCAGGTCGTTCCGGCGTACGCGTACGCCCGCACCGGCTACCACCGGGGCCTGGACCAGCTGCGCCGCAACGGCTGGAAGGGGCACGGCCCGGTGCCGTGGTCGCACGAGCCCAACCGCGGCTTCCTTCGCTGCCTCTACGTGCTGTCCCGGGCGGCCGACGAGATCGGCGAGGCGGACGAGGCGGCCCGCTGCGCCCAGTTCCTTCGCGACTGCGACCCCGCCGCGGCCGACGCCCTGGCCAGCAACTAACCCCCTCCCGCTCCTCTCCTCCCCGCGATCTTGCAGTTCCGGCCCTCGGTTCAGGGCGTTCGCCCGTTCTGTCGGGGCGCCAACTGCAAGATCGCGGGGCGGGGGCGGGGCTGGGGTCAGAGGCCTTCGGCTACGGCGGCGGCGATTTTCAGCCAGGCATCCCGGGTGGCGGACGAGAGAGCGCCGTAGCGGATCGGCTCGCCGCTGTCGATGAGCCGCTCGTACGGTGCCAGCAGCACCGCCCGCGTACGGGCGGCGAAGTGCTCCTGGATCGCCGGCAGGTCGATCTCCTTACGGGACGGTGGCATCGACACCACCGTGACCGCCTGCCGGACCAACCGCTGCCGACCGCTCTGCTCCAGGTGGTCGAGCATCCGGGCGGCCGTCTCGGCGGAGTCGTTCCGGGCCGACATGGTGACCACCAACTGGTCGGTGGCGTCCATCGCGGCCTGCCAGTTCTGCGCCCGGACGTTGTTCCCGGTGTCCACAAAGATCAACTTGTAGAAGCGGCTCACCACCTCGCGGATCTCGGCGAACGCCGCCGCCGTGAGCATCTCGCCGCCGGTGGCCGACTCGTCCGAGGCGAGCACGTCGAACATGCCCTCGCCCTGGGACCGCACGTACTGGGAGAGGTCGCCGACCCGCCCGTGTGCGCCATGGAACTGACCGAGGTCGCGCAGCATGTCCCGCACGGTGCGGGAGTGGAAGTCCTGCTGCGCGCGCATGCCGAGGGTGCCCTGGGTCTCGTTGTTGTCCCAGGCCAGCACGTAGCCGCCGCGCTTCTGCCCGAACGTCATCGCGAGCAGGAGGATGGCGACCGTCTTGCCGGCACCGCCCTTCGGGTTGACCACCGTCACCTGGCGCAGCCCGCCGAAGTTGCGGCGCACCATCTCGATGTCCCGCTTGCGCTCCTGCTCGTGCCGCCCGGGCGGAAGCTTCAGGCCGATCTTGTTGGCCATCGCCCGTACGCCCATGGTGGCCACTGGGTTGGCGGGCCGTACCTGTCGGCGGCGGGCGAAGTCCTCGGCCGTGGGCGGGGCGGCCTGCGGCGCGGCGTTCGGATCGGGGTGACCGGACGGCATGGCGGTGACGCCGGGGGCCGGCGGGTAGTGCTGCGGGGGTACCGGAGGCGCCCCGGCGCCACCCTGCCACGGCGGTGGGTACCAGCCGGGCGACGGCGGGAACGGGCCCGGCGGTGGGGCGGGCGGCGGAGGCAGGGTCGGCCCAGCCTGGGGCACTGGCGGGACCGGGCCGGGCGGTTGCGGGATCGGCGGGGGCACAGCCCCCTCGTGGGCGACGCCCGACCACAGTGCCGCCGGCGGTGCCCCGCCGGCACCCGCACCGGCGAACGACGTGCCCTCGGTCGGCACCGCACCGGTCGCGCCGCCCTCGGTGCCTGGCATCGCACCAGCCGCGCGGCTGTCAGTGCCGGGCGCGCCGACCTCCGCACCCGGCACCGGGCCGGCCGCGCCGCTGTCCGGGCCCAGCACCGGGCCGGTCGCGCCGCGTTCGGTGCTCGGTGGCGTGACGCCCGTCGCGCCGACGGCCGGCACTGGCCCGCCCGTGGTCGGAGCGACTTGCGCGGTCTCGTCCCGCCCGGAAGTGCTGGTGGGGCGCTGCGGCGGATGGGCCCACGGCGACTCGGCCGGCCGGCCCGAGGTGGCGGATCCGCTGGTCGGGGTGACGACCTTCGCCTCGCCCGTCGTGTCCGGTGCGCTCTCCTCGGCAGTCGTCGCCTGGGATTCGGGCGTGGCGGACCCGGCGGGCCGCGTGGCTGGGACCCCCGGGCTGGCCGGCCGGGCGGCTGCCTCGGCCGTGGTCGCACCGGCCTGCGTTGCGCGGGGGTGCTCGCCGCCGGCGGCGACCGCGGCACCGTCGGAAGCGGCCGGCGCGGACGGCGGGACGGGTACGCCCCGAGCGGCGGGCGGCAGCGGTGGCTGGTCGAGGCTGAACGGCAGGTCCAGGTCGACCTGGCCGCTGGCGGCCGGCCGGCCCGCTACACCCGGCGTGGCGGCACTGCCCGACGCGCCGTTCGTCGTCGGGCCGGGCGTGGCCGTGGTGGTCTGACCCGCCGGTGGCGGGGCAACGTCGGCCGGACCGGCGGTAGGTGGCGGGGCGGGCGATCCCGCGGCGCCGCCGGTGACCTCGGCGGGCTCGGCGGGCTCGGGTGCCGCCGGGGGCCAGGCGGGCCGCGTCACGGGGGCGCCCGAGGCGCGGGGAGCACCCGGCGCGCCACCGGTGGGCGTCTCCGCCCCGGCCGTGGCCCCGGTCGCGGGCGGCCAGGCGGCCCGCGCCGGGGGTGCGCCGCCGGCAGCGGTGCCCGCGCCCGCGCCGGTGGCGGAGCCGGCATCCGAGTCGGTGCCGGGGGCGGCGGGCGCCCACGCCGGCTGCGTCGCCGGTGGTTGCCAACCCCGCTGTGCGGGCGCCCAGCCGGAGGCCGGTGGCGGTGGTGGCGGCGGGGGCGCCCAGTTACCGCCCGGCGGCGGCAACGCACCGGTCAGCGAGGGGTAGTCCGTTGAGGACGGCGGTGGGCCCTCGACGCCGTTGTCGGCCGTGGAGGCGCCGGTCGTCGAGGGAGCCTTCGGGTCAGCGGCCGATGTGGAGGGTGCCGGCGATTCGGCGATCGGGTGCCGCACCACGGCAGCCCAGGGCGGCGCCGACGCGCCCGGATCCGTCGGCCAGGGCGGTTCGATGTCCCGCTCCGGCACCGGCTGCTGGCCGGGCGTACGCGCCCGGTCGGCGTTCTCGTCCACCACGGTTCCTCCCCATTCCTCCTGCCGAGGATAGGCCCACCAGCCGACGAGGGCTGGCCAGCGAGCGGGGCGGCGAGGTCAGACGGCCCAGACCGCCCAGGCGCCCCGCTCGGTCCACCAGGACCGCTTCCGGCTCAGCTCGCCCTCGACGCCGTCATCGAGGAACGGCACCTTCTCGTCACGCGGCACCACGGCGACCGCGCGACCGCGGGCCCGGCGCACCTCCAGGCGTACGCGCCTGCGGCCGAACCGGGACCGGGTCACCACCGGGACGGCCACGGCGACCTCGACCAGACCGTCGGTCGGGTCCGGCGCGGCCAGCAGGGCCACGTCGTCCAGGGTGGCGTACCCACCCGCGTTGCCGACCGCGCAGGCCAGCAGCGGGTCGTCGCCGTTGGTGAGCACGGTGTCGTCCACCTCGACCCGACCCCGCCAGTGCAACGGCCGACCGGCGTCGTCGGCGGCGCCGAGCAGCGCGCCGTCCAGGGTCACCGAGCCGCCGTCGGTGCGCAGCAGGTCCAGGCGGCGGGCTGTGCCGTCGAGGACCGCCGCGGCCACCGCCGCCGGGTCACGCGGCAACCCGAGCTGTGCGGCCAGGTCGCGGTGCCCGCCGCTGCGGGCCGGATCGAGCGGGAGTACGCCGATCGGCGGCAGGTCCGGCACCGTACGCCCGACGGGCAGGTCCTCGGGGCGCCGGCTGGGCGGCGGAGCGTACCGCCGGACGAGTCGGCGCAGCACGGCGCGCAACTGTGCGTCGCTGGCGGTGGCGACGACGAGCCGGATCTTGGAGTCCGGGTCGGGCCAGGTGAGGCCGTCGGCGCGCGCCGGGCCGTCCAGCCGGGCCAGCACCTCGTCGATCTCCTGGTCCGACCGGGCGGTGATCGTCTCGACGCGGGCGCCGCGGGCGGTCAGCGCGTCCGCGCACGCCAGCACCGGTACGCGCGGCGTCTCGCACCGTTCCGCCTGGTCCGGAGCGTCGTGCTCACCCTCCGTGACGCCACCGCAGCAGGCCCCACCGCTGCCGCAGCCACCGGACGAGTCCCGCTGCGAGGCGAGGGTGAGCAGCACCACGTCGTACACGGGAGGAGCCTCCTACCTGTCGACGCGACCCCTGCCGACCACGTCGTTACCTCTTGTTAGCCTGACACCCCGGGCTCGCCGAGCGGTCGCCACCTGGCACCCGAGCCTTTCTGGAGGCGAGAGACATGCCAGCGATCGTGCTCATCGGCGCTCAGTGGGGCGACGAGGGCAAGGGCAAGGTTACCGACCTGCTGGGTGAGCGGGTCGACTACGTGGTGCGTTACTCAGGCGGCAACAACGCCGGGCACACGGTGATCACGCCGGATGGCCAGAAGTACGCGCTGCACCTGATGCCCTCCGGAGCACTCTCGCCCAGCGCGAAGATCATCATCGGCAACGGTGTCGTGGTCGACCCGAAGGTGCTGCTCACCGAGATCGACGGCCTCGCCGAGCGGGGCGTGGACGTCTCCCGGCTGCGGATCTCCGGCGACGCGCACCTGATCATGCCGCACCACCGGGCGCTGGACCGGGTGGTCGAGCGTTACCTCGGCTCCTCCCGCATCGGCACCACCGGCCGGGGCATCGGCCCGGCCTACGGTGACAAGGTCGCCCGGATGGGCATCCGCCTGCAGGACCTGCTCGACCCGGGCATCCTGCGCAAGAAGCTGGAACTCGCGCTGCGCGAGAAGAACCAGATCCTGTTCAAGGTCTACAACCGCAAGGCGATCGACGTCGAGGCGACCGTCGAGGAATACCTGGCGTACGCGGAGCGGCTGAAGCCGTACATCGCCGAGACCCGGGGGCTGCTCTGGGACGCCCTCGACCGGGGCGAGACGGTCCTGCTGGAGGGCGCCCAGGCCACCATGCTCGACATGGACCACGGCACCTACCCGTTCGTGACGTCGTCCAACCCCACCGCCGGCGGGGCCTGCGTGGGCGCGGGCATCCCGCCGACCGCCATCAACCGGGTCATCGCGGTGAGCAAGGCGTACACGACGCGGGTCGGGTCGGGGCCGTTCCCGACCGAGCTCTTCGACGCCAACGGAGAGCACCTGCGCAAGATCGGTCACGAGTACGGCACCACCACCGGCCGGGAGCGGCGGTGCGGCTGGTTCGACGCCGTGGTGGCCCGCTACTCCTGCCGCCTCAACGGCGTGACCGACCTGGTGATCACCAAGCTGGACGTGCTCACCGGCCTGCCGAAGGTGCCGATCTGCGTCGGCTACGAGATCAACGGCAAGCGCGTCGACGACATGCCGATGACCCAGACCGACTTCCACCACGCCACTCCCGTCTACGAGGAGATGGACGGCTGGTCGGAGGACATCACCAAGGCCCGCAGCGTGGACGAGCTGCCGGAGAACGCCCGCCGCTACATCGCGCGCATCGAGGAACTCTGCAACACCCGCGTGAGCGTCATCGGCGTAGGCCCCGGCCGCGAGGAGAACGTGGTCCAACACCCCCTCCTCCCCTAACCCCGGGCCCTCCTCCCGGGCTCTCCGCTCAGGCTCTCCGCTCAGGCTCTCCCCGGTGATCAAGAGGTTCGCGTCACGCTCGGGCTCATCTCTGACGCAAACCTCTTGATCACGACGTGGTGCCGGTCGACCCGGAGCTGGGCAGGTCCGGCAGGGCGTTGTCCACAGGGAGGGTCGGGGTTATCCACAGGGGTGTCGGCGGTGCGGGGCGCGCCGGCATCGTGAGGTGGTGACGCCACTCGATATCTTGCGCAGGGTCGCCGCCGGGCAGGACGGGATGGTGACCGTCGAGCAAGCCGTGCGTGCCGGCCTGAGCAAGGACCAGGTTCGGCAGATGTGCAGGTCCGGTCGGTGGCAGCGGGTCCTGCGAGGGTGCTTCGTTCTGGCCGAGACGCGGAGCGTCGAGACCCTGCGGCGGGCACAGATAAGGGCTGCCGTGACCAGCCTCGGCCCGGGTGCGTTCGCCGTCCACGAGACGGCTCTCGAGCTGTACGGCATCGCCGGTCTGCGTTCGACCGGTCAGGTCCACGTCTCGGTGCCGGTGGATCGACCGCGGCCGCAGCGTGGCCTGGCCCCGTGGCTGGCGGTGCATCAGCTGACCGTCACTCCCGGCGACCTCGCCGGTGTTGTGGGCCTCAAGGTCACCTCACCGCTCCGCACCGTCTCGGACGTCATCCTCAAAGTTGACCGGTTCGCCGCGGTGTCCGTGCTCGATTCGGCGCTCAACCGTGGCCTCGTCACGCCGGACGACCTGCTGGCGGTGCCGGGCATCATCCATGGCCGGCGGGGA
This sequence comes from Micromonospora sp. NPDC049366, assembly GCF_044466625.1. Lineage (NCBI taxonomy): Bacteria > Bacillati > Actinomycetota > Actinomycetes > Micromonosporales > Micromonosporaceae > Micromonospora > Micromonospora sp. NPDC049366. The sequence goes on from NZ_JBITMV010000026.1 coordinate 14,822, forward strand.
GCGGTTGCCGCTCGCGGCTACCTGGCCGAGGCGGACGGGCGGGCGCAGTCGCCGCTGGAGACGCGTACGCGGCTGCGCTGCGTCGACGGCCGGGTGCCACCGGACGCGCTCCAGCTGGAGGTACGCGACCACGACGGCTATCTGCTCGGCATCGGTGACCTGGGCTGGCGTGGCCCGCGGGTGCTCGCCGAGGCCGACGGGCGGGACTCGCACGACACCCCGGACGCGGTCTTCGCCGACCGCCGACGGCAGAACCGTCTGGTCAACGCCGGTTGGACGGTGCTCCGGTTCACCTGGGCCGACACCCTCCGCCCCGACTACATCCCCTGGACGGTCCGCCAAGCCATAGCCGCCGCCCGCCGCACCTGAGCCGCCGCCCCGCCCCCTCCCAGTGATCAAGAGGTTTGCGTCACGGATGAGCCAAAACTTGACGCAAACCTCTTGATCACCGAGGCGGGGCGGGGCGGGGCGGCGGGGCGGGGCGGGGCGGGGCGAGGCGGCGGGGGCGGGGCGGGGGGAGGCGGCGGTGGGGGGAGGTTGGCGGTGGGGTCAGTAGGATGCGGGTTTGTGCGGGTACTTCTGGTGGGTTCTGGAGGGCGCGAGCACGCTCTCGCGCTCGGGTTGGCGTCCGATCCGGCGGTCACGGAGCTGATCGCGGCCCCGGGTAATCCGGGGATCGCGGCGATCGCCGAGCTGCGTACGGTCGAGGCGACCGATCCGGCGGCGGTGGCCGCGCTGGCGGTCGAGACCGGGAGCGACCTGGTGGTGATCGGCCCGGAGGCGCCGCTGGTCGCCGGGGTGGCCGACGCCGTACGCGCCAAGGGGATCCCGGTGTTCGGCCCGTCCGCGGAGGCGGCCCGGCTGGAGGGGTCGAAGGCGTTCGCCAAGGACGTGATGACCGCGGCGGGGGTGCCGACCGCGCGGGCCTACACCTGCGCCGACCCGGAGAGCGTGGCCCGCGCGCTGGACGAGTTCGGCCCGCCGTACGTGGTGAAGAACGACGGTCTCGCCGCCGGCAAGGGTGTGGTGGTCACCGACGACCGCGCCCGCGCCGAGGAGCACGCGCGGGAGTGCGGCCGGGTCGTCATCGAGGAGTACCTGGACGGCCCCGAAGTCTCCCTGTTCGTGATCACCGACGGCGAGGCGGCGGTGCCGTTGCTGCCGGCGCAGGACTTCAAGCGGCTCGGCGACGGTGACACCGGCCCGAACACCGGGGGGATGGGGGCGTACGCGCCGCTGCCGTGGGCCCCACCCGGTCTGGTCGACGAGGTCATGCGGGACGTGGTCCACCCGACACTGGCCGAGCTGCGCCGCCGGGGCGCCCCGTTCGCCGGGCTCCTCTACGTGGGGCTGGCGATGACGGCCGCCGGCCCCCGCGTGATCGAGTTCAACGCGCGCTTCGGTGACCCGGAGACGCAGGTGGTGCTCGCGCTGCTGGAGACCCCGCTCGGTGGGCTGCTGCACGCGGCGGCGACCAGCACGTTGGCCGAGCACCCGCCGCTGCGCTGGCGGGACGGCGCCGCCGTGACGGTGGTGGTCGCGTCGGAGGGCTACCCGGCCTCGTCCCGCACCGGCGACGTGATCACCGGCGCGGACGGTCCGGGCATCATCCACGCCGGCACCGCCCGCCGGGCAGACGACGGTGCCCTGGTCTCCGCGGGTGGCCGTGTCCTCTGCGGTACGGCCACCGGCCCCGACCTGGCCACCGCGCGGGACGCTGCGTACGAGCTGGTGCGTGGCATCGGGCTGGCCGGTTCGCAGCACCGCACCGACATCGCCGCCGCGGCGATCGAGGGCCGGATCACGATCCCCGCCTGAGCCCGGGCGGCCGTCCCCGCCCGACGCCGCGTGAACAGTGGGGCGACGAAAGGCTGACGCACCGTCCGGCACCGCGCCGGGCGGTGTCAGCCGAAGTAGCGACGCAGCTCGCGGGTGAGCACCTTGCCGGTGGCGTTGCGCGGCAGGTACTTCACGAACACCACGTCCCGGGGCACGGAGTAGCGGGCGAGGTAGTGCCGCACGTATTCGCGGACGGCCTCCGGGTCCAGTGTCTCGCCGGGATGCAGGGCGAGGAACGCGGCGAGACGCTGGCCGAACTCGGGGTCGGGTACGCCGATGACGGCCGCCTCGCGGACCTGGGGCAGTCGGGCGAGCAGGTCCTCCACCTCGGACGGGAAGACGTTCTCGCCACCCGAGACGATCATGTCGTCCGCTCGCCCGTCGACGAAGAGCAGGCCGTCGGCGTTGAGTCGGCCCAGGTCGCCGGTGTCGAGCAGCCCGTCGCGGGTCTCCCGGCTCGCCCCGGAGGTGTACCCCTCGAAGAGCATCTCGTTGCCCACGAAGATCCGCCCGACGTGTCCGACGGGCACCGGTGCGCCGGCGGCGTCGAGGATCTCCAGCCGGGTGCCGTGCGGCGCGCGCCCGGCGGTGGTCGGTGCGGCGCGCAGGTCGGCGGGGCCGGCGATGGAGGCCCAGGAGACCTCGGTCGAGCCGTAGAGGTTGTACATGACGTCGCCGTAGACGTCCATGAACCGGGGCGCGAGGCCGCCGGGCAGGGCGGAGCCGCTGACCGCGACCACCTTCAGCGGGGGGCGTGGGTCGGGCGGCGGCACCTCCAGGAGCCGCTGGAGCATCACCGGCACGGCGAACAGCGCGTCGCACCGGTGGTCGGCCAGTGCGGCGACCGTGGCGGCCGGGTCGAAGCGGCGGTGCAGCACGATGGTGGCCCGCAGCGCGAAGCAGACCTGGAGGGCGGCGAATCCCCAGGTGTGGAAGATCGGGGCGGCGATCATCACCCGGTCGCGGGTGTGCAGCGGGATCCGGTCGATGATGGACACCAGCGGGCCGAAGCCGGTGGGGGTCCGGCGGCGGGCACCCTTGGGCGCGCCGGTGGTGCCGGAGGTGAGCACGATGATCCGGCCGTCGCGCTCCGGCGGGTGCAGCTCACCGGGGAGGGCGCCGACGACCAGCTCCTCGCGGGCGCGCTCGTCCAGGCGGGGCAGCTCGGGCGGCAGGGTGAGGACGCGTTCGGCGAACTCGTCGTCGTGCACGAGCACCCGGAGTCGCTGCTCCTCGGCAACGGTGCTGAGCTGCGCCGGGGAGAGGCCGGTGTTGACCAGCACCGCGTCGGCGCCGAGCAGGGTGGCCGCGACGATCGTCTCGATCAGTCCGTGGTGGTTGCGGCACAGGACACCGATGCGGTCCCCGGCCTGGATGCCGAGTCCGGCCCGTAGGGACCGCGCGGTCCGTTCGGCCCGGTCGAGCAGCCGCTGGTAGGTCAGCTCGACGCCGTCCTCGTCGATGATCGCCGGGCGGTCGGGGTCCCGGGCGGCGGCCTGGCGCAGCTCGCCGGCCAGGCTCCAGCCCCACCGACGCAGTGCGCTCAGCTGCGAGGCGACCCGGATGGGTCGGCCGGGGGTGAGCAGCCCGCGACGGGTCAGCGTGGTGACGATGAACGGCAGGTCCATGCCGCAGACCTCCTTGGGGGCGGTGCGCGGACGGGGTCGAGGGGGCCGTCCGGTCGGGCGTCTGTCGTGATCATGCCCTGGGTGTCCGCGTACGGCAGCTCGGCGGTGGCGCGGGGTGACGAAGACGGCACCGTTGGTGCGCCGGCCGGGCCACCCGCGGGCGGCCCGGCCGGTCAGCGGATCTGCATTCCGGAGATGGCGCGCGAGACGACGAGTCGCTGGATCTCGGAGGTGCCTTCGAAGATGGTGTAGATCTTCGCGTCCCGGTACCAGCGCTCGACCGGGTGGTCGCGCAGGAAGCCGGCACCGCCGAGCAGCTGGACGGCCTTCTCGGTCACGGCGACGGCGACCTCGCCGGCCTTCAGCTTGGACATCGAGCCCTCGCCCGCGGTGAACGGCCGGTTGTTGCGCCCCATCCAGGAGGCGCGCCACACCAGCAGCCGGGCCGCGTCGATCTCCATCTTCATGTCGGCCAGCGCGAACGCGACCGCCTGGTTCTCGATGATCGGGCGTCCGAACTGGACCCGGTCCTTCGCGTAGTCCAGGGCGTACTCGTAGGCGGCGCGGGCCACGCCGAGCGCCTGCGCGCCGACGGTGGGCCGGGTGATCTCGAACGTCCGCATCGCCGCCTGCCCGGAGGCGCGCTGCCCGGAGCGGGCCCGGTCGAGGCGTTCCCGCAGCGCCTCCCGGCCGCCCAGCAGGCAGTTTCCGGGCACCCGTACGTCGTCGAGGAAGACGTCGGCGGTGTGCGACGCGCGCAGCCCGAGCTTGCGCAGCTTGCGGGTCGCGCTGAGCCCCGCGGTGCCGGGCGGTACGACGAATGCCGCCTGCCCCCGGGATCCGAGCGACGGTTCGACCGAGGCGGTGACGACGTGCACCCCGGCGATGCCGCCGTTGGTGGCGTACGCCTTCTGCCCGTTCAGCACCCACTCGTCGGTGGCCTCGTCGTAGACAGCGCGGGTGCGCATCGCGCCGACGTCGGAGCCGGCCTCGGGCTCGGTGCTGCAGAACGCGGCCACGGCGGGCTCGTCGACCGAGCCGAAGCACTGCGGCACCCACTCGACCAGTTGGTCGGGTGTGCCGGTGCCGTAGATCGCGGCGACGGCGAGTGAGGTGCCGAAGATGCTGAGGCCGATGCCGGCGTCACCCCAGAACAGCTCTTCGCTGGCGATGGGGAGGGAGAGGCCGGTGGGGTCGGCCCAGCAGGTGGCGAGGAACTCGAAGCCGTAGAGGCCGACCTTCGCCGCCTCCTGGATGACCGGCCAGGGGGTCTCTTCGCGGGCGTCCCACTCGGCCGCGGCCGGGCGCACGACATCGGCCGCGAAGCCGTGCACCCAGTCGCGGAGGTCCCGCTGTTCCTCGGACAGGTCGAGCGAGAACTCGGCCATCTCAGGCCTTGGGGATGTCGAACAGGTTGGCGATGTTGGCGGCCAGGCCCAGGTCGCCCTTGGCCTTGAGCTTGCCGGTCATGAACATCATGACGGGGTTCGCACCGCCCGAAACGATCTTGAGGAACTCGACCGGGCCCAGGGTCAGGGTGAGCTTCGGGTCGCGCTGCGGGGTGTCCGAGACGGTGCAGGTGCCGTTCTCGATGACCACCTCGTAGGTGTCGCTGCCACCGTCCGGGCGGCCGGTGATGGTCCAGTGGATGACGGCGTTGGTCGAGCCGGCCCGGTCGGCCCGGAAGAGCGACGGCATCCGGTTGAAGACCTCGCTCAGCACCTTGCCGCGCAGGTCGCTGGCCATGACAGCGGCGATCTTGTCGTCCGGGGTGGACTTGACCAGCTGGGCGAACTCCTTCGGGCCGACGTTGGCGAAGTTCGCCGGGTCGAAGTCAGTCATGGGGGATACACCTCTCGGGCGGGGCCAATCTGGTTACTCTGGCGTAACCTTACGCACGAGTAGGTATGCTCGCAAGGTGTCCAGTACGCCCACCTTCAAGCGCCTGCCCCGGGCCGTCCGCGAGCAGCAGATGCTCGACGCGGCCGTCAAGGTCTTCTCCCGGCGCGGGTTCCACGGGGCCAGCATGGACGAGATCGCCGAGGACGCCGGCATCTCCAAGCCCATGGTCTACGCCTACCTGGGCACCAAGGAGGAGCTCTTCGTCGCCTGCCTGCACCGGGAGGGCACCCGGATGACGCAGGCCATCGCCGGGGCGGCCGCCCCTGACCTGCCCGCCGACGAGCGGCTGTGGCGGGGGCTACGGGCGTTCTTCGGATTCGTCGGGGCTCACCGGGACGGCTGGGCGGTGCTCTACCGGCAGGCCCGGGGCGAGCAGCCGTTCGCCGGTGAGCTGGCCGCCATGCGGGCGCGGCTCGTCGAGGTGGTCGCCGGCGTGCTCGACCACGCGCTGCGCGCGAAGGGGCGCGAGGTCGCCGCCACCGATCTGGAGGTGGTCGCGTACGCCCTGGTCGGCGCCAGTGAGTCCCTCGCCGACTGGCTCGCCGACCACCCCGAGGCCGACCCCGAGAAGACCGCCACCCGGATGATGAACGTGGCCTGGCTCGGCGCCGACCAGCTGCTCCGCGGCGTCACCTGGCGCCCACCCGCGAGCTGACCCGCCGCGTCGAGGGCGACCGCCGGGAGTCCGCGGTCCTCCGCGCGCCGAACCGCCGCCACCGACCGGTCACTCGCGGCGGGCCGCCCTGCGGTGGGCGCGGCGGCGCAGCTCCCGGACGAACTCCAGACCCAGGGTCACCGCGACGGCCAGCCCCAGCCCGGTCAGCACGCCCTTGATCGGGTCGCGCTCGAACGCGAGCCCGCCGAAGTAGCCGAGCAGACCGCAGTAGAGCCCCCAGGTGAGCGCCGCGATCGCGTCGAACAACAGGAAGTTGCGCCGGGGATAGCGGACCGCGCCCATGGTGAGGGTCACCGCCGTCCGTCCGCCCGGAATGTAGCGGGAGGTGGTCAGGATCAGGCCGCCCCTGCGTTGGACCGCTCGGCGGGCCCACTCCGAACCGGTCCGCCGTCGACTCCGTTCGGGCAGGCGGGCCAGCCGCCCCGCGCCGCCGGCACGTCCGATGGCGTACGAGATGTGGTCCCCGAGCAGCGCGCCGACCGCCGCGGACAGGATCACCCCGACCAGGTTGGGGTGCCCGCCGAAGGAGGAGAGCACGGCCGCCGTGATCACCGCGGCCTCGCTCGGGATCGCCGGAAAGAACGCGTCGATCGCGGTGGCGCCGATCAGCACCAGGTACACCCATGGCGACATGACGGTGTCCCGCAGCAGGTCGATCACGGCGTCCATGCCTCCATGCTGGGCGGGCGCGGTGTCAGACGGGGGCCCTTCGCGGACAAAAGGCGCTGGCCAGGGGCCCCGCCTTCGCCTCCGCGGTCGGGCCGTGCGAGGTGAGCAGCACCGGCACGCCGAGCGCGTCCTCGACGGTCGCCGGCCAGTCGGTGGGCGCCTCGTCGAGCACCGGGCGGTCGCGCAGCAGCCGGGCGGTGAGCGCGGCCTGCCGGTCCAGGTCCCCGGCCGGTCCGGGGGTGAGCCGGTCCAGCCCTTCGTAGCGGCGGCAGATCCGCAGGTCGGTGCCCGCCAGGTCGAGGTGGGTCAGCGCCAACCCGTCCACGCCGCCGGCCACGTCCAGCGCGTACCGGTGGGCGACCGCGTCGAAGTGCCCGAACCGGAACCGGCCCTGCCAGGGGTTCGTCGGGTTGTGCGGATCGTTGAACGGCAGCGCCGGGTCCTCGGTGACCAGCGGCCCGGGGCCGTGGCGGGTCGTCGTCACCCGCAGCACCCCGAGGCGCTGGGCGGTGCCGGCCAGGCCCGCCTCGGCGAGCAGCGCCTCGGCGTTGGCGAAGGTCGTGGTGCTCCACGTGGTGTACGGGTGGAAGCCGTGCCACTCGTCCAGCAGCACCCCCTGCGCGCCCTCGAAGACACAGGTGCCCTCGCGCAGCGCACTCGCCAGCCAGCTCCGATCGACGATCGCCACCCGCTCGGCGAAGGCCGCGTACGCCGGCAGACAGTCCGCCACCGGCGGCGCGTCCAGCGGCCCCAGCTCGGCGGTGAGCCGGTCACGCAGCGCGGTGAGCCGGCGGCGCAGCACCGCCGGGCGGCGGCAGTCCGCCACCCGGGGCGCCTCGTCGGGGTGGGCGAGCCCGTACGCGACCGCCTCGCCCACCCCGAGCCCGCAGGAGCCGTGCCGGTCGGCTCCCCGGGCGATCTCCCGGGCCCGGTTGGCGGCCCGGTGGTACGGGGTGGCCAGCAGGGCCTCCCCGTCCACGGTCAGCCGGTCGAGCGCGTCGGGCACCCCGACCGCCGCGAGGTGGTCGGCCTCGGCGGCCAGCGCCAGCGGGTCCACCACCACGTGCCGCGCCAGGTGCGTACGCACACCGGGGCGGAACGTCCCGGCGCCGAACTGCGCGAACGTGTGGTGCCGCCCGTCGCGCAGGACGACGTTGTGCGCCGCCTGCGCGCCCCCGTTGAAACGGACCACCGTGCGCACCGGCCGGGTGGCGCAGAGCAGGTCCACCACGGTGCCCTTGCCGGCGTCGCCGTAGCCGAGGTCGACCACCATCACGTGGTTCACAGCCGGGTGACCCCGCTTCCGCCGCCGGTCGGGGTGAACGGCAGCGTCGCCACCGCGCGCCGGCCGGAGTCCAGCCGGGCGAGCGCCTTCGAGACCGTCCCGGTGGCCGTGGAGCCGGCCCGGTCCAGGTCGCGCAGGCCGGTGTCCAGGTCGATGGCCTGCTCGCCGAGCCCGACGGTGAGCGCGATCGTCTCGCAGACCGCGTCCAGGTCGTCCAGCTCGACCGCGTTCTGCCCGAGCAGGTCACGCCAGAAGTCGAGCACCTTGCGGTTGCCCGCATAGTGGCTGCCGGCGGGGAGCAGGTAGTAGGTGTCCCAGCGCGCGGTCACCTCGTCCACGATCTGCCGGACCGGCACGTCCTCGGCCAGGTCGTCGCCGATGAGCCGGGCCACCTCCGTCGCCTTCACCCGGGGGTACGCCAGCTCGTCGCCGATGATGAACAGGTAGCCGCGCCGGCCACGCTTGGACCAGCTGTCGGTGACCGTGTGCCGGGCCATGAAGTAGAGCGCCAGCTCGTACGACTCGGTCATCTGACCGCCACCGCCGCCCTCCAGCACGATCCGGCCGAGGTCGTCGTCCATCCGGTTGTCGGACTCGAACTGCCCGATCTGCAACGGCACCCGGTCGCAGGTGGCGTCGCCGATGGCACCGAACATGACCTGCGGGTCACGGGCGTACCCCTGGCGGAGCAGCAGTCCGAGCAGCTGCGGCAGCTTGCTCTGCAGCACCCGGGGCACGTGCCCCATCGAGCCGGTGACGTCGAAGAGCACCGCGATCGGCGTCGACTGCGGGTGCTCGGCGGAGTCGCGGCTCTCCCGGGCCGCGCCGCGCGGGTCGAGCGCCGGGTGCACGGTCCGCGCCCCGCTGTCGCTGTAGGAGAACGCGCGCTTGCCGGTCTTGCGCCGGTAGCGGTCGGCGGCGTCGTACACGTCGGTGGACCAGATTCCACTGCCCATGGCAGCCTCCCTACGGGTTGAGGGTGAAGGGTCGGAAGGTGCGCGGCCCGTACAGCCGGTCGAGCACCTCGTCGAGTTCGCGCAGTAGCCGCCACGCGTCGTCCGGTCGGGCGGAGAGCGCGGGGCCCTGGCAGCCGGCCGCGAAGGCCCGCAGCTCGGGCGGCACGCGGGTGGCCATCAGCCAGGTCATGCAGCGGGCGGCCAACGCGATGTCGGTGCCGGGGCCGCAGGGTCGCTTCCCGACGACCTCCGGCGGGTAGAAGTCCTCCTGGCCGGGCACCAGCGCCGGCACGAGCCCGCCCGGCTCGGTGGAGAAGCACCAGTCGACCAGCACCAGGCCGTGCGCGTCCGGCTCGATCAGCACGTGCCGGGGGAGCACCGCGCCGTGCACGACCCCGGCCCGGTGGGCCAGGCCGAGCGCGACCAGCAGCCGTCGCCACATCCAGGCCGCGTCGCGCGGGTCCACCCCGGTCGGGTACGCGCGGCGCACCTCCGCCAGGCTGCGCAGCCCGGGCACGGTGGCCAGCTCGTTGACCAGCCGTTCCGCGCCGGTCGCCGGGTCACGCACCGGGTAGGAGTCGATCAGCCGGGGCACGTACGCCAGGTGGCGCGGATCGCCGTGCTCGGCGATCCGGCGTAGCGCGCGCGCCTCGCGGGCCATCAGGTCGTTGTCGCCGGGCTGCCGGGGCACCTTCAGCAGCCGCCCGTCCCCGTGGTCGTGCAGGTCGGCGACGTCGCCGAGGTGCACGGGGGCGGGGGCGGCGGTGCCGCGCCAGCGGGTGGTGACCGTGGTCAGCGCGTCGCTGGCGGCGGCGCGTACCCGGGGATCGGCCGCGCCCAACCGGTCGGGGTGCAGCGCGCCGACCAGCTCGCGGTAGCGGCGGGCCGGCGCGTCGGTGCCGAACAGGTCGGCGTCGGTGCGCGCGGCCGCGACCAGCCGGATGGCCTCCTCCGTTCTCATCGCACCGTCTCCTCCCGCGCGGGGCGCAGCAGGGCCGGGTGCAGCAGGTGGGCGTCGCCGGCGCGGTAGAGCTTGGCCCGGGGGCCGCCGCGCGCGCCGCCGCGTTCGGTGCTGGCGCCGGTGCTCTCGACGAAGCCCGGCACCGAGAGCACCTTGCGGTGGAAGTTGCCGGCGTGCAGCGGGTGGCCCCAGACCGTCTCGTAGACCGCCCGCAGCTCGGTGATCGTGAACTCGGGGGCGAGGAACCGGGTGGCCAGGGGGGTGTATTCCAGCTTGGACCGGGCACGCTCCAGCCCGTCGTCGATGATCCGGCCGTGGTCGAAGGCGAGCTGCCGGCTGGTCAGCGCGGTGACCGGCAACCAGACGGCGTCGTCGGCGTCGGTGTCGGCGACCGGGTCGGGCAGGTCGGGGGCGAATGCCAGGTGGGCGACGGAGACCACCCGCATGCGCGGGTCGCGGTCGGGCGCGCCGTAGCTGCCGAGCTGTTCGAGGTGCACCCGTCGCAGCCGCTCGCCGCCGAGCCCGGTCTCCTCGGCCAGCTCGCGTCGGGCACCGGTGGTCAGGTCCTCGTCGGGCTGGACGAAGCCGCCCGGTAGCGCCCAGTGGCCCGCGAACGGTGGCGCGCCCCGGCGGATCAGCAGCAGGTGCAGCGCGCTCTCCCGGATGGTCAGCGCGACCACGTCGACGGTGACCGCGACCGCCGGGTAGTCCCGGGGGTCGTACCCGGCGAGGAAGTCCTGCTCGTTCACGGCGCTCACTCTCTCAGCTTGAGAACAACTCAATCTGAGAACAACTTAACGTACGAAAGTGGGGGCGGCAAGCCCCGCCTTCGCCTCAGCGCACGGTGCCCACCAGATGCGGTCTCCCGTCCCGGGCGCTGTGCAGCGCGAAATCCCAGCTCGTGCCGGTCGCGGACGCGCTGAAGGCCACCGTGGACGGCAGCGGCACCGGCAGCTTGAACGACACGTCGACCGTGTACGCCTCCGGCAGCCGGCTCTCTAGCGCGGCCAGGCAGCGGGCCTTGCTCCACATGCCGTGCGCGATCGGGCGCGGGAAGCCGAACAGCCGCGCGCTCAGCCTCGAGGTGTGGATCGGGTTGTGGTCGCCGGAGACCCGTGCGTAGTCCGTACCCACCCGCGGCGTCACCCGCCACTGCGCCGACGAGGCCGGTGGCGCCGGGCGGTCACCCCGGTCGCGCCGCGGGCCACCCGCCGTGCGCTCCTTCCCGAGGTACGTCGACACACCCCGCCAGACCTCCTCGCCGCCGACCGCGGCGACCAGCACCACGTCGAGCTGCCGGCCCCGCTCGTGCGGACGCAGGTTCTCCGCGTACGTGCGGAAGTCGACGGTCTCGCCCACCCGGACCGGCCGGCGCACGGTGATCCGGTTCGCCACATGCACCACACCGGTCAGCGGGATGGGGAAGGCGGCGGCCGTCATCAGCCGCAGTGACAGCGGGAACCCGAGCACGTGCAGGTACGTCGCCGGCAGCCGGTCGGCCAGGCGGAACCCGCAGACGCGGTCGTAGTCGGCCAGGTGGGCGGGGTCCACCGGCACCCCGGTGACGCCCAACTCCACCGCCGGCACCTCCGCCGCGCGTCGGCCGCCGAGGCCGGGCAGCGCCCCGAGCAGGGCCCGCCGGTAGAGCGCGCCGGCGGCGGGCAGCCGGGGCAGCTCGACGGCCGCCCGGCCGGTGGCCCGCTGCGACGCGGGGGTGCTCGACTCCGGCGCGGCGCCGGCCGGGGAGGACGCGGGGGTGGTCGGCTCAGGCGCGGAGCCGGCGGCGGATGTCGCGTCCATCACGCCCCCAGCAGACTCTGGCCGCAGACCCGGACGACATTGCCGCTGACCGCGCCGCTGGCCGGCCAGGCGAGCCAGCCGATGGTCTCGGCGACGTCCACCGGCAGCCCGCCCTGGGCCATGCTGTTCATGCGGCGTCCCGCCTCCCGGATCACCAGCGGGATCCGGGCGGTCAGCCTCGTCTCGATGAAGCCGGGTGCGACCGCGTTGACGCTGATCCCACGTCCGCGCAGGGCGGGGGCGAGCGAGTCGACCAGGCCGATCACGCCGGCCTTGCTGGTGGCGTAGTTGGTCTGGCCCCGGTTGCCGGCGATCCCGGCGATCGAGGAGACCGAGACGAGCCGGCCACCGGCCGGGATCAGCTCGCGGGCCAGCAGCTCGTCGTTGATCCGCTCCTGACTGCTGAGGTTCACGTCGATCACCTGGTCCCACCGGTCGGCGTCCATCCGGCCGAGCGTCTTGTCCCGGGTGATCCCGGCGTTGTGCACGACCACGTCGACCCGGCCGTGGCGGGTGGCGAGGTGCTCGGCGAGCCGGGTCGGTGCGTCCGGCGCGGTCAGATCGAGCTGGACGGCGGTCCCGCCGATCTCGTTGGCGACGTCGGCGAGCGCGTCGCCGGCCGCCGGAACGTCCAGCGCCACGACCCGGGCGCCGTCGCGGGCGAGCACCCGGGCCAGCGCCGCGCCGATGCCCCGAGCCGCGCCGGTGACCAGGACGACCTGCCCGTCGAGCGGCCGGTCCCAGTCGGCCGGCACCGTCGCCGAACCGGCGCCGATTCGGACGACCTGCCCGGAGACGTACGCCGACCGGCCGGAGAGCAGGAAGCGGAGGGTGGCTTCGAGGCTGGTGAGCGTGCCGGCGTCACCGTCGGCGGTGACGTGGACCAGTTGGGCGGTGACGCCCCGGCCGAACTCCTTGCCGATGCTGCGGGTCAGCCCCTCCAGGGCCCGCTGGGCGGTGGCCTCCCGAGGGTCGGCGCACTCGCCCGGCGGGGTGCCCAGCACGATCACCCGGCCGCTCGGGGTCAGCGACCGGGCCGCCGGGTGGAAGAAGTCGTACAGCTGCCGCAGCCCGGTCGAGTCGGTGATGCCGGTGGCGTCGTACACCAGGGCGCCGAAGCGGTCCGTCGGGGCGACGGCGCCGGGCTCGCGCAGCTCGACCCCGGCGGCGGTCAGCAGCTTGCCGACCGGCTCGACGAGGCGGCCGCCGGTGGCCGCGCCGAGCAGGGCGGGCCCGGGCAGGAGCGGGTCGCCGGGGCGGTGCCGGCGCAGTCGCGGCGGGTCGGGCAGCCCGAGGCGCTTGACCAGCGCGCGACCGGCCCCCGATTGGACGAAGCTCGCGTACCTGTCGGTCATGGGCGTAGCCTACTGGCGAGTAGGGTAGCGGCAACACTGTTGAGGAGGCGGATCGTGCAGAGCATTCGGCGGGTCGCGGTCATCGGCGGCAACCGCATCCCCTTCGCCCGCTCCAACTCGCGCTACGCGAGCGCGTCGAACGCCGACATGCTCGGTGCCGCGTTGGACGGGCTGGTGGCCCGCTACGGGCTGGCCGGCCAGCGGGTCGGCGAGGTCGTCGCCGGCGCGGTGCTCAAGCACTCCCGGGACTTCAACCTCACCCGTGAGGTGGTGCTCGGCTCCCGGCTCGACCCGCACACCCCCGCGTACGACATCCAGCAGGCCTGCGGCACCGGCCTGGAGGCGGCGATCCTGGTCGCCAACAAGATCGCCCTCGGGCAGATCGACGTCGGCATCGCCGGTGGTGTGGACACCACCTCCGACGCGCCCCTCGCCGTCAACGAGGACCTCCGCCGCACCCTGATCAAGCTCAACAGCGCCCGGACGCTCGGCGAACGGCTCAAGATCGCGGCGAAGCTGCGCCCGCTCCAGCCCTTCAAGCCGGAGATCCCGCGCAACGCCGAGCCGCGCACCGGGCTGTCGATGGGCGACCACGCCGCCCGCACCGCGCTGACCTGGAACATCGACCGGCGTTCGCAGGACGAGCTGGCGCTGCGCTCGCACCAGCGACTGGCCGCCGCCTACGACCGGGGCTTCTTCGACGACCTGATGACGCCCTACCTGGGGCTGACCCGGGACCAGAACCTGCGCCCCGACACCAGCCTGGAGAAGCTGGGCGCGCTGAAGCCGGTCTTCGGCACGCGCGGCGCGGACGCCGACCAGGCCACCATGACCGCCGGCAACTCCTCGCCGCTCACCGACGGGGCGTCGACCGTGCTGCTCGCGACCGAGGAGTGGGCCCGGGAGCACAACCTGCCCGTGCTCGCCTGGTTCAGCTGGTCCGAGACGGCCGCCGTCGACTTCGTGCACGGCGACGAGGGGCTGCTCATGGCCCCCGCGTACGCGGTGCCGCGGATGCTCGCCCGGGCCGGCCTGACCCTGCAGGACTTCGACTACTACGAGATCCACGAGGCGTTCGCGTCGCAGGTGCTGGCCACCCTCGCCGCGTGGGAGTCGCCGGAGTTCTGCAAGGACCGGCTCGGGCTGGACGCCCCGCTCGGCGCGATCGACCGGGACCGGCTCAACGTCAACGGCTCTTCCCTGGCCGCCGGGCACCCGTTCGCCGCCACCGGCGGCCGCATCGTCGCCACGCTGGCGAAGCTGCTGGCCGAGAAGGGCGGCGGACGCGGCCTGATCTCCATCTGCGCGGCCGGCGGGCAGGGCGTGACGGCGATCCTGGAGCGCTGAGCGGCCGGCGCCCGCCGACGGTACGAGGAAGGTCACGCGTCCCGGTCCTCCTCGGGGCGGCGCGGCCCGGCGTGGAAGACTGAGCTGCGTGACGATCCCGAACGTGCTCGCCCACCGTTACGCCTCCCCGGAGCTGGTCGCCCTCTGGTCGCCGGAGGAGAAGGTCCGGATGGAACGCCGGCTCTGGCTGGCCGTGCTCCGCGCCCAGCGCGACCTCGGTGTGCCGGTCCCGGACGGGGCTGTCGAGGCGTACGAGCGGGTCGTCGACGACGTCGACCTGGCGTCGATCGCGGCACGGGAGCGGGTCACCCGGCACGACGTGAAGGCCCGGATCGAGGAGTTCAGCGCGCTCGCCGGGCACGAGCAGGTGCACAAGGGGATGACCTCCCGGGACCTCACCGAGAACGTCGAGCAGCTCCAGGTCCGGGCGTCGCTGGAGCTGATCCGGGACCGGGTGGTCGCCACGCTGGCCCGGCTGGCCTGGCACGCGCACGAGTACTCCGGCCTGGTGATGACCGGCCGCTCGCACAACGTGGCCGCGCAGGCCACCACGCTGGGCAAGCGCTTCGCCTCGGCGGCGGAGGAGCTGCTCATCGCGTACGAGCGGCTGGAGGACCTGATCGCCCGCTATCCGCTGCGCGGGATCAAGGGCCCGGTCGGCACCGCCGCCGACCAGCTCGACCTCTTCGACGGCGACGCCGACAAGGTGGCCGAACTGGAGCGCCGGGTGGCCGAGCACCTCGGCTTCTCCCGGGTGCTGGACAGCGTCGGACAGGTCTACCCGCGTTCGCTCGACTTCGACGTGCTCTCTGCGCTGGCCCAGATCGCGGCGGCGCCGTCCTCGCTGGCGACGACCATCCGGCTGATGGTCGGTCAGGAGCTGGTGACCGAGGGCTTCAAGCCCGGTCAGGTCGGGTCCAGCGCGATGCCGCACAAGATGAACACCCGGTCCAGCGAGCGGGTGAACGGCTTCGCGGTGATCATCCGGGGTTACCTGTCGATGGTCGGCGAGCTGGCCGGCGACCAGTGGAACGAGGGCGACGTCTCCTGCTCGGTGGTGCGCCGGGTGGCCCTGCCGGACGCCTTCTTCGCCGCCGACGGGTTGTTCCAGACCTTCCTCACCGTGCTGGAGGAGTTCGGGGCGTACCCGGCGGTGATCAACCGGGAGCTGGAGCGCTTCCTGCCCTTCCTGGCCACGACGAAGATCCTGGTGGCGGCGGTCCGGCGGGGTGTCGGCCGGGAGGTCGCCCACGAGGTGATCAAGGAGCACGCGGTCGCCGTGGCGCTGGGCATGCGCGAGAAGGGCGCCCTGGAGAACGACCTCTTCGACCGGCTCGCCGGGGACGGCCGCCTCAACCTGACCCGGGCCGAGATCGACGAGCTGGTCGCCGACCGGGCCGCCTTCGTCGGCGCCGCCTCGGCACAGGTCCAGGCGGTCACCCGCCGCATCACCAAGATCGTCGAAGCCCACCCCGAGGCCGCCACCTACTCCCCACCCCCCATCCTCTAACCCCCCCCGCCCACCGGGGGCACCGGGGCCGGTTAGGCCTCGCGGGTGGGGGTTTCGGCGGCGGTGGAGAGGTTGGGGGCGCTCGCGGGCTCGGTGATGCCGCCGGGCGCCGACGCGATCTCCGGGTCGTGGGCGGTCTCCGCGGCGACCAGCGGCTGGTCGGGCGGCATGACGTCGGGCACCTTGGGTACGACGATCACCGCCGTCCCGTACGCGCAGATCTCCATCCACATCTCGCCGCAGTCCCGGCTGTCGAACCGCATCCCGATCACCGCGTTCGCGCCGAGTCGGCGGGCCTCCTCGCCGAGGCGGGCCACCGAGTCCGTACGCCACCGGGTGAGGTTGTCCGGCGCCATCGGGTCGTACGCGCCACCGCGCAGGTTCTTGACCCCCTCGCGGTACGGGTTACGGGTCCTGGCCATCGATGACACCACCTCACCAAGGATCTGGCGGATTTCGTAGCCCGGCAGTTGGTCCGTCGTCACGACCAGCACGTTTCCGATGCTGTCAGGGTCGCCCCCACCCGATCGCGAACGTTGTTCACCTGATCGGATGCTGAAAAACGGCGCGGCGCGGACGGCCGGCACGTCGCCGACCATCCGCGCCGGTTGGGCGCTAACCGTCAGACACCGGCCGTTGAGGTGATCCAGGCCCGGTTGTACGCGACGCTGCCGTAGTTCTGGATGCTCGAACCGTCGGCGGTCGAGGCGACGCCGACCTGGCGGCCGTTGTAGAACTGCGGGCCGCCCGAGTCGCCCCGCCAGGCGTTGCCGTTGATCCGCGTGCTCCGGATCGCCTGCCCGCCGTACGCGTCGGTGGCGCTGTTGCTGGTCACCTGGACGTTGGCGGTCTTGAGCTGGGTCGACGCGGAGCAGCCGCTGTAGCAGGTCATGCCCCAGCCGTAGATCGAGTTGGTCGAGCCGATCGGCGGGTTGGCGGTGGCCAGCGTCACCGCCGAGGTGCTCACCGAGCTGGACAGGCGCATCAGGGCCAGGTCGTAGCGGGTGTAGGTGGCGCTGACCGTCCGGGTGACGCCGCCGGAGGTGCGGTTGACGCTGCCGACGCGCACGGACATGCTGCCGCTGATGCAGTGGCGGGCGGTGAGCACCCACTGCGGGGCGATGACGCTGCCGGAGCAGGTGAACGAGCCGTTGCTGAGGACGGCGGCGGCCCACGGGGCGGACGAGACGGTGCCGCCGCCGATGATCGGCTGAGGGCCGGCGGGGGCGGCGGCGGCGCCCGAGGCGGCGCCGACGACGCCGACCAGCGCGGTGCTGATCGCCACGAGCAGGGAACGGATACGCATGTCGCTGGTCTCCTTGTGACGCTGGGGACCCGGGTTCGCCGGGCGCGGGTGGCCGGTGGCGGGGATCACCCTTCACCGGATCATCGAGTTCTGTCGATGTACGCTAGGGGTCGACCCCGGTGATTTCAAGGATCTGATCGAGATTCGCCTATGTAACGATTCGGCGACCCTCGCCGCCGTATATGGCCTGGTGGGAGTGGGTGTGGCGCGCAACGGAGCGCTCCGCCGGCCGTCGGACGTGTGAACACGTCGATCACTGGCCCGACGAGGCCCGGCCGGTGCGGCCGTACCCGTATCTGCCAGGTAGGCTGGCTGCGCTCGCCCGTTGTGGGTCGGCACCCAACTGCGTACACAGTCAGGAGTGCCCCAGTGCCTCGCGTCGTCGTCGACGTCATGCTCAAGCCCGAGATCCTCGATCCGCAGGGCCAGGCCGTCGCAAACGCGCTGCCGCGGCTCGGCGTCAGCGACGTCGCCTCGGTCCGGATCGGTAGGCGGATCGAGATCGAGTTCACCGGCGAACCGGACCTGGACCGGGCCCGGGAGATCGCCGACAAGCTGCTCGCCAACCCGGTCATCGAGGACTTCACCGTCCGCCTGGTCGAGGCCGACGAGACCGCGGGCGCGCGACCGTGACCGCCCGGGTCGGAGTGGTGACCTTCCCCGGCTCGCTCGACGACGGGGACGCCGCCCGGGCCGTCCGGATCGCCGGCGCCGAGGCCGTCCGGCTCTGGCACGGTGACCCGGACCTGCACGGTGTTGACGCGGTCGTCCTGCCCGGTGGCTTCTCCTACGGCGACTACCTGCGCTGCGGCGCGATCGCCCGGTTCGCCCCGGTCATGGAGTCGATCGTCGACGCGGCCCGCGGCGGCCTGCCGGTCCTCGGCATCTGCAACGGCTTCCAGATCCTCTGCGAGGCCCACCTGCTGCCGGGCGCGCTCACCCGCAACCAGCACCTGCACTTCCGCAATCGGGACCAGTTCCTGCGGATCGAGACGGCCGGCACCGCGTGGACCAACGCGTTCCAGCCGGGCCAGGAGATCCTGATCCCGGTGAAGAACGGCGAGGGCTGCTACGTCGCGGACGACGCGACGCTCGACCAGCTCGAGGCGGAGGGCCGGGTCGTCGCCCGCTACATCGGCGGCAACCCGAACGGGTCGCAGCGCGACATCGCCGCGATCACCAACGAGGCCGGGAACGTGGTCGGCATCATGCCGCACCCCGAGCACGCGGTCGAGGCGCTCACCGGCCCCTCGCTGGACGGGCTCGGCTTCTTCACCTCGGTCCTCAAGCACCTGGTGGGGGCGCCCGCGTGAGCGCGGGCAGCGACACCGGTCCGGCGAGCCTCGCCATCGCGAGCGGGAGCGGGCCGGTGACCGGCGGCGACAGGATCATCGGTCAGCTCAACCGCCCGACGGGCGGCCACGAGCGCAGCGAGGAGAGGTCATGACCACCCATCCGGACCCGGTACGGGAGACGCCGGAGTCCTTCCCGGCGCAGCCGGCGGAGTCGCGCGCGGCCGACGTCGTACCGCCGGCCGCCCCCGCCCGGCCCGCCGAGCCGGCACCCGCCGACTGGGCCGAGGGCGTGGACACCGTGCCGCGTGCCGGTGGCACCCCGGGCGAGCTCCAGCCGTACACCGAGCTGGGGCTCCTCGACGACGAGTACGAGCGGATCCGGCAGATCCTCGGCCGGCGGCCCACCCAGGCCGAGTTGGCCATGTACTCGATCATGTGGAGCGAGCACTGCTCCTACAAGTCCAGCAAGGTCCATCTGCGCCAGTTCGGCGAGAAGGCGCCGCCGAGCGACCGGCTCCTCGCCGGCATCGGTGAGAACGCCGGTGTGGTGCAGGTCTCCGACGAGCTGGCCGTGACCTTCAAGGTCGAGTCGCACAACCACCCCAGCTTCGTCGAGCCCTACCAGGGCGCGGCCACCGGCGTCGGCGGCATCGTCCGGGACATCCTGGCCATGGGCGCCCGCCCGGTCGCCGTGATGGACCCGCTGCGCTTCGGCGCGGCCGACCACCCGGACACCGCCCGCGTTCTGACCGGCGTCGTCGCCGGTGTGGGCGGCTACGGCAACTGCCTGGGCCTGCCGAACATCGGCGGTGAGCTGGTCTTCGACCCGTCCTACCAGGGCAACCCGCTGCTCAACGCGCTCTGCCTCGGTGTGCTGCCGGTCAACCGGCTCCAGAACAAGGCCGCCGCCGGCCCCGGGAACGTCGTGGTGCTGATGGGCGCCAAGACCGGCCGCGACGGCATCGGCGGTGTGTCGGTGCTGGCCAGCGCCACCTTCGACGAGGGCAGCGAGGCGCGCCGCCCGGCCGTGCAGGTGGGTGACCCGTTCACCGAGAAGCTGCTGATCGAGGCGTGCCTGGAGCTGTACGACGCCGAGCTGGTCGTCGGTATCCAGGACCTCGGCGGCGCCGGCCTGACCTGCGCGCTCACCGAGACCGCCGCCGCTGCCGGCACCGGCATGCGGGTGTGGCTGGAGCGGGTGCCGCTGCGCGAGCCGTCGATGGAGCCGCACGAGATCCTGGCCAGCGAGTCGCAGGAGCGGATGCTGCTGGTCGTCGAGCCGGACAAGCTCGACGCCGTGCTCAAGACCGCCGACAAGTGGGGCGTCCTCGCCACCGCGATCGGTGAGGTCACCCCCGCGGCGCCGGACGGCAGCCCCGGCCGGCTGACCATCACCTGGCGGGACCACCTGGTGGTCGACGTGCCGCCGGGCTCCCTGGTCGACGACGGCCCGGTCTACGCCCGCCCGATGCGGGAGCCGGCCGACCTGATCCTGCTCCAGGCCGACCGGGCCGAGACGCTGCCCCGCCCGGCCGACCCGGAGGCGCTGCGGGAGACCGTGCTGCGCATGATCGCGTCGCCGAACCTGGCCGACAAGACCTGGGTCACCGAGCAGTACGACCGCTACGTGCTGGGCAACACCGTGCTCGCCCAGCCGGAGGACTCCGGTGTGATCCGCATCGACGAGCGGACCGGCCTCGGTGTGGCGCTGTCGGTGGACGGCAACGGCCGTTACACCCGGCTCGACCCGTACAACGGCACGAAGCTCGCGCTGGCCGAGGCGTACCGGAACGTGGCCGCGAGCGGCGCGAAGCCGATCGCCGTCACCAACTGCCTCAACTTCGGCTCGCCGGAGGACCCGGCCGTGATGTGGCAGTTCGCCGAGGCCGTTCGCGGTCTGGCGGACGGCTGCGCCGAGCTGGGCATCCCGGTGACCGGCGGCAACGTGAGCTTCTACAACCAGACCGGCGCGGCGGCGATCCACCCGACCCCGGTGGTCGGTGTGCTCGGTGTGCTGGACAACGTCGCCGACCGGGTGCCGATGGGCTTCGTGCCGCGGCCGAACGGCGACCACGACCAGCTCTTCCTGCTGGGCGAGACGCACGTCGAGCTCTCCGGCTCGGAGTGGGCCTGGGTGACGCACGAGCACCTCGGCGGCATCCCGCCGCAGGTCGACCTCGCCCGCGAGAAGGCGCTCGCCGACCTGCTGGCCGAGGCCGCCCGGGTGGGTCACCTCAGCTCCTCGCACGATCTCTCCGACGGCGGTCTCGCCCAGAGCCTGGTCGAGTCCTGCCTGCGGCGCGGGGTGGGTGCGCGGATCGCGGTGCCGGAGCAGTTCGCCGCCGGCTCGATGCCGTTCGTCTACCTGTTCAGCGAGTCCGCCGGGCGGGTGCTGGTGTCGGTGCCGCGCGGGCACGAGAAGGCGTTCACCGCGCTCTGCGCCGAGCGTGGCGTGCCGTTCGAGCTGATCGGCGTCACCGACCCGACCGGCGGCGCGCTGGAGGTGCACGGCCAGTTCCGGATCGGTCTGGACGAGCTGCGCGCCGCCCACACCGCCACCCTGCCGCGCCTGTTCGGCAGCGGGGAGTCGGCGGTGGAGGTTCCGGCGCCGGCCGCCGGGGTGGCCGGAGCCGTCGAGGCGGTTGCGCTGCCGGTGACCGAGCCGGCCGCCGAGGTCGCGCGGGTCGACCCGGAGTCGGTCGAGAGCGAGCCGATCGCCTCGGCCGGGCCGGTCGCGCCGGCGGGTCCGGTGGAGCCGGTCGCCAGCGAGGCGACCGCCGAGCCGGCCGACACCGACTCCGGTGCCACCGAACAGCCGTCGGCGCCCGACGAGCGCTGAGGCGTTGACCGCTGCGGTCCACGTCCAGCCCGGTTCCGGTGCCCGCTTCGACTGGGGCCTGACGGGCGCGGCCGAATTCGGCCGTGTCTGTGCCGCGTTGGTGGTGGTGGACGTGCTCTCGTTCACCACCGCCGTCGAGGTCGCCGTCGCCCGGGGCATGCGGGTGCATCCGTTTCCGTGGGGTGACCAGGCCGCCGATTACGCCCGTCGTGTCGGCGCCGTCGCGGCCGTCGGCCGCCGGCAGGTGAGCCCGGAGCGGCCGTGGTCGCTCTCACCGGCGGCGCTGAGCGTCGCGCCGGTCGCCGCCGACCTGGTGTTGCCCTCGCCGAACGGCTCCGCCATCAGCGCCGCGGCCAGCGCCACCGGCCTGCCGGTGGTGGCGGCCTGCCTGCGCAACGCACGCGCCGTCGGGCGTTGGCTGCGTCGCCAGGGGTACGGCTCGACGGAAGCCCCGATCGGGGTGATCGCCGCCGGGGAACGCTGGCCGGACGGGTCACTGCGCCCGTCGGTGGAGGACCAGCTCGGGGCGGCCAGCGTGCTGGACGCTCTCTCCGGCGTGGCGGGTGGGCTGTCCGTGGAGGCGGCGATGGCGCTCGCCGCGCTCGCCAGCACGCCGGACGTGCCGGCCGCCGTTCGCGGCTGTGTCTCCGGGCGGGAACTGGTCGAGCACGGCTTCGCCGGGGACGTCGACATCGCCGTCCAGGTCGACGTGTCGGACGTGGTTCCGGTGCTCTACCAGGGCAGATTCTCAGCCGCCTGATCCCGGCGTCGAGCCGGTCCGGCACCCGATCCGGCACCCCCGGTGGGTCGCCGGCATCGGCGCCGATATCCGCCCCGCCCGGTCGGTCGGGCATACCCGTCGGTCAGCTCTGACCGGTCGGTGGGTCATGCGGGCGTCGGCCCGCCCCGACCGGTGGGCGCGGAACGCTGTGCATAGCCCGAAGGGGCCGCCCGGTCGTGCCGGTCGGCCCCTTCGTGGTCGTGCCTCGTGACGGTCGTCCGCCGGTCAGTCGTCCAGCCAGTCCAGCCGGCGGCCGCCCCGGTCCTGCTGCCCGCCGTCCCGGCCACCACGGCCACCCTGGTTCTGGTCGCCGTAGCCGCCGCCCTGGCCGTAGCCACCCTGGTCGTAGCCGCGGTCGTCGTAGCCGCCGCGCTGCGTCGGCGCCTCCTGGCCGTAGCCGCCGCGCTGCGTCGGCGCCTCCTGGCCGTAGCCGCCGCGCTGCGTCGGCGCCTCCTGGCCGTAGCCGCCGCCCTGGCCGTAACCGCCCTGGTCGTAGCCGCGGTCGTCGTAGCCGCCGCGCTGCGTCGGCGCCTCCTGGCCGTAGCCACCGCCCTGCTGCGTCGCGGGCTCCTGGCCGTAGCCGCCGCCCGGCTGCTCGTACCCGCCCTGCTGGCCGTAGCCGCCCTGGTCGTAGCCGCCC
This sequence comes from Micromonospora sp. NPDC049366, assembly GCF_044466625.1. Lineage (NCBI taxonomy): Bacteria > Bacillati > Actinomycetota > Actinomycetes > Micromonosporales > Micromonosporaceae > Micromonospora > Micromonospora sp. NPDC049366. The sequence goes on from NZ_JBITMV010000026.1 coordinate 37,611, forward strand.
TGCTGGCCGTAGCCGCCGGTCGGCTCCGCACCCCGGCCGTACGGCGCGGGCTCCGCCTGCCCGTAGCCCTGGCCCTGCTCGTAGAGCCCGGTGGCGTAGGGGTCGGCCGGGGCCGGGTACTGGGTGTTCTGGCCGGTGTAGCGGCCGGTGGGCTCGTCGTAACGCTCGCCGTAGCCGGCGGCGCCACTCGCCGGGGCCGGCGGGTAGCCCGCCCCGCCCGCCGGGGCGGTGTAGTCCCGGCTGCCGTAGCCGCCGTCGCCACCGGCGCCGTAGCCGCCGCCGGAGCCCGGGGCGTTGCCGTAGCCGCCGTCGCCAGCCGCGCCGTAGCCGGGGGCGTTGCCGTAGCCGCCGTCGCCACCGGCGCCGTAGCCGCCGCCCGAGCCGGGGGCGTTGCCGTAGCCGCCGCCGGAGGAGGGCGCGTTGCCGTAGCCACCGGCGCCGTAGCCGGCCGGCTCGTCGCCGTAGCCGCCGCCGGACCAGCCCTGCTGGCCGTTGGCGCCGTAGGTCTGCTGCGGGGGCACGCCGTACGGGTCCGGCGGGACGTCGTCCACCACCGGGCGGTGCATCATCGTCGGGGCCTCGCTCAGGGCAGTGCCACCGGCGACCATCGTCGGGTCCGGACCGGCGCCCACCGGGTTGACCACCCGGGTCCGGTCGTCGGCGCCGCGGTAGGCGCCCCGGGAGGCCGGCACGGCACCGGCATCGGCGGCACCGGTCGGCGCGTCGTCGTCGGCGCCGTCCGGGTTGTCCTTGCGCTTCATCCAGAGCAGCACGATCGTGCCGACACCCGCGGCGACGAGCAGGCCGCCGAGCAGGATGATGATGTACGAGCCCATGCCGCCGCCGGAGCTCTCGTTCGAGGCGTTGTCGGCCGCCGCGCCCTCGGTCGCCTCGGGAGTCTCCTCCGTGCCCTCCTCGGTCGCCTCCTCGGTGGGCAGCGCCTCCTCGGTGGCCGACGGAGTGGCGCTCGGCGTCGCCTCGACCTTGATCGCGAGGCTGATCCGCTGGCCGGTGACGGTCTGTCCGGCGCTGGCGTTGATGCTCTTCCGCGCCACGATGTTGTCGAAGCTGGCGCCGAGGTCGATTCGGCCCGGCGCGATCGGGCGGTCGGTGGTGCCGGTGAAGCGGAAGTTGCCGCTGCCGTCACTGGAGGTCTGCTGGATGCGGCCGGTGCTGTCCTGGAGCATGACGACGGCGTTCGGCACTGCGTCACCGTTCGCCTGAACGACGACCTTGCCGGAGATCGACCGAACGGTCTGCACCTCGTTCGGCGGCGGCGGGGCCGCCTTGGCCGTCACGGTGACCGTTGTCGAGCCCTCGCTGGGGGCACCGAAACCCCCGCGGGCCCGGACGGTGATCCGGGCGGTCCCGTTCTGCGCGTCGTCAGCGACCTTGAACTTGGCCGTGAGGGTGCCACCCTGCGTGACGTTCCCGCGGTCGCACCCGTCGATGCACTGCACCTTCGAGTTGCTGGAGCTCACGGTGACGTCAGCGGGAACCGGCGGATCGTCGAGGGCGAGGGTGTAGCTCACCGTGACCTCTCCGCCGGCCTGGACGGTGCCGGGGGAGGCCGAGACGTTGGTCACGGTGGGTGCGGCCAGGGCTGGTGTGGCGGGGAGGGCGAGCAGGGCGCCGGCAACCAGCGCTACGACCACACCGGCCCGCTGCTTCCAGGCACGTCGGTGTGTTGACACGTCCACCGCCTTCCGGACTGACTTCCTTCACCCGGCGGAGGCCGGGCCGGGATAATCACGGTACGAATACGCCGTCGGCAACTATGCCTTGTCCGGCTGCCCCCGCGCGACCCAGGGCCAGCGTCGGACCTCTCCCGCTCGGGCCGTATCGTCCCGGTGTGTCCTCTCCGCACGTTAAGTCCGCCGCGGTCGCGGCGGCGTTGTCGGCGCTCGATGAGGGGCGTACGCCCGAACGGCCGGTCCTCCGGGAGGCGGTCCGGACGTTGTTGACCGTCCTCGCGGAGCGCGCCCCCGGCCGATCGGTGGAGGTGCGCGTCCCACCATACGGCGCGGTCCAGTGCGTTGCGGGGCCCCGACACACCCGCGGGACCCCACCGAATGTGGTGGAGATGGACCCGACAACGTGGCTCGAACTCGCGTCCGGACGGCTGGCATGGGCGGAAGCCGTCACCGAGGGTCGCGTACGGGTGAGTGGGATTCGGGGGGACATTTCCGCCCTCCTGCCGCTCTGGCAGCGCCGATGACGCGGTGACGGTAACTACCCGCAGCGGGATCGTGACTTTCTGTATCGACAGCTGTTCGCGTACACTGTCAGGCGACGACAGTGGTGCGGCCGAGGTGTGCGGAGTTCACCCCCGTGGACCCGTGAGGCCAGCCCAGACGCAGCAAAGGGAGCGGCAGGTGCCCCGAGGCGATGGCCGGCTGAGCCACGACCTTGATCCCCAACGACCCGGCCCCCAGGACGCCTGCGGCGTCTTCGGTGTCTGGGCACCGGGGGAAGAGGTCGCCAACCTGACCTACTTCGGTCTCTACGCGCTCCAGCACCGCGGCCAGGAGGCCGCCGGGATCGCGGTGAGCGACGGGTCGGGCGTGGTGGTCTACAAGGACCTGGGCCTGGTCGCCCAGGTGTTCGACGAGCCGACGCTGGCGAGCCTGCGCGGGCACGTGGCGATCGGGCACGCCCGCTACTCCACCACCGGGGCCTCGACCTGGGAGAACGCCCAGCCGACCCTCCGGTCGACCACCGCCGGCACGACCATCGCGCTGGCCCACAACGGCAACCTGGTCAACACCGCCGAGCTGCAGCGCGAGGTCAACGAGCGGGGCCTGGTCACCGACGGCGCGACCAACGACACCTCGCTGGTGACCATGCTCCTGGCGAGCCGGCCCGACCTGTCCGTCGAGGCGGCCGCCTTGGAGGTGCTGCCGCAGCTGCGGGGCGCGTTCAGCTTCGTGTTCATGGACGAGTCGACGCTCTACGCGGCGCGCGACGCGCACGGCGTCCGCCCGCTGGTGCTCGGCCGTCTGGAGCGCGGCTGGGTGGTGGCCAGCGAGACGGCCGCCCTCGACATCGTGGGCGCCAGCGTGGTCCGTGAGGTCGAGCCGGGCGAGCTGATCGCCATCGACGAGGACGGGCTCCGCTCCACCCGGTTCGCGGCGCCGGAGCCGAAGGGCTGCCTCTTCGAGTACGTGTACATCGCCCGCCCGGACGCCACGATCGCCGGGCGGAACGTGAACGCGGCGCGGGTGCAGATCGGGCGCCTGCTCGCCAAGGAGCACCCGGTCGACGCCGACCTGGTGATCCCGGTGCCGGAGTCCGGCACGCCGGCCGCGATCGGCTACGCCGAGGAGTCCGGCATCACCTACGGCCAGGGCCTGATGAAGAACCCGTACGTCGGGCGCACCTTCATCCAGCCCTCGCAGACGCTGCGCCAGCTCGGCATCCGGCTCAAGCTGAACCCGCTGCGCGAGAACGTGCGCGGCAAGCGCATCGTCGTGGTCGACGACTCGATCGTCCGCGGCAACACCCAGCGGGCGATCGTCCGGATGCTGCGTGAGGCCGGCGCACTCGAGGTCCACGTTCGCATCTCCTCGCCGCCGGTCAAGTGGCCGTGCTTCTACGGCATCGACTTCGCCACCCGGGCGGAGCTGCTGGCCAACGGGCTGGACAACGAGGGCGTACGGCGTTCGATCGGCGCCGACACGCTGGGTTACGTCTCGCTGTCCGGCCTGATCGCCGCGACCGAGCAGCCGAAGACCCGCCTGTGTCGGGCGTGTTTCGATGGGGAGTACCCCATCGAGCTGCCGGCGGGCAACCTGATCGGCAAGCACGTGCTCGAAGGGGTGGGCCGCCGGGTCGCCGGCGGCGACGCGGACGCCCCGGAGCGCACCACCCTCCCGCTCGTCGCCACTCCGGGTGGCGCAGCCGTCCACCGCCCGTAGCACGACCCGACACGGCGCCGGGCCACCTCCGGCGCCGCCGTCGAGAACCACAAAGGGGAGAACCGTGACGCACGTGTCCGAGCGCAGCGGCGCAGGAAGCAGCCCGACCGGCGCTGGCGGCGACCGCCAGCCGTGGACGGCCGGCACCAGCCGCCAGACGCGCAAACGCTCGGTCTCGTACGCGGACGCCGGCGTGTCCATCGAGGCGGGCGACCGCGCGGTGGAGCTGCTCAAGTCCAAGGTGCGGCAGACCCGGCGCCCCGAGGTGCTGGGTGACCTGGGTGGCTTCGCCGGCCTGTTCCGGCTCGACACCCAGAAGTACAAGAACCCGATCCTCGCCTCGTCCACCGACGGCGTCGGCACCAAGCTGGTGATCGCCCAGCAGATGGACATTCACGACACGGTCGGCATCGACCTGGTCGCGATGGTCGTCGACGACCTGGTCGCCTGCGGCGCCGAGCCGCTCTTCCTGCTCGACTACATCGCCACCGGCGAGGTCGTGCCGGACAAGGTCGCCGAGATCGGCGCGGGCATCGCCGACGGCTGCCGCTACGCCGGCTGCGCGCTGCTCGGCGGCGAGACGGCCGAGCACCCGGGCGTCCTGCGCCCCGACGAGTACGACATCTCCGCCACCGGCGTCGGCGTGGTGGAGGAGAGCGAGATCCTCAGCCCGGAGCGCGTCGAGGTCGGCGACGTGGTGATCGCCATGCGCTCCTCCGGACTGCACTCCAACGGCTACTCGCTGGTGCGGCACGTGCTCCTCGGCGCCGGCCGGATGCGGCTCGACGTGGTGATCGACGACTTCGGCCGGCAGCGCACGCTGGGCGAGGAGCTGCTCACCCCCACCAAGATCTACGCGCAGGACTGCCTCAAGCTGATCGCCGAGGCCGAGGTGCGGGCGCTGGCCCACGTCACCGGCGGCGGCATCCCGGGCAACCTGGTGCGGGTCCTGCCCGAGCACGTCGACGCCGTGGTCAACCGCTCGACGTGGCGCCCGCAGCCGGTCTTCGACCTGATCCAGTCCAAGGGTCGGATCGAGGACCCGGAGATGGAGGCCACGTTCAACATGGGCGTCGGCATGTTCGCGATCGTCTCCGCCGAGGACGCCGACCGCGCGCTGGCCACGCTCACCGGGCGTGGCGTCGAGGCGTGGCAGGCCGGGGAGATCATCGAGGGCTCCGGGACCGTCCAGATGATCGGGCAGCACACCCGCGGGTGATCACGCTCCGCTGATCGTACGGCCACCTGATCAGGGGTTCACCCGAGTGGCCATCGCCGCCTAGCCTGAAGGGCACCCTCAGGCTGACAAGGGAGGGCGATGGCTGCTCGGGGACAGTCGTTCAACGGGATGCGTGGGATCGCCGCCGTTCCGTCGTACGTCGTGATGCAGCCCACCACCCTCTGCAACCTTGACTGCGCATACTGCTACCTGCCGTTCCGGGCCGCCGACCGGCGGATGCCGGTGGCGGTGGCGGAGGCGGTCGCCGCGTCGGTGAATCCGTGGGCGGCCCAGGGTCGCTTCTCGGTGGTCTGGCACGGCGGTGAGCCCCTGGCGGCCGGCCGTGAGCACCTGGCGGCCCTGCTGGCGCCGTTCGCACCCGAGGTCGAGCACCACGTGCAGACCAACGCGACGCTGATCGACGACGCCTGGTGCGCGTTCTTCGCCGAGCACCGGATCCGCGTCAGCGTGAGCGTGGACGGCCCGCGGGAGCGTAACGGCGACCGGGTCACCCGGGGCGGTCGACCCGCGTACGACCGGATCCTGCGTGGCGTCGCCGCGCTGCGCCGGCACGGGCTGCCGTTCTCGGCGCTCGCGGTGGTCTCCCGTCCACGAGCGGGGCTGGCCACCGAGCTGTACGACTACTTCCTCGACCTGGGCTGCGACGTGCTCGGCATCAACATCGAGGAGACCGAAGGGGTCAACACCCGCGACAACGCGCACGACCCGGCCGACGTCACCACGTTCTGGGCGGAGCTGGTGGCGGCGTGGCGCCGGGAGCCCCGGATCCACCTGCGTGAGGTCGAGTGGTCGTTGCGGTACGCCGCGGCGGTGCTGGACGACGTCGCGGAGGACGTGCTGCCGCGGCAACTGGACCCGATCCCCACGATCGGGCATGACGGCTCGGTCACCGTGCTCTCCCCGGAGCTGGCGGGCTTCACCGACCCGCGCTACGGCGACTTCAGCAGCGGCAACGTGTTGCGGGCCTCGCTGGCCGAGATCCTGGCCGGGGCGGAGCGTACGCCCTGGGTGGGCGAGTTCCTGGCCGGCGTGGAGGCCTGTCGGTCCGGTTGCCCCTACTTCGGCTTCTGTGGCGGGGGCCACGCGGCCAACCGCTACTTCGAGCTGGGGCGTTTCGACGGTACGGAGACCGAGCACTGCCGCAACAGCAAGATCCGCCTATTGGAGGGAGTGTTGGAGCATGCCCGAGACCACCAGTCACCGGCAGCCTGAGCGCGGAGCGGACACCGGCCCGGCCGGAATCGCCGAACGGGTGCGGGACGCCGCCCCGGGCCTCGTCGCCCTGCTGCGCGAGGCGGAGGACGCGCGGCGGCTCCGGGCGGAGGTGGCGGGCGGAAGCGGCGAGGGCGCGGTGTGCGCCTGGAACCACTTCGAGAACATCCCGACGTTCTACAACTGGAACAACCGACCGCGCTGAGCCGCGGTGTCGGGACCAGGGGCCTGTCTGGCGATATCCGCAGGGCAGGCCCCTGATCGTCCGTCGCTACGCCGCTGTGGTGGGCACATGCGTGAGCACGCGGGAGCTACCGCGTGCTCAGCTGCGTCGAGAGGTCAGCGGGTCGGCCGGACCCAGGTGTCTGGGTCCTCGTCCGCGTGATCCTCATCATCGTCGTCGACATACTCTTTGTAGTCGTCGTCGAAGTTGTGCTCAGACTTACCAGCACCCGCCAGTTCACGCTGCAAGGCGGTGAGGTCGGTGTTCGGGGAGTGGTACTTCAACTCCCGGGCCACCTTCGTCTGCTTGGCCTTAGCACGGCCGCGCCCCATGGCTCGACCCCCTCGCACAGAATGCGGGGCAGCCCGAAGGCGGGCCCCGATGACGTCAGGCATCTCTCGTGGCTCTTACGGTACATGGGGATGCCACCGTTCGGCACCTCGGGTTACCGTCAGCCGGCCCTGCGCGTCGCAGTGAACCGGCCGTCACCCAGTGTACCGGGTAAGGGGCGAAGCCGTGAGCACCCGTGACACCGGACAGAACGGCACGAAACAGGTGCCAGATCCAGCTTAACGGCCGGTGCCGGGCCGGGGAGGCCGCGGGAGCGGATCTGAGCCGTCCGCTCCCGGGCCGCCGGGTCAGCGGAGGTGAATGGTGCGCAGCCGCCCGACCTCGGCCATCCGCCGCTCGGCCAGCCGGTCCGCCGCCACCGCCGGCGGGACGCCCTCGGCGTCGGCCAGCTGGAGGATCTCGCGGGTCGTGTCGTAGATCCGGGTGGCCCGCAGCTTGGCCCGGTCGAAGTTGAAGCCCTCGATCTCGTCGGCGACCTGGATCACACCACCGGCGTTGACCACGTAGTCGGGGGCGTAGAGGACGCCCCGGTCGGCGAGGAGCTTCTCGATGCCCGGGTGGGCGAGCTGGTTGTTCGCCGCGCCGGCGACCACCTTCGCCCGAAGGGCCGGCACGGTGTCGTCGTTCAGCGCGCCGCCGAGCGCGCACGGGGCGTACACGTCGATGTCGGCGGCGACCAGCGTCGAGCTGTCGTCGACGAGGGTGACCTGCGGGTGGGTCGTGCGCGCCCACTCGAGCGCCCGCGGGTTGACGTCCGTCGCCACGACCTCGGCGCCGTCGTCGAGCAGGTGGCCCACCAGGTACTTGCCGACCTTGCCCAGCCCGGCCACGCCGACCCGCCGGCCGCGCAGCGTCGGGGCGCCCCAGACGTGCTCCGCCGCCGCGCGCATGCCCTGGAAGACGCCCCAGGCGGTGAGGATCGACGAGTCGCCGGCGCCGCCGTGCTCCACGCTGCGGCCGGTGACGTAGCGCGTCTCCCGGGCCACCACGTCCATGTCGGCCACGTACGTGCCGACGTCGCAGGCGGTGTAGTAGCGGCCGCCGAGCGACTCCACGAACCGGCCGTACGCGCGCAGCAGCGCCTCGCTCTTGATCTGCTCCGGGTCACCCCAGATGACGGCCTTGCCACCGCCGAGGTCCAGCCCCGCGAGCGCGTTCTTGTAGGCCATGCCCCGCGACAGGTCGAGGACGTCGGCGAGGGCCGCCTCCTCGCTGTCGTACGGGTAGAAGCGGGTGCCGCCGAGCGCGGGCCCCAGCGCGGTGGAGTAGATCCCGATGATGGCCTTGAGACCGGTCTGCGTGTCCTGGCAGAACACGACCTGTTCGTGGCCGGTCGATCCGGGGTCGTCGGTGCTCGCGAATACGCCCATGACTGGCTCCTGGTGTCGGTGCGTCCTTGTGGGACGCGGCCTGGTGGACGACGGCGGGGATGCTGCCGGTGAGGTTGAGCCTAATATCGGCCTCCGTCGGGCCGCCGACCACGGCGGGCCCCGCCCACCCAGCAGGACCGGTCCGGCCGCCGACCACGGCGCGCCATGTCCGGCGGGCGCTGACGGCGACGGCGTCGCGTTCGTGGGAGGATCGCGCCGTGCCGTCGCTCTTCGCTTCTTACCTGCGCGTGTACGAGCCGCTCACCGCGTTCGACCGGGACCGCCAGACCTACTGGCGGCGCTACGTGTCGGAGGGGCGGGCGGTCGCCCCGGTGGAGGGCCCCGGTCGACAGCGGACGGCCGTGATCGAGGCGCTCGGCGCCGGCTGGACCCGGCTGCCCGACCTGCCCGAGGAGGCGTACGTCCTGGAGACGGACGACACCCTGCTCATCTGCCCGTGGAACCTGCGGATCCGGGTGGCCGAGGCGGCGCTGAGCGCTCGGGACGGCGTTCCGTCGGTGCTCGCCGACGCCTTCGTGCCGCCGGTGCTCGCCGGGCAGGCCAAGGCGGTCGTCGACGACTGGCGCAGCGGCGCCCGGGTGCTGGAGCACGGGGTGCCCCGCGTTCACGAGCAGATCGCGACCTGGGGTGTGCCGCTGCGCTGGTTCGTTCTCTTCGACCCGGCGGAGCGGGACCTGGTCACCGCCCCCGACCGCCGGTCGCTGCGCTACCGCACGGAGATCTCGAAGGCCCGCCGTCGGTCGTCGCGCGCGCTCTCGGTGCTGCGCAAGTCGGTGGGCGAGGCGCCGATCACCGAGGCGGTCGAGGAGGCCGCCCGCTGGCTGGAGGAGTTCCACCCCCGGTCGGTCGTGGAACTGGACTACGGCGGCCTGGTCGAGCTGCTGTCGGCGGACACACTCGCCGCCGACGACTCGCCCGAGCTGGTCGCGGCGGGTCTCGCCGGGCTCTCCCGGGGTGAGGCCGAGGAGGCGTCCGCCGCGTACGACAAGCTGGTGGCGCGGTGGCGGGCGGTCCAGCTGCTGGAGCGGTGCAACTAGGGGCATTTCGCCCAAGGAGCGCTCCCAAGGCGAGGGGTGCTCGTAGTTGACGCTTCACGAACCGTGATCATGAGTCCGAATAAGGCAGATTCTGCCGTGTAAAAGTCGCATAAATCGGGCATGGTTCATCCGTCCGTCTAGGGACGTTCGGCCGTTCGGCCCATGTCGGACATCGGGGACTAGCCGGACCATGGGAGACGCGTCGGCCGGCGGGACCCCGGCCGATGTCTATACATGTGGAGGAGTGACCGATGGCATCGCGAACGCACGAACCAGAGCCGCTACTCACACCGGCCGAGGTGGCGTCGATGTTCCGTGTCGACCCGAAGACGGTGACCCGGTGGGCCAAGGCGGGCAAGCTCTCCGCCATCCGCACCCTCGGCGGACACCGCCGGTACCGCGAGTCGGAGGTCAGAGCCCTGCTGCAGGGGCAGATTCCCCAGCAGCGCCAGGGAGACTGAGCCGGCACCACGCACGTGGATCAGGGCGGTGGACTTCGGTCCGCCGCCCTGACTCATGTCTGGCCCTCCGCGAGGGTGATCCGGATGCCGACCGTGCCGCCGTCACCCCGGCGCAGCCGACTCCCGAGCAGGGTCAACCGGCCGAGCACCCGGTATTTGTGCTTGATGAGCCCGCGGATCCGGCGGCTGCCCGCCGGGTCGTAGAGCGTCGCCCGGGCGGGCACCGGCGCGCCGTGCGGTCGGCCCCGGACGTCGCAGGGCGCGACCGTGACGGCCCCGTTGCGGCGGATGCGCTTGACCTTGCCGGAGTCGGCCGCCGTCCACACCGCCAGGCCGTCGCCGTCACGGACCGCCCACACAGGCGTCGGAACCTCACGACCGTCGCGTCGGAAGGTCGTCAGAAGGATGTACTTCTCGGCCGACAAGCGATCCAAGGTGGCCACCCCGTCAGGATACGACTGAACGGCTGACTGACCGGCCGGATAGCGTGAAGCTCGTGACCGGCGAGCCGCGAATTGGTGACGTGGTCGGTGAACTGCTGCGGGACACGCTCGCCGTGGCCACCGGCGTCGGCCCGCGACCGCTGGTCGGCGGTCGGCTGCCCCGTCCGGTCATCGAGATCATCGAACGGGACGACGGGCTGATCAACGGCGCTCCGGCCGCGCCCTACCTCGACCCGCCGGCCTGGTGGCAGCCGTACGACCGCCGGGCGGTGGACCGGGCGCGCGGCGAGACCCTGGACGTCGGCGTCGGCGCCGGGCGGATCGCCCTGGCGTTGCAGGAGCGCGGCGTGCCGGTCACCGGGCTCGACACGTCCGCCGGCGCGCTGGACGTGTGCCGGCGCCGGGGCGTACGCAACCTGGTGCACGGCACCGTGGACAGTCACGTGGCCGACGGCGCCCGGTACGACACGTTCCTGATGCTCGGCAACAACCTCGGGCTCTTCGAGGGGCGGGAGCGCGCGCCGGCCCTGCTCGCCGCCCTCGCGGCGCTGGCCCGACCGGGGGCGCAGATCATCGCGCACGGCACCGACCCGTACGGCACCCGCGACCCGGTGCACACCGTCTACCACGAGCGCAACCGTCGGCGAGGCCGGCTCGGTGGGCAGCTACGGCTCCGGCTGCGCTACCGGGAGCTCGCCACCGACTGGTTCGACTACCTCGTCTGCTCACCGGACGAGTTCGCGGAGCTGGTCCGGGGCAGCGCCTGGCAGCTCATCGATGTGGACGACCGGGACGCCCCCTACTACCTGGCCACGCTCCGCCTGACGGGCTGACGGGCTGACGGGCTGACGGGCTGCCGGCGAGCGGCAGGGCTGGCACCGGCGACGTCGGGGCCGCGGACTCCGTGTCGGCCGGGACGCGACGGCCGGGTCGAGCACGACGAGGCCCCCGCGCCGGGGCGGCGGCGGGGGCCGGGCCGGTCAGACCTTGACGGTCGGGGGCAGCTGCTCGGGCGGGAGGCCGCCGTCGCCGTCGACGACCTCGTCCGGGGTGCCGTCCTCGTCCAGGTCGACCATGGTGATGTCCACCTTGCCGTCGTGGTCGGTGTCGAACTGGAACAGGTCGGCCTTGCCGTCGCCGTCGGTGTCCACCACCCAGACGTCGGTCTGCCCGTCGTTGTTGGTGTCCGCGCGCAGCAGCTCGACCCGCTCGTCCCCGCGGGTCTCCACCGTGTCGGTGCTCTCCGCGCCCACGACGCCCTCCGGTGCCTGGCTCATCTCGACTGGTCCTTCCCTCGGTTGACCGCCGTCTGTACCCGATCCGCCGCGCCCCCACGCATGGCGCCGCGCCCGGGGCCCATATGGTCGCAGCATGAGCGAGTGGAGCGCACCGTCGGCCGCGGGTGGACCCTCGGGCCGCCGCCGGGCGCAAGGGGGAGGCGCAATGAGCGAGCGCAGCGGAGGGCCGGCATGAGCGAACGGTTCGTCGTGGTCGGAGCCGGCACGATGGGGCTCGGCATCGCGTACGTGGCGGCGGGTGCCGGTCACGCCGTCGAGCTGGTGGAGGTGGACCGCGCCCGGGGAGCCGCCGCACTGACCCGGCTCGGTGACCTGTGGGACCGGGCGGTGGGACGCGGCAAGCTGACCGTGGAACAGGCCACCGCGAACCGGGACCGGGTCACGCTGCGCGCCGCCCTGGCCGAGGTCGCCACCGGGCCCGACGTGGTCGTGGAGGCGGTGCCGGAGCGGCTCGACCTCAAGCGGGCCGTGCTGCGCGACGCGGAGGCCCTCGACCCGGCGCTGCTCGGCAGCAACACGTCCAGCATCGCCATCGGCGAGCTGGCCGCCGGGCTGGCCCGGCCGGACCGCTTCGTCGGGCTGCACTTCTTCAACCCGGTCTGGGCGATGGCGCTGCTGGAGATCGTGGTCGGGCCGGCCACCGCCGAGGAGACCACCGCGGCGGCCGTCGCGCTCGCCGGTCGGCTCGGCAAGGACCCCGTCGTCGTACGCGACATGCCCGGCTTCGCCACCTCGCGCCTCGGGGTCACGCTCGGTCTGGAGGCGATCCGAATGGTGGCGGACGGGGTGGCCAGCCCCGCCGACATCGACAAGGCGATGGTGCTCGGCTACCGGCACCCGGTCGGGCCGCTGGAGCTGACCGACCTGGTCGGCCTGGACGTCCGGCTCGACATCGCGCGCACCCTTCAGGCCGCGTATGGGGACCGCTTCGCGCCGCCGCCGCTGCTCGAGGAGATGGTGGCCGCCGGGCGGCTGGGGAAGAAGTCCGGGCAGGGCTTCTACCGCTGGGAAGGCGGTGTGAAAGCGGTGGACCCCGCGGTCGCGAACGAAGGGCTGGACCGGTGAGCGGGCTGCGGATCGAGGAGTGTCCGGACCGCCTGGTCGTCACGCTGGACCGGCCGGAGAAGCGCAACGCCATCGACGCGGACCTGATCGGCGAGCTGCACGCGGTCTGCGCCGAGCTGGAGGCCCGGCCACGGCTGCTGTTGCTGACCGGCGGCGCGGAGGGCATCTTCGCCGGTGGTGCCGACATCGGCCAACTCCGGGAGCGGGGCCGGCTGGACGCCCTCGCCGCGATCAACTCGGCCGCCTTCGCCCGGATCCGGGCGCTGCCCATGCCGACCGTGGCCGCCGTCGACGGTCCGGCGCTCGGCGGCGGCGCCGAGCTGGCGTACGCCTGCGATCTGCGGGTGTGCACGGAGCGCGCCGTCTTCGGTCAGCCGGAGGTGCGGCTGGGGATTCTGGCCGGCGCCGGCGCGACCCACCGGCTGCCCGCGCTGATCGGCGAGGCGCGGGCCAAGGAGTTGCTCTTCACCGGCCGCCGCGTCGACGCGGCGGAGGCGCTGCGGATCGGGTTGGTCAACCGGGTGGTGGCCGAGCCGGATGAGCTGCTGCCCACCGCCCACGAGCTGCTCGACGAGATGGCCAAGGGGTCGGCCCTGGCGCTGCGGCTCACCAAGCTCGCCGTGGACGCGCCCGCCGCCGCCCACCCCCAGCTCGACCTCGTGAGCCAGGCCGTGCTCTTCGAGGACGAGGAGAAGCGCCGCCGGATGACGGAGTTCCTCGACCGGCGACGCAGCCGCTGAACGACCGCTCGGCACACGACAACGGCCGCACCGGTTCCCCGGTGCGGCCGTTCGTCGTCCGCGGTTCAGCGCCCGCTCAGTGGCGGATCTGCACGCCCGCGTCGGCCAGCGCGCGGATCACCTGCGCCGACTCGCCGAAGCCGATCAGCAGCACGGCGTCCGCCCCGAAGTCCTTGACCTCCTTGGCGCCGGCGCCGAAGTCCACCGGCGGGGCGTCCTCGCCCTCGGGCGGCTGGTAGGTCAGCAGCTTGAGCCGGTCGGCGCTGATGCCCGCCCGCTCCAGCTCCTTGCGGACCACGTCCTGCAGGCCCTCACCGTAGGAGTCCTTGCGGGCGACGATCGCGATCCGCTGCGAGCCGTCCCGCAGGATCACGTCCGCCAGCGCCCGGCCCTGGAGGCTGTCCGGCGGCGCGGTGCGGAAGTAGAGGCCCTTGTCGTCGACGGTGGTCAGGCCCGCGTCGGTGTTCGACGGCGAGAACAGGATCCGGCCGGCCTGCACCACGTCCGGCAGCACCGCCAGGGAGATGCCCGAACCGCCGGCGCCGATGATGACCGGCACCCCGTCCGCGATGTGCTTCGCGACGGTCGCCTTCGCCACCGTCGGGCTCGTGCCGTCGTCGCCCTCGGCCCAGGTGACCGGGTCACCGAGGATGCCCCCCGCGGCGTTGATCTCCTTGATGGCCAGCTCCGCGCCGGCGGCCATCGGCGGGTACGCGAGCGCCAGCTCACCGGTCTTCGGCAGCAGACCGCCGATGACCAGCGGCGAGCCGTCCTCCTTGTCGGCGGCGCCGGTCGGCTGCTTGCTGCCCTTCGGCGGGTTCTTGGTGCTGGCCGCCGATTCCTCGCCGGCGCCGACGAACTCGGTCTTACCGTCGTTGATCTGCTGCCCGTCGAAGTGCAGGGTGGCGTAGCTCGCGGTGGCCGGCTCACCGGCGTCGGTGAAGCCGGCGCGGGTCAGCGAGACGCTGCGGTACTGGATGTCCTGGCCGGCGCGGGCCAGCGTCAGGCAACCGGCCACGTCCTCGCAGCGCTGACCACCGTTGGTGACGCCGACGATCTGCCGCGCGATCGCGGCCGGCTCGGTGCTCCCGGCCAGCTGCGCGGCGAGCGCGCTGATCACCACGGCGTCGTACGTCTCCGCCGAGTACAGGAAGTCGGTCAGCTTCGGATCCACGGACCGTAGCCGACCCTTGAAGTCCTCCGGCAACGGCGTCAGGGGCGTGGTGCCCTTCATGCCGTCGACCAGGTCGGCGCGATCCTTCAACTCCGCAGGGAAGGAATTGAGCATGTTTCCGTCGGTCCCGTAGAGACGCGCCTGTTGGGTCGGCGCCTCGTCAGGGGTGTCAGTCCCGCAGGCGCTGGTGGCGAGCAGGAACGTGGCGCAGGCGGTCAGTGTGGCCGCCCGCGAGCCGCGCGATTTGAACATCGTCGTCCTTCCTCCGGCGAAGGTCCGCTGCGCACATTAGCGTGCCGACGCCGACTGCGGGGCTGTGGAGGTGGCCAACTCCGCAGGTCGCCGAGGGTGGTCACGGAGAGTGATTGACAAACGGTGGTCGATGGCTGCTTGACCGTCCGGCCTACTGTGCGGTGCGTGACGGACCTACCACAGCAGACGCTCGACGACGCGAATCTGGTGCTCCGCTCCGCGCTCGCCGGGGACGGTGACGGCGTGGTCGGGACGTTCGACGCGGTCGTCGACCGGTCCGGGCTGGCCGGGGCGTACGGGGTGGCGTGGTGCCTCGCGGCCACCATGGTCGGCGAGCCGGGACCGCCGGGGCAGTGCGCGTTGGACTTCCCGGGCATCGACGAGGCCGGCTACGACACCCGCTGGGTGGCGCGGTTCGTCAGCGCGTACGCCAACCGGGACGTCGACACCGGCGAGGCGCTGTTCGGGGCCGCGGCGGCCGACGGGCTGCTACCCGACTGTCTGCTCACCCTCGCCGGCTCGACGGTCGCCACGCTGCGCAGTCGCAACACCTGAGCCGCCCGGCCGCCCGGGCCGTGTGATAGCTGTGGTGGCATGTCCGAGGCCATGCTGAGCAAGGTGCGCAAGCTGCTGGCCCAGGCCGAGGACCCGGCCTGCACGCCCGCCGAGTCGGCGGCGTTCATGGCCAAGGCCACCGAGTTGATCGCCCGCTACGGGGTCGACCGGGCGCTGCTCGCCGCCCGGGACCCCGCCACCGACCTGGTCGGCGACCGGGTGGTCGAGGTCGTCGCCCCGTACGCCCGGGACAAGGCCGGCCTGCTCGCCGCGGTCGCCGACCCGCTGCGCTGCCGCTGCGTACGCCGTCCGCGCGACGACGGATTCACCCTCCACCTGTTCGGCTTCGCGAGCGACCTGGAGCGGGTCGACCTGCTCTTCACCTCGCTGCTGGTGCAGGCCGCACACGGCCTGGCCGGCGCCGCCGTCCCGGTGGGCGAGCACCCGGCGGCGTTCCGGCGCTCGTGGCTGGCCGGTTTCGCCCAGGTGATCGGGGCGCGGCTGCGGGCCGCCGAGACCGGGGCGGCGGAGGGCTCGGGTGTCCCCGGCGTCGCGCTCGTCCTGGCCGACCGGTCCGACCGGGTGCAGCGCCGGCTCGCCGAGGTCTATCCCCGGCTGCGCACGGCGCCGCGTCGGCGGCTCGCCGGTAGCGGGTTCGGCTCCGGAGCCGCGGCGGGCCACCGCGCGGACCTCGGCGGTCGGACCGTGGACACCGGCCCGGGCGCGGAGCGCGGCATCGCCGGCTGAATGGCCTCGCAGGCGTCCTCCCCTCGCTCCCGACTGTTGTCACGGTCGTCTGCTCGGGGGCCTCGCTCCCGCAGCCGTTGCCGACGCCCGTCAGGCCAGCGGCGGACGGTGGCCGTCGACGGTGGCGGCGTAGCGGGACAGCAGCTCGTGCCAGCCGGCGGTCAGCGCCTGCCGGTAGCCCTCGGCGGCCTCGCCGTGCCGGTCGAAGTGCCGGTGCTCCAACTCCACCCGGGTCTGCTCCGGTGCCTCCGGAAGGAAGAGCACCTCGACCTCGCTCGCCCGGGCCGGGTCCGGCACGGGCACCCGGTCCGGCCCGATCTGCCAGGTGAAGACGAGACGCCGGGGCGGATCCCAGGTGAGCACCCGCCCCCAGTCGCTGCGGAAGCCGTAGGGACCGATTTCGTACAGCATGCCGCCCGAGCGGGGCTCCATCCCCAGCTCGGCGAGCGCCTCCGGGCCGGACCAGGTGTATTCGACGACCCACCAGTGGGTCAGCGCACCGGTGAACACCTCGAAGGCGCGCTCCGCGGTGGCGGGAACGAGGACATCGCAGCGGAGGGAGAACTCGTCGACGTCCTGCCGGATGTCCGCCGGATCGACCATCTCCTGTCCCATAGGCCCGGACCATACCGGCTGATGTCCGAGTGTGCAGCGGTGCGCAACTGCCCGATTGCGGACAGCGTCCCGGATGCGCGGACCCCGCCCACGGACCGTGGACGACTGCCGCCCCCGGCGGGGCCACAGATCACCTGGATCCGCGCCCGGGAAACCGGCGGGAAAGGGATGGGGCGCGGCGAACCGGGTAAGCGCGCCCGGTCGGGCCCGGGTCACGCCGGGCGATGCGGGGATCGGCGGTCGGTGACGAGCCGGCGGTCCGGCCGAGCCGGGAGCGGGGCGGGCAGGATGAGCGAAACCGAGTCGGGCCAGGGGCAGTCGAGCCGGAGCCGGCCGGACCGGAGCCTGACGCAGCCGGGCCAGGAGGGCCGGTCGGCCGTCCCGCCCGAGCACCACGACCAGGAGGGCGGCGCGCCCGTCGGGCCGTCGCGCGGGAACCGGCCCGTCGGCCCGCCGCACCCCGAGGGTGAGCCGGACGTCCTGCTGGACGTGCCGGACCTGCACGTCGGGTCGATCCGGTTGGCCGTGGACGGGCTGGATGTCGACCTCTCCCTCCGGGCGCGGCTGGCGAACCTGCTCCAACTCGACGCCGGCGTCCACGTCCGGCTCGAAGCCGTCGAGATCGACATCGAGGACGTACGCGCGCAGGCGCTGCTCAAGGTGCGGCTGGAGCGGCTGGTGCAGATCCTCGACCGGGCGCTGACCACCATCGACCAGAACCCGCACATCATCGAGGCCGTCGCGAACAGCGCCCAGGCGGCCCTCGGCGACGCCGGCCAGGCCGCCCGGCGGATGACGGGCAGCACCCAGGACCTCGGCAGGGTGGTGGACCGGCTCGGGCAGGAGATCGGCTCCGTCACCGCCCGGACGAGCTACGCCGGCAAGAACGTGTTCGGCGGGCCCACGGAAGCGGGGCAGGGCCCGCGGGATCAGGGGCAGCGGACGGCTGGCCAGGAGGCCGCGGGGAGACACGGTGGCCCGAGCGGCCCCGGTCAGCGTGGGTCGGATCAGGCCGGCGGCGCTCAGGGTCCGGCCGGCGCGGGCGCTGGCGGGCGGGGTGGGCCAGGTCAGGGTGGGGCCGGCGGCGGTGTCGGGCCGGGAAAGTCGGGCGGGAGCAGGCCTGGCCAGGCCGGGAAGGCAGAGCCTCAAGGCGGGGCCGGCCAGAGCGGACGGGGCCGGACGGAGTCGGTCCGGGCGGGCGGTGGCGCGCCGGACGAGGGCGGACCGAGTTGGCCGGTGCCGAACCCGGGGGACCTCGCCGGGCAGGCCAGTGAGGTGCTGCGGCAGGTCGGGCGGAGCGTGTGGGACGTGATCCGGTCGGGCATGGAGCAGCACGGGCCGCCGTCCAAGCGTTGAGCCTCACGGCTTTCAGGAAGTCGGGGTGTCCCGATCTACCGGATACCCCGACTTCCTGAAAGCCGAGTGGATCGAGGCGACACGGTGCCCGCGCCGGGTGGGGCGAGGCCGAGCAACTACCTGTCGGCCGCCATCGGCAAGACCGGCACCCGTAACCGCATCGGGGCGGCCCTTCGCGCCCTGGCCAACGGCTGGCTCTGAGGTGCCGCTCCGTCGGCGTCTCAGGCGTCCGGTCCGTTGGCGTCTCAGTCCGGGACGGGTAGGCGCGTCGGCGGCTCCGGGTACTCGCCCAGGCCGTAGCGGAGTCGGTGATTCAGGTCATTGATCGCCTGCCGGAAGGCTCGTTCGCTCGCCCGAGGATCGAGAAGGCCCTCCCGCGCGAACCGGTCCCGGAGTCTGTCGGTCAGGTGCTCGGGCACGTCACCGACCATCAACTCGCCCTCCAGCACGGCCAGGACGCCGATGAGCACGGCCAGGTCGCGGCCGGACACCGCGTTGGGCGCCGGCTGATCGGATGCGTCACTCACCGTTCGAGGTTGCGTCATCGCGAGGCCCCGGACAAGCACCACGGCGGCCGACAAAGCAAGATCCCCACCTGCGTATCCGCTGGTGGGGACCTCTGTAGCCCGGCGAAAGGCTATGTGGCCAGGGGCGGGGTCGAACCGCCGACCTTCCGATTTTCAGTCGGACGCTCGTACCAACTGAGCTACCTGGCCGGGTTGCTCGGACCATGCTACCCAAAGGGCGGATGATCCGCCGGAGGGCACACACTCCGATACGCAGAACGCCGCGCATTCTTCGCGCGGCGTCAGCGCTGCGGTCCTGACGGGACTTGAACCCGCGACCTCCGCCTTGACAGGGCGGCGAGCACTCCAACTGCTCCACAGGACCTAGCTCTGTTGCTCCGGCTTGCGCCGGTCGTGCCCCCAACGGGATTCGAACCCGTGCTACCGCCTTGAAAGGGCGGCGTCCTGGGCCGCTAGACGATGAGGGCGGCCCCGCCATCATTGCACACTCACAATGTCAGCGGACTTGCTCCCATCCGGCCCCGCCGGAGGCTTGGAAAGCATACGTGATCCACCGGCGGTCGACAAAACCGGTATGGCCAGAACCGCGGGGCCCCGGAAAACCCCAGGTCAGGAGGGGTTTAGCGGAGCGGGGCGACGCCGAAGCGCCGCTTCAGGTCGGCGATCACCCCGGGGCAGGCGGCGAGCGTGGCCGCCCGGTCACCGCCTCCGTCGTGCAGCAGGACGATGGATCCGGGGCGAACCGCGGCCACCACCCGCTTGCTGATCGTCTTGGCCGGCGGCTTCGCCCAGTCCTGCGGGTCGACGCTCCAGTGCAGGGCGCGCATGCCCAGCTCCTTGGCGACCGCCACCACCTCGGGCGTCCACTGGCCGCCGGGCTGCCGGTAGAAGGTGATCGGGGCGCCCGGCGCGGCGGCCCGGATCGCCTTGTTGGTGCGCGCCAGGTCGGCCCGGATCTCCGCCACCGGCAGCCGGCCGAGGTCGAGGTTGTGCCGCCAGCTGTGGTTGCAGAGCTGGTGCCCCTCGCGGACGATCCGGCGGACCAGGTCGGGGTGGCGCTGGGCCTCCCGTCCGACCAGGCAGAAGGTCGCCTTCACCCGGGCCGCCCGCAGCTGGTCGAGCACCTTCGGTGTCCAGGTCGGGCTGGGACCGTCGTCGAAGGTGAGGGCCACCGGGCGGACGCCGGTGGTGCGGCGCAGCCCGGGCGGGAGCTTGGTGGGCTTGGGGCGGACCGGTCGACCGGTCGGCGGGGCCTGGGTGGGCTTCGCCGTGGGGCTGGGCGGCGGGGTCGGGCTGGCCGAGACGGAACCGTCGGCGGCGACGACGGTGTGCCCCGGCTGGGCGCAACCGCCGAGGACCAGGACCAGGCCCAGGGCGTACGCCAGCGCGGCGCGGGCTTTCATCTGTTCGCTCCCGAAGGGGGTCGGGGTATGCGGACCACCCGACGCTAGTGGACGCGAGCGGGCGTCGACACCCCCCGGGTCACCGCGTGAGGGATTCCCCGAGCGGCACGATCAGGTCGACCGCTTCGGCGAGCCGCGTGGGCCGGACCACTCCGGCGGGCAGCGTGCCGGCCGACCAGCCGGGCCCGGCGGCGAGCACCAGCAGTGGCCGCCAGGGCGCGTCGAGCAGGGCGCCGAGCTGGGCGGGGTCGGCGGTGGCGCGGGTGTGCGACCAGAGCACGACGGCCGCCGGTCCGGTCCGGTTGACCGCCTCCAGCAGGGCCGGTACGGGCACCCGGGCACCGAGCATCCGGTAGCCGACGCCGGCCTCGGCGAGCGCCGCGGCGAGCGCCTCCAGCGGCAGGCTGTGCTGCTCCTCGTCGGCGCAGGCGAGCAGGACCCGAGGCGGGGCGTCCGGCGCGGCGGTCCGGCTCACTGTGGCGAGCGCCTCGGAGACGCAGCGGGACACCAGGTGCTCGACCTCGATGAGACCGGCGGTCGCAGCGTGCCGCTCACCGATGCCGGCGAGCACCGGCCGGAGCAGCCCGTCCCAGGTGGCGATGACCCCGTCGGTGGCGAGCGCGCGGGTGATCGTCCGGTTGATCTCCGGAGAGTCCAGCCGCATCGCCGCCCGGGCCAGCCCGCGCGCTGCCGGGCCGGCCCGGCCGACGGGGATGGTCGGGCCGCCACCGTCGCGGACACCGGGCCTGCGGAGCGGGGCGAAGTCCTCGGCGCGGGCTCGGCCGGGTGCCTGGCGAGCCCAGCGGGCGGCCTCGGCCGGGCTGACCCCGTCGGCGGTGAGCCGCCGCATGATCTCCAGTCGGGCCAGGTCGGCGGAGGTGTAGCGGCGGTGCTGACCGGGTGTGTGCTCACTCGGGCCGAGCCCGTAGCGCTGGTGCCAGGTGCGCAGGGTGGTCACCGCGACCCCGAGCCGACGCGCCACCGCGCCCGCGCTCAGCGCCTCATCGGCCACCCGACCGCTCCGGCGCGTCGTCCGCCGGTGCGACCGTCGCGACGGGGGTGGTCGCGGCCGGGTCGGCGGGGTGCAGCAGCCGGTCGACCACGCCGGCCAGCCAGGGCGCGTACGTCAGGGGGTCGGCTCGCAGGTCGGCCTCCAGCGCGGTCGGCTCGGCCCAGCGCAGCTCGGCCACCTCGGCGGGGTCGGGTTGCAGCGGCGCACCCGGGCGGAACTCGCCCCGCAGGACGTGGTCGTACTCGAACTCGACGCGGCCGGTGGCCGGGTCCTCGGCGTAGTAGACGTACACGCCGACCTCGGTCAGCTCCACCGGGCCGGCGCCCAACTCCTCGCGCAGCCGCCGGTTGGCGGCCTCGGCGAGTGTCTCGCCGGGCCCGGGGTGGCCGCAGCAGGAGTTGGCCCAGCGCAGCGGGAAGCGGGTCTTCACGGCGGCTCGCCGCTGCAGGAGCACCTGGCCGTCCGGGTCCACGAGCATGACCGAGAATGCCCGGTGCAGCCGGCCCGGCGGCTGGTGGGCGGCGGCGACGGACGTCTCGCCCTGCGCCCGGCCGGACTCGTCGACCAGCTCGACCAGGTGGGCCTCGCGTTCGCTCATCTGTTGCCTCCTGTGACACGGCCGGCGGCCAGTTTGCCGGAGATGAGGACCATCGGTACGCCCACGCCGGGCTGGGTGCCCGAGCCGACGAAGACCACGTTGGGCAGCGTCCGGTGCAGGTTGCTGGGGCGGAACGGCCCGGTCTGGAGGAAGCTGTGCGCCGCCGCGAACGGGGTGCCGGCGGCCATGCCCTGCGCGGCCCAGTCCGCCGGTGTGACGGTGCGCAGCACCTCGATGCCGGCGCCGAAGCCGACGTAGCCGCGCTCCTCCAGGGTGCCGATGAGCCGGTCCGCGTAGCGGTGGGCCAGGTCGCCGGGCCAGACGAACGGCGCCCGTTCGAGGTTGGGCACCGGGGCGAGCACGTAGTAGGTCTGGCGGTCGGCGGGGGCCACCGACGGGTCGGTCCGGCTCGGGTTGGTCACCAGCAGGGACGGGTCGGACATCAGCTCACCCCGCCGGATGACCTCATCGAAGGTGCCCTTCCATGACCGTCCGAAATGGATGTTGTGGTGGGCGATCTTCGCATACGACTGGCGGGAGCCGACGTGCAACACGACGCAGGACGGCGAGTAGCTGAGCCGACGTCGGCGGCCGGGCGGCAACAGGTCGCGGTAGGCGACCGGCAGGTCCGGGTTGAGCACCACCACGTCGGCCGGGACCAGCTCACCGTCGGCCGTCAGCACCCCGGTCGCCCGACCGTTGGCGGTGCGGACCTCGCTCACCGTCGTGCCGTAGCGAATCTGCACGCCGTGCTTCTCGGCGGCGCCGGCCATCGCACGGGAGACTGCGTGGACGCCGCCGCGGGGGAACGACACCCCGGCCACCGAGTCGAGGTACGCGATCACGGTGTAGATGGCGAGCGCGTCGTGCGGGGCGAGGCCGGCGTACATGGCCTGGAACGAGAAGATCCGTTGGGTCCGCGGGTCGCGGAAGAACTGCCCGATCTTGGTGTGCATGCGGCGGAACGCGCCACCGGCCAGCAGCCGCAGCAGGTTGCCGGTGAGCAGGTCGGCCGGTGAGTCGAGGTTGCGCTCGATGAAGTCGGCGCGTTCGAGCTGCCACAGCCGCCGGGCGTAGTCGACGAAGCGCAGGTAGCCGTCGGCCTCCCGAGGGCCGCACACGCGGGCGATCTCGGCGGCCATCCGGGTGGTGTCGGTGATGACGTCGAGGGTCGAGCCGTCCGGGTAGTAGGCCCGGTAGGCCGGGTCGAGCGGGGTCAGGTCCAGCCAGTCGTCCAGCTCCTCGCCGACCGCGGCGAGGGCCTCGGCGATCAGCTCCGGCATGGTGAGCACCGTCGGCCCGGTGTCGAACTCGTAGCCGTCGACGCTCAGCCGGCCGGCGCGTCCGCCCGGCACCGCCTCCCGTTCCAGCACGGTCACCTGCCGGCCGCTGCCGGCCAGGTGCAGCGCGCAGGCCAGGCCGCCGAGTCCGGCGCCGACGATCACCACCCGGTCCGTCCGTCCGTCGACCGTCCGCACCCGACCACCTCCTCGGTAGAAGCCGCCCATCATGTCCGCCGGTCGGTCGCCGTCGTGGCCAGTGCCGTGAGCGCGCGGACGGCGGCCGGCTCGATGAGCCGGCCGTCGATGGCCGCCAGGGCCTCACCGACCCGCTCGTCGATCATCCGCCGGACCTGGGTCACCGCGCCGGTGAGCTCGACCAGGTCGGCCAGCGCGGCGATCTCGCGCGGCCCGCCGCCGCGCCCGGCCCGGTCCAGCGCGCGGCGCTGCGCCGGGGTGGCGAGCTGCCGGGCGAGCAGGAGCAGGACGGTGGGCTTGCCGGTGCGCAGGTCGTCGCCGGCCGGCTTGCCGGTGGCGGCCGGGTCGCCGTAGACGCCGAGCAGGTCGTCGCAGAGCTGGAACGCCTCGCCGACGGCCAGGCCGTAGCGGGTGTAGGCGGCGATCTGCGGCGCGTCGACGGTGACCCCGGCCAGGGCGGCGCCGAAGAGCAGCGGCCGTTGCACCGTGTAGCTGGCCGTCTTGTAGCGCGCCACCCGCAGCGCCCGATCGACCGACCAGGTGGCCGACTCGCCCTCGCCCAGCACGTCGAGATATTGCCCGGCGACCGTCTCGACGCGCATCTGGTCGTAGCAACGGCGCACGTCGAGGAGCCGGTGCGGGGGCACGGCGGTGTGTGCCAGCAGCCGATCGGCCCAGATCAGGCAGAGGTCGCCCACGAGCACGGCCGCCGCCTCGCCGAACCGGCCGGGGTCGCCCCGGCGCCCGGCGGCGGTGTGCTGCGCGGCGAGCGCCACATGGGCGGTCGGCCGGCCGCGGCGGGTGGCGGAGGCGTCCATCACGTCGTCGTGGACCAGGGCGAACGTGTGCAGCAGCTCCAGCGCGGAGAGGGCCGGCAGCACCGGCGCCACCGGCTCGGCGTCGCCGACCAGACCCCGCCAGCCCCAGTAGGCGAAGGTGGGGCGGATGCGCTTGCCGGCGGTGAGGACCGTGTCACGGGCGGTGACCGCGAAGTCGCCCACCGCCGGGTCGACCTCGTCGAGGGTGTCGACCTCGGCCGCCAGGAACGCGGCGAGCGTGTGGTCGACCGCGGCGACGAGCTCGGCGGTGGCACGGATGGCGGGTGCGGTGCGGACGGGATCACCGTCGCGGGCCGGCTGCTCGGGAACCACCCGGAGGGCGCTACCCGCAACCGCATCGTTGGCCATGACGCCGAGGGTACCCTAGAGTTACGAGTTGCGTCGATTGCTGCGTCGATATTGGAGGAGGGCACGGTGGACACGGACCTCACCGCTGCGTACGCCCAGTGCCGTGAGCTGCACCGACGCCACGGCCGCACCTACTATCTCGCCACCCGGCTGCTCCCCGCGTGGAAACGGCGACATGTGCACGCCCTCTACGGCTTCACCCGCTACGCCGACGAGATCGTCGACCGCACCGACGACCTGCCCCCGGCCGAGCGGGCCGCCCGGCTCGACGACTGGGCCGGCCGGTTCATGGCTGGTCTGCACGGCCAACCGACCGACGACCCGCTGCTGCCCGCCGTGCTGCACACCATCGCCGTCTTCGACCTCGACCGGGACGACTTCGCCGCGTTCCTCAAGAGCATGGCGATGGACCTGACCGTCGGCTCGTACCGGACCTATCCGCATCTGCTCGACTACATGGAGGGCTCGGCCGCGGTCATCGGCACGATGATGCTGCCGATCCTGGGCAGCAGCGCTCCGAAGGCGGCGCGGGAACCGGCCCGGCAGCTCGGCTTCGCCTTCCAACTCACCAACTTCATTCGGGACGTGGCCGAGGACCTGGACCGCGGTCGCGTCTACCTCCCGCAGGAGGACCTGGCGCGCTTCGGCGTCACCACGGAGGACCTGACCGAGGCCCGCGCCCGGGGTCGCGCGACGCGACCCATCCGCGAGCTGATCGCGTACGAGGTGCGTCGGGCCCAGGCGCACTACGCCGCCGCGGCACCCGGCATCACCCTGCTCGCCCCGGCCTCGCAGGCGTGCATGCGGACCGCGTACTCGCTCTACGGCGGGATCCTCGACGAGGTGGCCGCGCAGGACTACGACGTCTTCGCCCGCCGGGCGGTGGTGCCGCAGCGACGCCGGCTCGCCGTGGCGGCCCGGGCCCTGACCACCCCGACGGGCACGCCGGTGACCACCGTGCCCGGCCCGCCGGCGCCCCGCCCGACGGCACCCTGACCGCCGGCCGCCGTCAGAGGCAGCCGTGCAGGGCGTCGACCAGGGCCTCCACCCGGTCGAAGTCGGCGAGCCGCCCGGTCGCGTACGCGAAGCTGTAGCCGCGCACCGGGTCGGCCCAGGCGCAGCTGCCGCCCAGCCCGCCCATGCCCCAGCTGCCGTCCTCCTCCCACTGCATGCCCAGCGTCCAGCGGACCCGCCGGTCGAGCATCCGGTCGTGACCGTCGTACTGGACCCGAGTCGCCTCGGCCACCAGCTCCGGGCTGAACAGGCGGACGCCGTCGAGCGTGCCGCCGGCGAGCAGACCGCCGTAGAGCCGGGCCAGACCGGTCGCCGTGGCGTGCAGGTTGACCGCCGGCACCTCGGAGCCGCGCCAGAGCGGACCGTTGAGCACCGCGAGGTCCAGCCCGCCGGCCGGGTTGGACACCGCCCGCGCCCGCAGCGACCCCGGCTCGCCGATCATCCGGGCCGGCCAGTCCGGGTCGCCGTACGACAGGTCGGCGCAGCGCCGCTGGTCGGCTGCGGTCAGCCCGAAGCCGAGGTCGAGCCGCCACGGACCGGCGATCTCGTCGGCGAGGAACCGGCCGACCGGCCGACCGTCCACCCGCCGGACCAGCTCGCCCACCAGGTGCCCGTACGTCCAGGCGTGCTCGCCCGCGGCGGTCCCCGGCTCCCACTCCGGGTCGGCGGCGGCCAGGTCGCCCGCGAGCAGGTCCCAGTCGGCGATCGCGGCGGCCGGCCGGGGCACGGGGAAGGCCGGCAGGCCGGCGGTGTGCGCGAGCACCTGCCGGACGGTGGCCGGGGTGCGGAAGTCGGGCCAGTGCGTGGCGACCTGATCGTTCAGCCCCACCCGTCCCCGGTCGACGAGCAGCAGCAGGCAGAGCGCGGCCACCGGCTTCCCGGTCGAGTAGACGGCGGCCAGCGTCTCGGCCGACCACGGTCGGCCCGGCGACCGTTCACCGCCCACGAGGTCGACCACGGCTACGCCGTCGTAGCGGATCGTCAGCGCGGCGCCGGTCTCGCGCCCGTCGGCGAGTAGGCCCTGGAAGCAGTCGTGGACGGCGGCGAAGCGGCTGTCGTGCATCCGGCCACGGTAGGCGATCGGCTCGCACCGGGCCGGTGACTTTCCGCCGGCTGGCTGGCCGGACGGTACCGGCTGGGGGATGCTGTCCGGGTGGCGGAGCCGGAGCAGGTGGACGTGGTCGTGGTCGGGCTCGGCGTCGGTGGTGAGGAGGTCGCCGGGCGGCTCGCCGAGGCCGGCCTGAGCGTCGTCGGCGTCGAACGGGACCTGGTCGGCGGTGAGTGCCCCTACTGGGGGTGCATTCCGAGCAAGATGATGATCAGGGCGGCCAACGCGCTGGCCGAGGCGCGTCGGGTCGACGGCCTCGCCGGCGCGGCTGAGGTCCGGCCGGACTGGGCGCCGGTGGCGCGGCGCATCCGCGAGGAGGCGACCGACACCTGGGACGACCGGGTGGCGGTCGACCGCTTCGTCGGGCGGGGCGGCCGGTTCGTCCGGGGTGCCGGCCGGCTGACCGGGCCGGGCCGGGTCCAGGTCGACGATCAGGTGTTCCAGGCCCGCTACGGCGTGGTGCTGGGCACCGGCACCCGGCCGGCGGTGCCGCCGATCGAGGGGCTGGCCGACACGCCGTACTGGACGAACCACCAGGCGATCGAGGTCGAGGAGCTGCCGGATTCGCTGCTGGTGCTCGGCGGCGGCGCGATCGGGCTGGAGCTGTCGCAGGTCTTCGCGCGGTTCGGCGTCCGGGTCACCGTCGTGGAGGCGCTGGACCGGGTGCTCGCGGTGGAGGAGCCGGAGGCGTCCGAGGTGGCCGCCGCCGCGCTGCGCGCCGACGGCGTGGAGATCCACACGGGGGTACGCGCGGAGCGGGTCGACCACGACGGGCAGCGGTTCACGCTGCGCGGCTCGGGTGGCACCTCGTTCACCGCGGAGCGGCTGCTGGTGGTCACCGGCCGCCGCGCGCACCTGGAGGAGCTGGGGTTGGACACCATCGGCGTGGAGACCGGGCACCGCTTCCTGCCGGTCGACGACCGGATGCGGGTGGCCGACGACATCTGGGCGGTCGGTGACGTGACCGGCGAGGGCGCGTTCACCCACATCGCGATGTACCAGGCGGCGATCGTGATCGCCGACATTCTCGACCGGGCCCGGCACTCGAAGGCCGGCGCCGACCCGAGCGGCACCGCCAGCGTGGTCGGCGGCGCGATGGGCGCGGCCAGCAGTCTCAGCACCAGTGGATCGAGCGGCTCGGCGGGCACGGTCCCGCGCGCCGACTACCGGGCCCTGCCCCGGGTCACGTTCACCGATCCGGAGGTGGGCGCGGTCGGCCTGACCGAGCAGCAGGCCCGGGAGCGCGGCATCAACGTGCAGGTGGGCTTCACCAAGCTGAGCAGCTCGGCGCGGGGCTGGATCCACGGGGTGGGTGACGAGGGCTTCATCAAGCTGGTGGCGGACGCCGACCAGGGCGTGCTCATCGGGGCGACCTCGGTCGGGCCGGCCGGGGGCGAGGTGCTGTCCGGGCTGGTCGTCGCGGTGCACGCGGCGGTGCCGCTCAGCCAGCTCCGGCACATGATCTACGCGTACCCGACGTTCCACCGGGCCATCGAGGACGCGCTGCGCAATCTCTCCTGACGCCGGCCGGTGGCGTCGCGGCGGTCGGCGCTGGTCGCCGGAAGGCGCCCGGTACGGCAGGAGGTAGCAGCGGCCCGACAAATGGCTGCTCATTTCTTTCACCTTCATGACGTACGATTGCGGCCGTGACGAAACGGTTGACCGAAGTCGCCAAGAAGGCGGGCGTCAGCGAGGCCACCGTCAGCCGGGTGCTCAACGGTCGGGACGGGGTCTCCGAGGCGACGCGGACGGCGGTGCTGACCGCCCTCGACGTGCTCGGCTACGAGCGGCCGACCAAGCTGCGCGGTGAGCGGGCGCGGCTGGTCGGACTGGTGCTGCCCGAGTTGCAGAACCCGATCTTCCCGGCGCTCGCCGAGGTGGTCACCGGATCGCTCGCGCAGCGCGGGTTCACCCCGGCGCTCTGCGCCCGCACCATCGGCGGCGTCTCCGAGATGGACTACGTGGAGATGCTGCTGGACCACCAGGTCTCCGGCGTCATCTTCGCCGGCGGCTCGTACGCGCTGGCCGACGCGCGGCACGACCACTACCGCCGGCTGACCGACCGGGGTCTGCCGGTCGTGCTGGTCAACGCGGGCGTCGACGAGCTGGGCTTTCCGCGGGTCTCCACGGACGACGCGGTGGCGGTGGAGCAGGCGTACGGGCACCTGCGCTCGCTCGGCCACGAGCGGATCGGCATGGTGCTGGGGCCGGAGGGGCACGTGCCGTCGCGGCGCAAGCTCAACGCGATGATCCAGGCGGCCGGCTGGTCCGACGACTCCGAGTTCGTGGAGCGCTCCAGCTTCTCGATGGAGGGCGCGCGGGTGGCCGCGACCAAGCTCGTCGAGCGGGGCGTGACCGGCATCGTCTGCGCCAGCGACGTGCTGGCCCTGGGCACCATTCGGGCCGCCCGGCGGCTCGGCCGCTCGGTGCCGACCGACGTGTCGGTGGTGGGCTTCGACGACTCCGCGTTCATGACGTGCACCGACCCGCCGCTGACGACGGTGCGGCAGCCCATCGAGACGATGGGGCAGGCCGCGGTGGACCTGCTGGTCACCCAGATCGAGGGGGCCGGCGTCCTGCACGACGAGCTGCTCTTCGAGCCGGAGCTCGTGGTGCGCGGCTCCACCGCCCCGGCGCCCGGCCGCTGACCGGGGTCCATCCACCTTCTCGCTGACCCACCACTGAGGCCGTCGACCGCTGCCAGCGGTCGACGGCCTTTTTCCGCTGCCTGGGGGCCTCCCGCCCGTCGTCGGTGGGCGCGACCGCCCTCCTGGCAAAGGGGGCCAAAGCGGGCCTAATCGGGGCCGGTTCCAAGATCCTGTCAGAATCTCTCGCTATCAAGTCGTGTCTTTTCAAAACAGGATCGATACCTTGCTGAAATGAGTCGCCGTAGTTACAGTGACTCCACTCACACTCGGCCCCCGGCGCGGCTACCGAGGGTCAGGTCGCATGACGAAATCCGAAGAACAGCAGGGCATCGCCGCGGTGACCACCACCGCAGTTCGGCGAAGGTCATGGAGACACCCGTTCCCGAAGGGATGAACAGATGTCCGTACCGCAGTACCGGAAGGCTGCGGCGTTGACGCTCGCGGCAGGCCTGGGGCTCAGCCTCGCGGCGTGCTCCACCAAGAGCGATGACGCGTCGAACGACGCAGGCGGCAAGGTCACCATCACCGTCGACTGCCAGCCGGTCGGCTCCCAGAAAGAGCTGCTGCAGAACTGGAACGCCGACGTCGCGGAGTTCCAGAAGCAGAACCCCACCATCGTCATCAAGAGCGTCAGCGTCGGCGAGCAGTGCAACAACCCGCCGGACTTCACCGCCCGCCTCTCCGGCGGCACGGTCACCGACGTCTTCTACGGCTACATGACCGATCTCCAGCAGGTGCTCGACTCCGGTCAGGCGATGGACATCACCGAGTTCGCCAACCAGGACAACGTCCCCACCTGGGACAGCGTCGACCCGGCGCTCAAGGAGGTCTTCACCGACAACGGCAAGCTCTACGCCGTCCCGGTGAAGAACTACTCGATGGGCCTGGTCTACAACAAGGCCCTGTTCCAGCAGGCCGGGCTCGACGTCAACAACCCGCCGAAGACGTGGCCCGAGGTCCGGGAGGCGGCCAAGAAGATCTCCGCGCTCGGCAACGGCATCGCCGGCTACGCCGAGTACAGCGCCGGCAACACCGGCGGCTGGCACTTCACCTCCCTGCTCTACTCCCAGGGCGGCCAGGTGCTGACCCCGGACGGCAAGAAGGCCGACTTCAACAACCCGATGGGCAAGCAGGTCCTGCAGAACCTCAAGGACATGCGCTACGGCGACAACAGCATGGGCAGCCGCCAGCTGCTCCAGTGGGGTGACCTGCTGACCAACGCCGCCGCGGGCAAGGTCGGCATGTTCATCGGCGCGCCGGACACCACCCAGGCGATCGTCAGCCAGTTCCAGGGCAAGTTCCAGGACTGGGCGATGGGTCCGCTGCCCGGCCAGGACGGCCCGGCCAAGGGCACCCTCGGCGGTGGCGAGGGCTACTTCTTCAAGAAGGGCCTCACCCCGGAGCAGGTCAAGGCCGGTCTGAAGTGGGTCGCCTACCAGAAGCTGACCCCGGGCAAGGGCCAGTTCGACTACGTCCGGGCCAAGCCGCAGAACTACCCGGTCGGCCTGCCCCAGCCGCTGCTCTTCGCCAACGGCAGCGACGCGCAGAAGCAGGAGCTGGAGCTGCGCAAGGCGAACGCGAACGTCGACACCACGAACTTCGCGATCTTCGAGGCGAACCCGGTGCCGATCAAGGGTGAGCCGCGCAACGCCCAGGCGATCTACGCGGTGCTCGACGCCGCGATGTCCGGGGTGCTGACCAACCCCAACGCGAACATCGACGCCCTGCTCAAGACCGCCGAGGAGAAGGTCAACCAGCTCCTCGCCGCGGAGAGCTGATCCACCGGGTGTGGGGGCCGGACCGCCGGCCCCCACACCGTCCGCGCCGCACCCCTCCGCTCACCGAACCACCAGGAGTTGCCTTGGCGATCACCACCGCCCCGGGGAGCGTCAGCAGAGCGCCTCGCCCCGACGCCCCGGCCGGGCCGCCGCGTACGAGCCTCGGGCGCAAGGTACGGGACAACCTCACCGGGCACGCGTTCCTGATCGGCGCCGTGCTCTGCTTCGTGGTCTTCTCCTGGTACCCGATGATCCGCGGCATCGTGATGAGCTTCCAGCGCACCCGGCGGGGTGTCACCACCTGGGTCGGCTGGGACAACTACCTCCGCATCATCGACGACCCCAGCTTCTGGACCGCCTGGAAGAACACCTTCTACTTCACGGTCCTCGCGCTGGTCCTCGGCTACGTGGTGCCGTTCTTCGTGGCGATCCTGCTCAACGAGTTCCGCCACGCCCAGGGCTACCTGCGGATCCTGGTCTACCTGCCGGTCATGCTGCCGCCGGCGTCGGCCCTGTTCCTCTTCAAGTTCTACGCGTACGACCCCAGCGACGCGGGGCTCTTCAACGCGATCCTCAAGGCCCTGCACCTGCCGACGTCGCAGTGGATGCAGTCGCCCGAGATGACCATGCCGGCGATGGTGCTCGCCTCGACCTGGATGAACATGGGCAGCGCGGTGCTGATCTACCTGGCGGCGTTGCAGAACATCCCCGGCGAGCTCTACGAGGCGGCCGAGCTGGACGGCGCCGGGATCTGGCGGCGGATCCTGAACGTGACCATCCCGCAGACCCGCCTGCTCCTCCTGCTCATGGCGATGTTGCAGATCGTCGCCACGATGCAGCTCTTCATCGAGCCGCTGATCCTCGCCAACGGCGCGGGCGCGGAGGACGCCGCGACCTCGGTCGCGTACCTCATCTACCAGCACGGCTTCTTCCAGAACGACCTCAACGGCGCGGCGGCCCTCGGCGTGATCATGCTGGTGGTGCTGGCCGGCTTCTCCGCGGTCTACGCGCGGATGACGGCGAGACAGGACTAGGACGGGCGAGTCATGGCACAGGATTCCGGAACCCGGACCCTCATCTCCCACGCGCAGCTGCGGCGCGGGCGCGGCCGAGTCGTCTACTGGGTGGCGCTCACCGTCGTGGTCGCGGTGTTCACGCTCGTCTTCCTCGGGCCGCTCTACTGGATGGTCACCGGCGCGCTCAAGTCCGGGCAGGAGATCGCGCAGACCCCGCCGTCGCTGTTCCCCAAGGACCCGCAGCCGCAGAACTACATCGACGCGTGGAACAACCTGGCCCTCGCCAAGCTGCTCTTCAACACCTTCTACTACGCGGCCGGCGCGGTGCTGTTCCAGCTGGTCCTCGACACCGCGGCGGCGTACTCCCTGTCGAAGCTGCGGCCGATCTTCGGCAAGGCGATCCTCGGGCTGATGCTCGCGACGCTGATGATCCCCGCGATGGTCCTCATCGTCCCGCAGTACGTGACCGTGATCGACCTGCCGATCCTGCACCTCAACCTGCTCGACTCACCGTTCGCGATCTGGCTGCCCCTGGTGGCGAACGCGTTCAACATCTTCCTGCTGAAGCGGTTCTTCGACTCCATCCCCGAGGACCTGATGTCGGCGGCGCTCGTGGATGGGGCGTCCCCGCTGCGTACGCTCTGGTCGATCATCCTGCCGATGTCGCGTCCGATCCTCGGCGTGGTCTCGATCTTCGCCGTGACCGCCGTCTGGAAGGACTTCCTCTGGCCGAAGCTGGTCATGCCGTCACCCGAGACGAGGACGGTCAGCGTCGGCATCTACGCCTTCTCGGGAGGCACACCCATGAACGTCGTGGTCGCCGCGTCGGTCATCGCGGCGATCCCCACCGTGATCATCTTCCTGATCTTCCAGCGGAACATCATGTCCGGCCTGACCACCGGCAGCCTCAAGGGATAACCCCACAGCCCTCGACCCCGCGGCGGACAACGACCGTCCGCCGACGAACATCCAGGTCCGGCGGATCCGCCGACGTACCGACGCAGAAAGCAGGTGCCCGTGCCCACAGCAGACACTAGTCCGTGGTGGCGTGGAGCGGTGATCTACCAGGTCTACCCGCGTAGCTTCGCCGACGGAAACGGCGACGGCATCGGCGACATCGCCGGCATCCGGTCCCGGCTCGACTACCTGTCCGCGCTCGGCGTCGACGCGATCTGGTTCAGCCCCTGGTATCCCTCCCCGATGGCCGACGCCGGCTACGACGTGGCCGACTACCGGGACATCGACCCGATGTTCGGCACCCTGGCCGAGGTGGAGGCGCTGATCACCGAGGCCCACGCGCTCGGCATCCGGACCATCGTCGACGTGGTGCCCAACCACTGCTCGGACGCGCACCCCTGGTTCCAGGCGGCGCTCGCCGCCGGGCCCGGCTCGCCCGAGCGCGACCTGTTCTGGTTCCGGCCCGGTCGGGGCCCGAACGGCGACCAACGCCCCACCGACTGGGTCGGTGAGTTCGGCGGCCCCACCTGGACCCGGACCACCAACCCGGACGGCACCCCCGGCGAGTGGTACCTGCACCTCTTCGCCCCGGAGCAGCCCGACTTCAACTGGGAGCACCCCCGGGTCCGGGCCGAGTTCGAGGACATCCTGCGGTTCTGGTTCGACCGGGGGGTGGACGGCATCCGGATCGACTCGGCCGGGCTGCTGGTCAAGGACGGCGCGCTGCCCGAGACCCTGCCGGACCGGCCGCACCCGTTCCGTGACCTCGACGGGGTGCACGACATCTACCGGGCCTGGCGTCGGGTCGCCGACGAGTACCCCGGTGACCGGGCGCTGATCGGTGAGGTGTGGATGCCGGACCGGCAGCGGTTCGCCAACTACCTGCGCCCGGACGAGCTGCACTCGGCGTTCAACTTCGACTTCCTCGGCTGCGCCTGGGACGCCTCGGCGCTGCGCGAGAGCATCGACGGGACGCTGGCCGCGCACGCGCCGGTCGGGGCGCCCGCCACCTGGGTGCTCTCCAACCACGATGTCACCCGGCACGTCACCCGCTACGGCCGGGCCGACACCACGTTCAGCTTCGCCGCCAAGCGCGAGGGGATCCCCACCGACCTGGAGCTGGGCACCCGCCGGGCCCGGGCCGCCGCGCTGCTGTCGCTGTCGCTGCCCGGGGCCGCGTACGTCTACCAGGGGGAGGAGCTGGGCCTCTGGGAGGTCGAGGACATCCCGTACGCGCTGCGCCAGGACCCGATGTGGGAACGCTCCGGGCGGGTCGACCCCGGCCGGGACGGCTGCCGGGTGCCGTTGCCCTGGTCCGGTGACGAGCCACCGTTCGGCTTCAGCCCGGACAGCGCCGCCGCGACGCCCTGGCTGCCGCAGCCGGCCGACTGGAAGGACCGGACGGTCCGGGCGCAGACCGGCGACGCCACCTCGATGCTGGAGCTGTACCGGGCGGCGATCCGCATCCGGCGGGCCGAATCGGCGCTCGGCGACGGCGGGCTGACCTGGCTGCCCGCCCCGGACGGCGTGCTCGCCTTCGACCGGGGTGACGGTTTCCGCTGCCTGGTCAACCTCGGCGACACCCCCGTGCCGCTGCCCGCCGACGTCGACCTGCTCCTGGCCAGCGGGCCGCTCGACGACGACCTGCTGCCACCGGACACCGCCGTCTGGTTGCGTACCGCCGAACCGGGTTCGGCCGCGCCCGGCACGGCCTGACCCCACCGACGTGCGGGGTGGGGCGTCGACCGCCGAGCGTCGTCCCACCCCGCGCCGCACCACCGCACCACCGGTCCACCGCACCACCGGAATCGCAGCACCACCAGCAGCGCCGCACCGCCGCACCGCCGCACCGCCGCACCACCGCACCACCGCACACCCCACTCCACGTCCCCCCGGGAAGAAGGTGTCCGTCCACCATGTCCAGATTCCGGACCCGAGTGATCGCGGTGCTCGCCGTGATCGGCCTGGCCGTCACCGCGGCCCCACCACCCCCGGCCGCCGCGGCCGGCGGCCCGAACCTCGCCGCCGGCCGGACCACCTCGGCCAGCAGCACCAACGGTCCCTACGTCACCAGCAACCTGACCGACGGCAACCAGGGCAGCTACTGGGAGAGCAGCGGCGCCCTCCCGCAGTGGGCCCAGGTCGACCTCGGCGCCAGCCAGTCGATCGACCAGGTCGTCCTCAAACTGCCCGGCGCCTGGGAGGCCCGCACCCAGACGCTCTCCGTGCAGGGCAGCCTGGACGGCAGCGGGTTCAACACCATCGTCTCCTCCGCCGGCCGGTCGTTCAGCCCCGGCAGCGGCAACACCGTGACCATCAACTTCCCGGCCACCAGCACCCGGTTCGTCCGGATCGCCATCACCGCGAACACCGGCTGGCCGGCCGCCCAACTCGCCGAGCTGGAGGTCTACGGCGCGTCCGGGTCGTCGAGCAACCTCGCGCTCGGCAGAACGATGGCCGAGAGCAGCCACGCCGACGTGTACGGCGCGGGCAACGCCAACGACGGCAACGCCGCGACCTACTGGGAGAGCGCCAACAACGCCTTCCCGCAGTGGATCCAGGCCGACCTCGCCGCCACCGTGAGCGTGAACCGGCTGGTGCTCAAACTGCCCGCCGGATGGGGCGCGCGCAACCAGACGATCACCGTGCAGGGCAGCACCGACGGCTCCAGCTTCTCGACCCTGGTCGCCTCCGCGTCGTACGCCTTCAACCCGTCGTCGGGCAACACGGTGACCGTCACCGTGCCCACCGCCTCCACCCGCTACGTCCGGCTGCTCTTCACCGCCAACAGCGGCTGGCCGGCGGGGCAGCTGTCGGAGCTGGAGATCTACGGGCCGGCGACCGGTGACACGCAGGCGCCGTCGGCGCCGGGCAACCTCGCCTTCACCGAGCCGGCCACCGACCAGGTCCGGCTGACCTGGACGGCGTCCACCGACAACGTCGGGGTCACCGGCTACGACATCTACGCCAACGGTGTGCTCCGGACCAGCGTCAGCGGCTCCACGCTGACCTACACGGACACCCAACCGGCCGGGTCGACGGTCTCCTACTACGTGCGGGCCCGGGACGCGGCCGGCAACCAGTCGTCGAACAGCAACACGGTCACCCGCACCGGCAACACCGGTGACACGGTCGCGCCGACCGCGCCGGGCAACCTGGCCTACACCCAGCCGGCCAGCGGACAGGTCCGGCTGACCTGGACGGCGTCCACCGACAACGTCGGGGTCGCCGGCTACGACGTGTACGCCAACGGCGCGCTGCGCGGCAGCGTGAGCGGCAGCACGCTCACCTACACCGACAGCCAGCCGGACACGGCGACCGTCTCCTACTACGTGCGGGCCCGGGACGCCGCCGGGAACGTGTCGTCGAACAGCAACACGGTCACCCGCACCGGCAGCAACCCGCCGGGCGGCACCAACCTGGCGGTCGGCAAGCCGATCACCGCGTCGTCGGTGGTGCACATCTTCAACGCCGTCAACGCCAACGACGACGACGTCACTACCTACTGGGAGGGCGCGCCCGGCGCGTACCCGAGCACGCTGACCGTCTCGCTGGGCTCCAACGCCAGCGTCAGCTCGCTGGTGGTGAAGCTCAACCCCGACCCGGCGTGGGGCCCGCGCACCCAGACGTTCCAGGTGCTCGGCCGCGAGCAGTCCGCGTCCGGGTTCACCAACCTGGTCAGCTCGGCGACGTACTCGTTCAGCCCGAGCAGCAGCAACATGGTGACCATCCCGGTCTCGGCGACCACCGCCGACGTCCGGCTCCAGTTCAGCGCCAACTCCGGCTCGTCGAACGGGCAGGTGGCCGAACTCCAGGTCATCGGTGTCCCGGCACCCAACCCGGACCTGACGGTCACCGGCATCAGCGCCTCGCCGGCCGCGCCGGTCGAGACCGACGCGATCACCCTGTCGGCGACCGTGCGCAACGCCGGCACGGCGGCCTCCGCCGCCACCGCCGTGGGCCTCTACCTGGGTACGACGAAGGTCGGCACGGCCACCGTCGGCGCCCTGGCCGCCGGGGCGCAGACCACCGTCTCGGCGAACATCGGCCCCCGCAACGCGGGCAGCTACCAGCTGATCGCCAAGGTCGACGAGGCGAACACGGTGATCGAGCAGAACGAGGCCAACAACACGTACACCAGCCCGACCGCACTGACCGTCAACCAGGTGGCCAGCTCGGATCTGGTGGCGTCGGCCGTCACCTGGTCGCCCGGCACGCCGAGCGCCGGTGCCACCGTGAACTTCTCGGTGACCATCCGCAACCAGGGCACGGTCGCCTCGGCCAACGGGGCGCACGGGATCACCCTGACCGTGTTGAACGACTCGGGCAGCGTGGTCCGCACGTTGACCGGCTCGTACAGCGGCACGATCGCCGCCGGTGCGACCGCCGGCCCGGTCAGCCTGGGCACGTGGACGGCGGCGAACGGGCGTTACACCGTCCGGGTGGTGCTCGCCGACGACGCCAACGAGTTGCCGGTGAAGCGGCAGAACAACACCAGCGACCGGTCGCTGTTCGTCGGCCGGGGCGCCAACCTCCCCTACGACATGTACGAGGCCGAGGACGGCTCCGTCGGCGGCGGGGCGCAGGTGATCGGGCCGAACCGGACCATCGGCGATCTCGCCGGTGAGGCGTCCGGGCGGCGGGCGGTCACGCTCAACACCACCGGGGCGTACGTCGAGTGGACCACCAAGGCGGACGCGAACGCCCTGGTGACCCGCTTCTCCATCCCGGACGCGCCGGGCGGCGGCGGGATCAACTCGACGCTGAACATCTACGTCAACGGGGTCCTGCACAAGCCGATCAGCCTCACCTCGAAGCACATCTGGCTGTACGGCGCCGAGGCCAGCCCCAGCGACTCGCCCAGCGCGGGTCCGCCGCGGCACCTCTACGACGAGGCGAACGTGCTGCTGAACTCCACCGTCCCCGCGGGCAGCCGGATCCGGCTCCAGAAGGACCCGGCGAACAGCACCACGTACGCGATCGACTTCATCAACCTGGAGCAGGTCGCGCCGCGGGCCAACCCGGATCCGGCCCGCTACCGGGTGCCGACCGGGTTCAGCCACCAGGACGTGCAGAACGCCCTGGACGCGGTCCGGATGGACACCACCGGCAACCTGGTCGGCGTCTACCTGCCGGCCGGCACGTACGAGACCTCGCAGAAGTTCCAGGTCTACGGCAAGGCGGTCAAGGTGGTCGGCGCGGGTGTCTGGTACACCCGCTTCCAGACGCCCACCTCGCAGCAGAACACCGACGCCGGGTTCCGGTTGGAGTCCTCGGCGAGCGGGTCCTCCTTCGAACACCTCGCCTTCTTCGGCAACTACACCAACCGCATCGACGGACCGGGCAAGGTGTGGGGCGAGCTGAAGGACGTCGACAACCTGACGCTGGACAACGTCTGGGTCGAGCACACCGTCTGCGCGTACTGGGGGGTCAGCGTCAGCGGCCTCAAGATCACGAACAGCCGGTTCCGGAACACGTTCGCCGACGCGGTGAACATGACCAACGGCAGCACCGACAACCTGGTCGCCAACTCCGAGGGCCGGTCCAACGGTGACGACGCGTTCGCGCTCTTCTCCGCGACCGACCAGGGCGCGGCCACGGGCAACCACGGCAACGTCTTCGAGAACCTGACCGCCACGCTGACCTGGCGGGCGGCGGGCATCGCCGTGTACGGCGGCTACGACAACGTGTTCCGCAACCTCTACATCGCGGACATGCTGACGTACTCCGGCATCACGATCAGCTCGCTGGACTTCGGTTACCCGTTCATCGGGTTCGGGGCCAGCCCGCCCACCCGGTTCGAGAACATCTCCCTGATCCGGGCCGGCGGCCACTTCTGGGGGTCGCAGACGTTCCCCGCCGTCTGGATCTTCTCGGCGTCGAAGGAGTTCCGCGGCATCCGCGTCTCGGACGTGGACATCGTGGACCCGACGTACTCCGGAATCATGTTCCAGACGAAGTACAACGGCAGCCAGCCGGAGAACCCCGTCACCGACACCGTCTTCACCAACGTCTCGATCTCCGGGGCGCGGCGCAGCGGTGACGCGTTCGACGCCAAGTCGGGCTTCGCCATCTGGGCCAACGAGATGCCCGAACCGGGGCAGGGCCCGGCGGTCGGCTCGGCGACCTTCAACAACCTGCGCCTGACCGACAACGACGTCGACATCCGAAACACGACGACGACCTTCACCATCGTCCGCAACTGAGCACCGCTGGACCGTGCGCCGTCGGGAGGATCCACCCTCCCGGCGGCGCCGCCGTGTGGGGGGTGCGCGGCGGAGGTCAGTCGGCGGGGGCGCCGTGCCGTCCGGCGCCGGCCGCGAACCGGGCGGCCCCGGCCGCCGCGTCCGCCGCCAGCGACTCCATCCCGTACGCCAACTCGGTCGCCAGGGCTGCCGGCTCGTCGAGCCCGGCGCCGGCCAGCACCGCGGCCCGGTCGTTGCGCAGGCAGGTCTGTGGATGCCGGGCGAGCTCCGCGGCCAGCTCCTCGGCCGCCGCCCGGGCCGTCCCCGGCGGGACGAGCCGGTTGACCAGCCCCATCGCGTACGCCTCCTCAGCGCTCACCGGGCGGCCGGTGAGGATGAGGTCCAGTGCCCGGCTCTCACCGATGAGCCGGGGCAGCCGGACGGTGCCCCCGTCGATCAACGGCACTCCCCATCGGCGGCAGAGCACCCCGAGCACCGCGTCGGACTCGGCGACCCGCAGGTCACACCAGGCCGCCAGCTCCAGGCCGCCGGCCACCGCGTAGCCGGAGATCGCCGCGATCAGGGGTTTGCCGAGGATCATCCGGGTCGGGCCCATCGGGCCGTCGCCGTCCGGCTCGACGCGGTTGCCGCTGGGCGTGCCGATCGCCTTCAGGTCCGCGCCGGCGCAGAAGGTTCCGCCGGCACCCCAGAGGACGGCCACCGCCGCCTCCGGGTCGGCTTCGAACGCCCGGAACGCGTCGGCCAGGGCCCGCGCGGTCGGACCGTCGACGGCGTTGCGGGCCGCCGGCCGATCGAGGATCACCGTGGTGACCGGTCCCTGCCGTTCGACCCGTACGCCCATCGGCACAGCATGCCGTCGGCGGCGCCGGCGCGCCAGGGCCGCCGGGCGAGGTGGGCCGCCGGGTTCCGGGGGCGTCGCGTCGTCGTGACGCCTCGCTGCGGATCCGTCACCCGAGACCGGTTTGGGGGCGCGGATGCCGGGAAGTCGGTACCCGTGCGAGCGCTGATGACGAAGGTAGAGCAG
The DNA here is from genome assembly GCF_044466625.1 of Micromonospora sp. NPDC049366. Taxonomy (NCBI): domain Bacteria; kingdom Bacillati; phylum Actinomycetota; class Actinomycetes; order Micromonosporales; family Micromonosporaceae; genus Micromonospora; species Micromonospora sp. NPDC049366. Next base: position 77,644 of record NZ_JBITMV010000026.1, read on the forward strand.
GCATCCGGCCTGGACCGGGTGGGTGACCGACTGCAGCGCGGTGTCCTGGCGACGCTGCGACCGCAGTGGTTGAAGGACCTGTTGCACGGTGTCCCGTTGGGTCACCCGTTGCACCCGGCGATGGTTCAGGTGCCGGTGGGTTCCTGGATCAGCGCGGCGGTCCTGGACCTGATGCCGGGGCAGCAGCGGGCGGCGACCACGCTCACGACACTGGGCACGGTCAGTGCGGTGCCGGCCGCTGTCGCCGGCCTGAACGACTGGGCGGCGCTCGCCCCCGATCAGCGGCGGGTCGGCCTGGTCCACGCCGCCGCCAACACCGTGGCCCTGGCCTGCTACACCGGCTCGGTCGCGGCCCGTCTGACCGGCCGGCACCGCCTCGGGCGGATGCTGGGGATGGCGGGGCTGAGCGCGGCGAGCATGGGCGCCTACATCGGCGGCCACCTCGCCTACAAGCAGGGTGCGCAGGTCAGCCAGAGCATCTCCGACCTGCACCTGGTGAGCCCCGGCTGGCACGCCCTCGGCGAACTGGCGAGCCTGCCGCAGCGGCAACTGCTCACCCGGGAGATCGACGACGTGTCGGTCATCCTGTACCGGCACGGCGACGACGTCACCGTGATGCTGGAGCGCTGCCCGCACCAGAGCGGCCCGCTCGGCCAGGGCCAGGTGCAGGAGGTGGACGGCCACGACTGCGTCGTCTGCCCGTGGCACGGCAGCACGTTCCGCCTGAACGGCGGCGAGGTCGTCCACGGCCCGTCCGGCAACGACGGGCAGGTCCTACCCACCCGGGTCCGCGACGGCGTGGTGGAGGCCCGGCTGCCCTGATCCGCCCGAGCCGGGGCTGCCCACCCCGGGGCTGCCCACCCCGGGGCTGCCCACCCCGGGGCTGCCTGCTCCGCGGCTGCCTGGTTCCGGGGTTCGCCTGGTTTCGGGGTCGCCGGGGGGCACCGGCTCTCGGGGCGGGCTGATCGGGGGCATGTCCGGGGGCGCGGCCGGCTGGTTCGTGGGTCGGCTGGTTCGTGGGTCGGCCGGTTCGTGGGTCGGCTGGTTCGTGGGTGGCCCGGTTCGCGGGTCGCCCAATCCGCGGGTCGCCCGGTGTCAAGGGTCAGGACGAAGTCCTGTCCGATGGCCTTGGGTTCTCCTCGTTGGCGGACAGCAAAATTCCATGCTGGTGGCCAGGTGATCTCCGGG